>DATENZ010000001.1:0-16037 GCA_035274625.1 Gaiellaceae bacterium
CGGCTGCGCCGGAACCCGCGCGGCCGCACGCTCGACATGCGCCGGCTCGTCCGGGCGTCGCTGGCGACCGGCGGCGACCCGGCCGAACGCGCCTTCCGCAGCCGCGTCGAGACGCACCGGAAGCTGATCGTCCTCTGCGACGTCTCCGGCTCGATGGAGCCGTACTCGCGCGCGATCCTCCTCTTCGTCCACGGCCTGCTCGAGAGCGGTCGCGGCGTCGAGGCGTTCGCCTTCGGGACGCGGCTGACCCGGCTGACCGAGGAGCTTTCCGGCCGCGATCCCGAGCACGCGCTCGAGGAGGCGGCGGCACGCGTGGTCGACTGGTCGGGCGGGACGCGGATCGGGGCGTCGCTGAAGGCGTTCAACGACCTCTGGGGCCGGCGGGCGCTCTCGCGCGGGGCCGTGGTGGTGGTCGTCTCCGACGGCTGGGAGCGAGAGGACACGGCGACCGTCGGGCGCGAGATGGCGCGGCTCGCGCGCTGCGCCTATGCCGTCGTCTGGGTCAACCCGCTCAAGGGCCACCCGGACTACGAGCCGCTGGCGGGCGGGATGCGCGCGGCGCTGCCGTTCGTCGACCGGTTCCTCCCGGGGCACAATCTGGCAAGTCTCGAAGACCTGGCCGGCGTCCTCGCCGGCATCGAGAGGAGGCATGCAGCGTGAAAGAGATCCTGGACGAGGTCGAGCGCTGGCGCGAGAGCGGCGAGAAGGTCGTCGTTGCGACGGTCGTCGCCACCCGCCGTTCGGCGCCGCGGCCGGTGGGGACGAGCCTCGCCGTCTCCGAGTCGGGGAAGATGTGCGGCTCGGTCTCCGGCGGCTGCGTCGAGTCGGACGTCTACGAGAACGCGCGCGAGGTGCTGGAGACGGGCGAGCCGAAGCTCCTCAGCTACGGCATCGCCGACGAGGAGGCGTGGTCGGTCGGCCTGCCGTGCGGGGGCGAGATCGACGTCTTCGTGGAGCGCGTGGAGTGATCGAGCGGCTCGCCGAGCTGGCGCGCTCCTGCGAGCGCGGCATCGTCTTCACCGTCGTCGAGGGCGACGGCGCCGGCGGAAAGCTTCTCGTCCTCGAGGGCGGCGAGCACGTGGGCGACGGGGTTCCGGAAGAAGCGGTCGGGCAGTTCGACGAGCTGATCAGGCGCGGGAGGAACCGCCTCCTCGAGCTCGCCGACGGTTCGAAGGTCTTCGCGGAGTGGTACGGCCCGCCCCCGCGGCTGTTCGTGTACGGCGCGGTCGACACCGCCGAGGCGCTCGGCCGCGCGGCGAAGCTCCTCGGCTGGACCGTGATCGTCGCGGACGCCCGCGGGAAGTTCGCGACTCGCGAGCGGATCCCGAGCGCCGACGAGCTGATCGTCGAGTGGCCCGAGGAGGCGCTCGCCCAGGTCGCCCCCGATCACCAGACCGCCGTTGTCGTCCTCACCCATGACGACAAGTTCGACGAGCCGGCGCTGAAAAGCGCCCTGGAGACCGAAGCGTTCTACATCGGCGCTCTGGGCTCGCGCCGGAACCAGGAGCGGCGCCGGGAGCGGCTGCTCGAGGCGGGCGTGTCCGAGGCGGATCTGGACCGGATCTCGGGCCCCTGCGGCCTGGACATCGGCGCGGACACGCAGGAGGAGACGGCGCTGTCGATCCTCGCCGAGATCCTCGCGGTGCGGGCGGACCGCGAGGGCGGGAAGCTGAAGACCGCGAAGCAACGAATCCACGCCTCGGTGGACTGATCGGTATGGAGAAAATTCGTAAGACAGACGAGCAGTGGCGGCAGGAACTCGACCCGGACCGCTACGCGATCCTGCGGTGCGCGGCGACCGAGCCGCCGTGGTCTGGCGACCTGAACTTCGTCAAGGAGGGCGGCGTCTTCCGCTGCGGCGCGTGCGGCGCCGAGCTCTTCCGTTCGGATGCGAAGTTCGACTCGGGCTCGGGCTGGCCGAGCTTCTTCGAGCCGGCGGACGAGGCGGCGGTCGAGACAGAGGTGGACGAAAGCCACGGCATGCGCCGGATCGAGGTGCGCTGCGCGACCTGCGACTCGCACCTCGGGCACGTGTTCCCGGACGGGCCGCACCCGACCGGGCAGCGCTACTGCATCAACTCGCTGGCGCTCGACTTCGAACCCGAGGACGAGTAGCTCGGGGACAGGCTTGGGCCTGTCCCCGCTGTGTTAGGTTCGCGCTCGTCTTTCCACGCAACCAGGAGGGAGAGCGTGAGCGCAGTAGACGTGAAGTCCGACAAGCTCGGGCGGCTCGTCGACGAGAACGTCGAGGTCGAGCAGCTCGGCAGCGGCTGCACCTTCACGGAAGGTCCGATCTGGAATCCGGAGGGCGAGTTCCTGCTCTTCTCGGACATGCCTGGCGACACACGCCGGCGGTGGGACGAAGCCGGCGGCGTTCAGGTCGTGGCGAGCCCGAGCAACAAGGGCAACGGGATGACGCTCGACACGAACGGCCGGCTGATCATCTGCGAGCACTCGACGAGCTCCGTCGTGCGCGTCGACCCGGACGGGACCGGGAGCGGCCGCGAGGTGCTCGCCTCGCACTACCAGGGCAAGGAGCTGAACAGCCCGAACGACGTCTGCATCCACTCCGACGGCTCGATCTACTTCACCGACCCGACCTATGGACGCATGCCGGGCTTCGGCGTCGAGCGCGACCAGGACCTCGACTTCCAGGGCGTCTACCGGATCCCCGCGGGGGGCGGCGACCTGCAGCTCCTCGCCGACGACTTCGGGCAGCCGAACGGCCTCTGCTTCTCGCCGGACGAGTCGATCCTGTACGTCAACGACACCGATCGCGCGCACATCCGCGCCTTCGACGTCCAGGGCGACGGGTCGCTGGCGAACGGGCGCGTCCTCGCCGAGAGCATCGGCACCGCCAGCATCGAGAAGGGCGACCTCGTCGACGGGATGAAGTGCGACGAGGAGGGCACGATCTGGGTGACCGGCCCGGGCGGCGTCCTGGTCTTCAGCCCGGAGGGCGAGCATCTCGGCACCGTCCAGATCCCCGAGCCGGTCGGCAACCTGCACTGGGGCGGCCCCGACTGGAACTGGATGTTCGTGGCGGCGACGACGGGGCTGTACCGGTTCCGGACGAAGGTGTCCGCGCGCCGCGAGCCCTTCATGAGCAAGTAGGAGGAGATACATGGCGAAGCTGAAGCTGGACGCGAAGCGCACCGCGCTCCTGATCCAGGACCTGCAGAACGACGTGATCATCGAGAAGGGGGCGTTCGCGGACTCCGGCTCCCCGCAGCATGCGACGGAGCAGAACGTGGTCGCGAACGTGAGGAAACTCGCCGCCGCGTTCCGGAAGGCCGGCGCGCCGGTGGTCCACGTCTGGTACATCGTCGAGAAGGGCGCGCCCGGGCTGAAGCAGAACGCGCCGCTCTTCGAGGGTGTCAAGGGCGCGAACGCCCTCGTCCGCGGCTCGTGGGGCGCCGCGCCGGCGAAGGGGCTGGAGCCGAAGCGGGGGGACTACGTCGTCGAGAAGATGCGGATGAGCGCGTGGGAGGGGACGAAGCTCGAGACGCTGCTCGCCGGGCTCGGCGTCGACACGATCGTCGTCAGCGGCGCCTGGACGAACATGTCGATCGAGCACACCGCCCGCACGGGTGCGGACAAGGGCTACTTCATGATCGTGCCCGAGGACGGCTGCTCGACCATGAACGCCGACTGGCACAACGCCTCGATCAACTACGCGCTCCAGAACGTCTCGACGGTGACCGACTGCAAGTCGGTCGCGCGCGCGCTCGGGGCGTGAAGTCGAAGGCCGCGGTCTTCCGCGGGCCGGGGCAGCCGCTCGAGGTCAGGGAGATCGACCTCGACGAGCCCGGCCCGCGGGGCGTGCTCGTGCGGATGGCCGCGGTCGGCATCTGCGGGACCGAGCTGCACTCGATCCGCGGGGAGTGGACGCGCCCGACGCCGTCGGTGCTCGGCCACGAGGGTGCGGGCGTCGTCGAGGCCGTGGGTGACGGCGTCACGTCGGTGAAGCCGGGCGACGAGGTCGTCCTCTCGTGGGCTCCGTCGTGCGGCGAGTGCGCCGATTGCCGGCGCGGGCGGCCGGCGGCGTGCATCAGCCTCCACCGCGCGATCGGGAACGGCACGCTCGTCGACGGGACGACGGGCATGACGCTCGACGGCGAGCTGCTCTACCGAGGCACGGCCACCGGCGCCCTCAGCGAGCGGCTCGTCGTCACCGAGCAGGTCGCGCTCCCGATCGGCGGAGACGTTCCGCTCGAGGAGGCGGCGCTCCTCGGCTGCGCCGCCCTGACCGGCGTCGGCGCTGCGCTGTTCGCGGCGAAGACCCAGCCAGGCGAGAGCGTGCTCGTCGTCGGCGCGGGCGGCGTCGGCCAGTTCTGTGTCCAGGGCGCCCGGATCGCCGGAGCGGAGACGATCGTCGTCGTCGACCCGCTCGAGGAACGGCTCGCCCTCGCGCGGGAGCTCGGTGCGACCCACACGACCGACCCGGACGGCCTGAAGCCGCTGATGCGGCAGATCCTCCCCGACGGCGCCGACCGCGCGCTCGACGTCGTCGGAAACCCCGAGACGGCTGCGCTCGCCCTCCGCTTCACGCGCAGCGGCGGCACGTGCGTGATCGTCGGGATCCCCGCGACCGGCGAGCGTCTCGACCTCGACTTCGCCGAGTTCAACCGGCGGGAGAAGTTCCTGACCGGGACGATGTACGGCTCCGAGGATCCCGCCGTCGCGCTGCCGATCCTGCTCGACCACCTCCGCGCCGGGCGGCTCCGGCTGCGCGACCTGCTCGGGCCGACATATCCGCTCGAGCAGGTGAACGAGGCGTTCGACGCCGCGCTCGCCGGGTCACGCGGCCGGGTCCTCGTCACTCCTTAACTCGTCCCTAACGTCGGCGCTGCTAGGGTCGCCCGCGGCAGGAAGCAAGGTTCGCCCGGACCTCGCGGGCCAGGGGAGAAAGGAGCCTTTATGGGCAAATTGCTACGGACCGGAATGGGTGTGCTCGTGGTCGCCGTCGTCGGCCTGGCGGCGGTGCCCGCTCAGGCGCGGGGGATTCAGGTCAACGCAGGCCAGTCGATCCAGGCCGCGATCGACGCGGCGCATCCAGGCGACACGATCAGGGTCGGCCCAGGGGTCTTCCAGGAGAACCTGACGATCACGAAGAACCGCATTCACGTCGTCGGCGCAGGCATCGGCCAGACCGTGCTCGAGCCGGGCGCCGAGCCGACAGGCCCGTGTGCCGATCCGACCATCCCCGAGACGATCAACGGCGTCTGCGTGATCGGGGATTTCGCCCCGTTCGCGACCCGGAAGGACGCGCTGATCAAGGGCTTCACGATCCGCAACTTCCCGGGCTTCGGCGTGTTCGCCTTCAACGTCAGCGGCCTGACCGTGGACGAGGTCGAGGCCGAGGGGAACGGCGGCTACGGGATCAGCGGCTTCGTCCTCCACAAGGTGACGTTCACGGACAGCATCGCGCACGACAACGGCGAGCCGGGCTTCTACATCGGCGACTCGGAGGACGCGGCCGCAGTCGTGAAGCGCAACCTCGCCTACCGCAACGGCACCGGAGGCGAGGAAGGGGACGGCATCCTGATCCGCGATTCGAGCAACGGTGTCGTCAGCGACAACACCGTGTTCGGCAACTGCGTCGGGATCAACGTCGTCGACTCGGGCGAGGCCCCGATCCCCGCGGCGAACTGGCGCGTGACTGACAATACGGCGACGGGGAACAATGCGCCCTGCGCGGGCGAGCCGGACGGCCCCCCGCCGATCTCCGGGATCGGGATCCTCGTGCTCGGCGCCGCCAACGTGCTCGTCGAGGAGAACACGGTGACGGGGAACGGGCCCGGTGCCGGCGGCGGTCCCCTGCCACCGGGCGGGATCGTGGTGCTCTCGTCGCTCGCGAGCGGAGGCGCCGATCCGACCGGCGTGAAGGTCCACGACAACAAGGCGACCGACAACACGCCCTGGGACATCTTCTGGGACGAGAGCGGCACCGGGAACACCTTCCCGGGGAACCATTGCGCCGTCTCGTCGCCGAGCTGGATCTGCTCGTAGATCAGGCGTGGGCGGGTGGGCGCGTGCCCACCCGCCCCGCGTCTTCCGTCCCGTAACCTGGCCGTGTGCCGGTGATGCCGTGAGCGCTCCTCGGCGGCTGCACGAGGTGCTGGCGTTCGAGTTCCCGCTGCTCAGCGCCGACCGCGTGCACGGCCGGTTCACGATCGACGATCGCCACCTCCAGCCGGAGGGACTGGTGCACGGCGGGGTCTATGCGGCGCTCGCCGAGGCCCTGGCGTCCGAGGGGACCGCCGAAGGCGTCGGTCGTGACCCGGCGCTCGTCGTCACCGGCATGTCGAACTACACGAGCTTCTTGCGGCCGATGACCGCCGGGACGATCGAGGCGGAAGGCGAGCCGTTCCATCGTGGTCGCACGACGTGGGTCTGGGACGTTCGTTGCAGGGACGAGCGAGAGCGGCTGTGCGCGGTCTCGCGGGTGACGATCGCGATCCGCCCGCGCCGGGCGTAGCCCGCAGCCGTGGTCCGGCGGACGCTCTATACGCTTGTGCCGCCGTGGACGAGCTCTACTTCGCGAACCTCGCGTACCCGCGCATCCAGGAGCTGCTCGACGACGAGCGCACGACCGTGCTGCTCTTCCCGGTCGGCTCGACCGAGCCGCACGGGCCGCACTCGCCGCTCGCGACCGACCCGATCATCTCGATCGGCATCTGCGAGCGCGTCGCGCAGCGACTCGGCGACGACCCCGAGCTGCGGGCCCTGATCCTGCCGACCCTGCCGTACGCGGTCACGCGCTACACAGCCGGCTTCCCCGGCGCGGTGCACGTGGAGGAGGAGACGCTCGAGCGGATGGTCGTCGACGTCTGCTCGTCGCTGGCGCGCCAGGGCTTCCCGCACGTCGTGATCGTCAACAACCACTTCGAGCCGGAGCACGTGCAGACGCTGCACCGCAGCCTCGACCGCCTCGACGAGCAGGGGATCCGCGCCGGCTACCTCGACCTGACGCGGAAGGAGCGCGCGCAGCGCCTGACCCAAGAGTTCCGTCTGGGCGAGTGCCACGCCGGTCGTTACGAGACGTCGCTCGTGCTCGCGCAGTACCCGCACCTCGTCGACCGCGCGGCGGCGGCGAAGCTCGAGTACGTGCCCGTCAGCCTGCCGAAGGTGATCGCCGCGGGGATGAAGGACTTCCGCGACATGGGTCTGCCGCAGGCGTACTGCGGCGCGCCGGCCGAAGCGACCGCCGAGGAGGGCGAGGAGATCTACGCGACGCTCGTCGAGATGACGATCGAGGTCGTGCGCGCCCTCGTCGCCGGCAGCGGCGGCCGGGACCGCTCCGGGCTCTTCGGTCGCGTGTGAGCATTTAGGCTCGGAGGGACATGGCGGTCGCAGCGGACGTCGATCCCGTCACCTTCGAGATCATCCGCCACAAGCTCTACAGCGTGATGGACGAGACGATCATCGCGCTCGAGAACGTCTCGGGCTCGCCGATCACGAACGAGGGCCACGACCTGATGGCGTCGCTGTACAAGGCCGACGGGGGCCTGATGGTCGGCGGCGTCGGCTTCCTGCACCACCTGACGAGCGCTGCACAGGCGGTCAAGCACATCCTCGCGACCTACGCCGACGACCCCGGGATCGACGAGGACGACGTCTACTTCCTCAACGACTCGTACACGGCTGCGCTGCACCCGCCCGACGTGTACCTGATCTCGCCGATCCACTTCGAAGGCCGTCTGACCGGTTTCGTCGCCAACTTCGTGCACGTCACGGACATCGGAGCCGTCGATCCAGGCGGGTTCTCGCCGAGCGCGCGCGACAACTACCAGGAGGGTTTCCAGTCGAAGGGACTGAAGATCGTCGAGCGGGGGCGCATCCGTCGCGACGTGCTCGACACCTTCCTGAACATGGTGCGCGACCCGGGGATGACCCAGCTCGACCTCAAGTCGCAGCTCGCCGCCAACCACGTCGCGAAGACGCGCATGAAGGAGCTCTACGCCGACTACGGCGTCGACGTCGTCGAGGCGGTGTCCGAGGACCTGATCCGGCAGTCGGAGGTGCTCGTCCGCCGGCGCCTCGCCGAGCTTCCCGACGGCGAGTGGCGCGTGCGCGAGTACATCGACATGCCCGGCGCGAACGCGAAGGTCGAGCTCACCGCGGTCAAGGAGGGGGAGACACTTACGTACGACTTCACCGGGTCGAGCCCGCAGACGCAGCTCGGCGTCAACTGCTCGTACTGGGCGACCTGGGGAGGGATCTTCGCGCCGATCTTCCCGTTGCTCGCGTGGGACGTGACGTGGAACGAGGGCGTGACGCGGCCGATCCGGCTCGTCGCCCCGGAGGGGACCGTCGTCAACTGCATCCGCCCGGCCCCGATCTCGATCGCGACCGTCGGGACGATTCAGATCGTCAACAATCTGTCGACGCTCGCGCTCTCCAAGCTGTTCGGCGCGAGCGAGAAGTACAAGGACCGCGCAACCGCCGTGTGGCACGGCAGCCATGCGCACGTCGAGACGCACGGGCTGACCGACGAGGGCGAGTTCTTCATCGCGCCGCTCACGGACACCTTCTGCGGTGCCGCCGGCGCTCGCGCGTTCAAGGACGGCGTCGACATGGGCGGCGAGATCCCCAACGTCGTCTCGCGCTGGGCGAACGCGGAGAGCCAGGAGCTGACCACGCCGATCCGCTACCTCTTCCGCCGTGCGGTGCCCGACTCCGGCGGGCCCGGCAAGTACCGGGGCGGCGTCTGCCACGAGTACGCCTTCACGCCGAACCGCGCGCACGGCCCCGTCGGCCTGGTGCTGTTCGGGAAGGGAACGCGCGCCCCGATGAGCCTCGGGCTGTTCGGCGGCTACCCCGGGTGCAACGTCGCGTACTCGACCTTCCGGCACGCGAACGTCGGGGACCTGCCGGGGTCGTTCGACGAGCTGCGCGGCGAGACGCGCGACGACCAGTTCTGGGGGATGCTCGAGCTCGAGGACGGCGACGCCCAGTTCGTGCGCTTCATGGGCGGAGGCGGTTACGGCGATCCCGTCGACCGTGACCCCGCCCTCGTCGAGGACGACGTCGACCGCGGCCTCGTCAGCACGGAGGCGGCGAACGAGATCTACGGCGTCGTCACCGGGTCGCCCGAGGCGACGCGGGCGCGGCGCCTCGAGATCCGCACCGAGCGTCTGGGCCGCGCGCCCGCGACCGAGGAGCGCCGCGACGTCGAGGCGAGCGGCATGCGCATCTCCGAGTACCTCCAGCGCACGGCGGGCGGCGCGACGCAGTGCACCTGGTGCGGCGTCGAGGTCGCGCCGGGCGGCCGAGATTGGAAGGACGAAGCGGTGGTGCGGCGTGTCCCGCTCGACCGCGCGGGCCCGCTGCGCACGGTGTCGGGCGAGTTCTCGCTGATCGAGTCGTGCTGTCCCGGGTGCGGCACGCTGCTCGACACCGAGCTCGTCGCCGGCGACGATCCGCCGCTGCACGACCGGATCGCCGCCTGGCCCCGGTGATCCGCTACGAGGACATCCCGCGCTCCTTCAACCTGACGAGCTGGTTCGTCGACCGTCACCTCGAGGAGGGACGCGGCGACCGGATCGCGCTCTACTGCGGCGACGAGCGCGTCACGTACCGCGGGCTCGCCGAGCTGACCAACCGCATCGGCAACGTGCTCCTCGAGCTCGGAGTGCGCCCCGAGGACCGCATCCTGCTCGCGCTCTCCGACGGCAAGGAGTTCGTTGCGACGTGGTACGCGGCGCTCAAGATCGGCGCGGTCGTAGCCGAGGCGTACACGTTCCTGCAGGCGAAGGACTACGCGTACTACGCCGAGTACACGCGTGCACGCGTGATCGTCGTCGACGACGGCACGCGCGCGACGGTCGAGGAGGCGGTCTCCGGGATGCGGTTCGTGCCGCAGCTGCTCGTCGTCGACGACTCCTTCGCCGAGCTCGTGGCGCAAGCGTCCGCCGAGCTCGAGCCGGCGCCGACGACGAAGGACGACGTCGCGCTGTGGAAGTTCACGACCGGCTCGACCGGCGCGCCGAAGGCCGCCGTGCACCTCGCCCACGACCCGCTGATCTCGTTCGAGTGCTATGCGCGCGACGTCGCCGGCTACCGAGAGGACGACGTCGTGCTGCCCGTGCCGAAGCTCTTCTTCGGGTACGGGCGGGACATGGCTGCGCTGTTCACCTTCGGCGTCGGCGCCGCCGGGATCGTCTTTCCGGAGCGCTCGACGCCCGAGCTGATCTTCGATCTGATCGAGCGCCACCGCCCGACGATTCTCGTCAACGTGCCGACGATGATGAGCGCGATGCTCGATCTCCCAGGCGCGCGCGGGCGCGACCTCTCCTCGCTGCGCATGTGTGTCTCCGGCGGCGAGGCGCTGCCCGCCGAGATCCACGAGCGCTGGAGCGACCTCTTCGGCCTCGAGGTGATCGAGGGCGTCGGCTCGTCGGAGCTCTACCACATCTACATCTCGAGCCGGCCGGGGCACATCCGGCCCGGGAGCGCGGGCCGGCTCGTCCCGGGGTACGACGCGCGACTGCTCGACGAGGACGGGCACGAGGTGCCCGACGGGACGCCGGGCGAGCTCTGGGTGTCCGGCGAGAGCGCCGCGCTCTGCTACTGGGGCGACCACGAGAAATCGAAACGCACCTTCCACGGGAACACGGTGCGCACCGGCGACCTCTTCGTTCGGGACGAGGACGGCTACTTCTGGTACCGCGGGCGCGCCGACGACCTGCTCAAGGTCGGCGGCATCTGGGTGGCGCCGCTCGAGATCGAGAACGCCCTTCTTGCCCATCCCGCAGTCGCCGAGTGCGCGGTCGTCGGCTACGACGAGCACGGGCTCGTGCTCGCGCGCGCGTGGGTCGTCGCACGTGCCGCCGTGGAGCCGTCGGAGCTGCGGAACTTCGTCCGGACACGGCTGTCGCCGCACAAGGTTCCCCGCGACGTGCGCTTTGCCGGCTCGCTGCCGAAGACGGCGTCGGGGAAGATCGACCGGCGGGCGCTTCGCGACTCCGGCGCAGGAGTGGGGGCGTAGTGGACTACGTCGTCGGGATCGACATCGGCGGCACGTGCACGGACTGCGTGGTCGTCGACGACACCGGCCGGGTCACGCTGGGGAAGGCGTTCTCGACGCCGCCCGACTTCTCCGGGGGGATCCTCGACGCGCTCGGTGTGTCCGCCGACCAGATCGGGATCGGCGTCGCCGAGCTGCTCGCGGGCACGCGGCTCTTCCTCCACTCGACGACGGTCGCCGAGAACGCCGTCGTCGACGGCACGCTGGCGACGGCAGGGGTGATCACGTCGCGTGGCTTCGAGGACACGCTGGTGGCGATGCGCGGCGGCTACGGCCGCTGGTCCGGGCTGACGGAGGAGGGGAAGCGCAATCCGATCGAGACGGACAAGCTGCCGCCCGTCGTGCCGCGCTCGCTCGTGGTCGGCGTCCGCGAGCGCACCGACGCTGGCGGGGACGTGAAGACCGCGCCCGACGAGCCCGAGATCGAGGCCGCCGTCGATCGGCTGCGTGACGCGGGTGTGGACGCGATCGGGGTCAGCACGCTCTGGTCATTCGTCAACCCCTCGTCGGAGCGGCTGATCGCGGAGGTGGTGCGCCGGCGCGCGCCGCAGCTCTTCCTCACGCTCTCGCACGAGATCGCACCGATCGTCGGCGAGTACGAGCGCATGTCGACGGTGGCGCTGAATGCGAGGCTCGGGCCCGTCGTGCGCGGCTACCTCGACAACCTGCGGCGCCGGCTGGCGGAGGCGGGATTCACCGGGCAGCTGCTCGTAGCGCAGGCGTACGGCGGCCTGCTCCCCGTCGAGGAGGCGGCGGAACGGCCGGTCGGCATGATCGAGTCCGGCCCGGTCAGCGGGCTCGTCGGATCGCAGAGCCTCGGCGAGCGGCTCGGCTTCACGAACATCATCGCCGCGGACATGGGCGGGACGACCTTCAAGGTCGGAACGGTTCGCGAAGGGCTGATCGAGTACCAGCGCGAGTCGATGGTTCTCCGCTACCACTACGCGCTCCCGAAGATGGACGTCGTCTCGCTCGGCCTGGCCGGCGGCAGCATCGTCTCGATCGAGCCGCGCACGGGGACGCCTCGCATCGGCCCGCGCAGCGCCGGCTCCTACCCCGGCCCGGTCGCGTACGCACACGGCGGTCAGGAGCCGACGATCACGGACATCGACGCGATCCTCGGCTATCTGAACCCGGACTTCTTCCTGGGCGGGCGTGTGTCGCTCGACATCGACAGCGCGCGCAGGTCGTTCGCCGAGAAGATCGCCCGGCCGCTCGGGCTCGACCCGATCGAGGCGGCGGCGGCGATGTACAAGCTTGCGAACTCGTTGTTCTACGACCTCCTCCACAAGACGACGGTGCAGCGCGGTTTCGACCCTCGGCGGTTCGCACTGTTCTCGTTCGGCGGCACCGCGGGCATGCACGTCGGTGCGTACGGCGAGCAGCTCGGCGTCTCGCACGTCGTCATCCCGCACTCGGCCTCGGTGCACGGCGCGTTCGGCCTCGTCACCTCCGACGTCGCGCACGAGGACCAGATCACGCATCCGCTCCGCGCGCCGTTCGCCGTCGAGGTCGTCCGGAGCGTGTTCGCAGAGCTCGAGGCGCGCGTGTGCGGTCTGCTCGCTGCGGAGGGCTTCGCCCGCGAGCAGATGAAGCTGCAGCGGGCGGTCGACATGCGCTACCGCCGGCAGGTGCACATCCTCACCGTGCCGGTTCTCGGCGATGACGAGCCGAGCGAGGAGCTGATCGAGCGAACGCTCGAGCTGTTCGACCGGCTCTACGAGGAGAAGTACGGGCCGCAATCCGCCTACCGCGAAGCCGGGATCGAGATGGTCAGCTTCCGCGTGCGTGGGAGCGGCGCGGTGCAGAGGCCGGATCTCCGCGTGCTCGAGCTCGGCGACCGCGACGCCTCGGGCGCGGTCGTGAAGACCGTCACGGCGTGGGTCGACGCGGCCGCGGCGCTTCAGGACGTGCCGGGCTACGACTTCGAGCGCCTGCTCCCGGGCAACGTCGTCCCGGGTCCGGCGGTCGTCTGGACGCCGATCACGACGCTCGTGGTCCCGCCCGGGCAGGAGGCGCGCGTGGACGAGTACCGCAACCTCGTGATGACGGCGACGTGACGCGTCTCGTCGTCGTCACCGGCGGGGGGAAGGGCATCGGCCGGGCGGTCGCCGAGCACTTCGCCGCCGCCGGCGATCGCGTCGTCACGGTGGGTCGCACCGCGGGCGAGGTCGACGAGGTCTGCGACGTCTCGGACGAGGAGCAGGTACAGGCCTTGTTCAACCGGCTCGGCGAGGTCGACGTGCTGGTCAACAACGCGGGCGTCGCGGAGTCGGCGCCGGTTGCCAGGACGACGCTGGCGCAGTGGCGACATCATCTGGACGTGAACGCGACCGGCGTCTTCCTGTGCACGCGCGCGGTGCTCGGCGGGATGCTCGACCGGGACCGCGGCCGCGTCGTCACCGTCGCGTCGACGGCCGGCCTCGGGGGAGCGCGCTACGTGTCGGCATACACGGCTTCGAAGCACGCCGCCGTCGGCTTCATGCGAGCCGTCGCGGCCGAGCTTGCCGGCACCGGCGTGACGGCCAACGCGGTCTGCCCCACGTACGTGCGCACGCCGATGACGCAGCGGGCCCTGGAGAACATCGCCGAGCGGACGGGGCGGACCGGGGAGGAGGCCGTGCAGGCGCTGGTGAAGACGATCCCGCTCGGGCGCCTGCTCGAGCCGGAGGAGGTCGCCGCGGCGGTCGCGTACCTCGCCTCCGACGCGGCGGCGGCGGTGAACGGCGAGACCCTCGTGCTCGACGGCGGCGGCCTGCGATCATGAGCCCGTTTCGCGCCTCCGCCGGCTTCACCCCGGACTGGCAGCACGTCGCGTTCGAGGTGGCGGACGGCGTCGCGACGATCACGCTCGACCGCCCCGACAAGCTGAACGCCCTGACGTTCGCCTCGTATGCGGACCTGCGCGACCTGTTCCGCGAGCTGCCGCACCGCGACGATGTCCGCGCCGTCGTGATCACCGGCCGCGGCAAGGGCTTCTGCTCGGGCGGCGACGTGCAGGAGATCATCGGCCGCCTCCTGGAGATGGACGCGAAGGGCCTGCTCGAGTTCACGCGCATGACGGGGGCGGTCGTGCAGGCGATGCGCGAGTGCCCGCAGCCGATCGTCGCGGGCGTCAACGGAATCGCGGCGGGCGCAGGGTCCGTGATCGCGCTCGCGTCCGACCTGCGCGTGGTCGCGCGGTCGGCCCGCTTCGCGTTCCTGTTCACGAAGGTCGGTCTCGCCGGGGCGGACATGGGGTCGGCGTACCTCCTCCCGCGGATCGTCGGGCTCGGCCGCGCCAGCGAGCTGCTGCTGCTCGGGGACACGATCGACGCGGAGACGGCGGAGCGGTACGGGCTCGTCACCCGGCTCGTCGACGACGAGCAGCTGGCGGGGGAGGCGCAGGCTCTCGCTCGACGCCTTGCGGACGGGCCCGCGCTCGCGTACGCGAACACGAAGCTGCTGCTCTCGCGCGAGCTCGACCTCGACCTCGCCGGATCGATCGAGCTCGAGGCGCAGACCCAGGCGCTGCTGATGACGACGCTCGACCACCGTGAGTTCCACGCGGCGTTCACCGAGAAGCGCCAGCCCCGCTGGCAGGGTCGTTGAGCGGCGATCCGGCGACGCTCGTCCTGCGCGGCTGCGACGCGCTCGTACGGCCGGGCGACCTCCGCAGGGACGTCGACATCGCGATCTCCGGCAACCGCATCGCGACGATCGAGCCGACGGGCGCGCCGTTGCCGGCCGGCGCCGAGGTCATCGACGCACGCCGGCTCCTCGCGCTGCCGGGGCTCGTGAACGCACACACGCACTCGCCCGAGACGTGCCTGCGCGGCTCCGGCGAGGGGCTGCCGCTCGAGCCCTGGCTGGCGCGCATGTTCGGAACCGCCGGCGTCTTCGACGAGGACGACCACCGAGCGTGCGCGCTCGCCGGGGCGCTCGAGATGCTCCTCACCGGGGCGACCTCCGTCGTCGACCACGTCTGGATGACGCCCCCGTCCGCGGCCGGCGTCGATGCGGTGCTGGGCGCGTACGCGGAGATCGGCATCCGCGCCGCGGTCGCGCCGCTCGTCTTCGACGCCGACTCCACGGCCGAGCTCGCGGACGCCCTGGGCGTCGACGTCGGCGGAGCGCTTCTGACCGACGTCGGCGTCCTCCCCGTGGCCGAGCTGCTCGCGCAGCTCGAGGATCTCGTCACCCGGTGGAACGGCGCTGCCGGTGGACGCCTGCAGGTGTTCGCCGGCCCCTGCGGGCCGCAGTGGTGCTCGGACGAGCTGCTCACGGGTCTGGCCGAGGCGGCAGGGCGGCACGGCATCGGCGTGCACATCCACGTCCTCGAGAGCCCGCTCCAGATCCACGTGTGCCGACTGCGGTTCGAGGACGGGCCCATCGGCGCGCTCGACCGCATCGGGCTGCTCGGCCCGAACTGCTCGCTCGCTCACGGTGTCTGGCTCGACCCCGAGGACGTGGAGCTGATCGCCGACCGCGGCGCGGTCGTCGTCCACAACCCGTCCGCGAACTTCCGCCTCGGGAGTGGACGCGCGCCGATTCCGGAGCTGCTCGGCGCGGGCGCGAAGGTGGCGCTCGGGGCGGACGGGTCCGCGTCCTCCGACAACCAGGTGCTCTGGACGCAGCTGAAGCTCGCTGCGCTGATCCACAACGACGGCGTGCTCGACCGCTGGGTCAGCGGCGCCGACGCGCTGCGGATGGCGACGGAGGGGGGCGCGGCGGCGCTCGGCCTCTCGGGCCGCCTCGGCGCGCTCGAGCCCGGTTTCCTCGCCGACGTCGTGGTCGTCGACCTGCTCGGCGACGGCCTGGCAGGTGCGCAGTCGCTCGAGGCCGGGCTCGCGCTGTCGGAGACCGGCCGGGCGGTGCGGCACGTCGTCGTCGACGGCCAGGTCGTGCTGCGCGAGGGCCGCTGCACCACGGTCGACGAAAAGGCGCTGGTCGCTGAAATCGAGTCGCTTCTACCGCGTCTGGACGAGGACCTTGCGGCGGTGCGGGCAAAAGCGGCGCGCTACTT
>DATENZ010000002.1:0-16270 GCA_035274625.1 Gaiellaceae bacterium
GGCCGGGCCACGCCGGCACCCGGGGCCGGCCGCCCGAGCACGTGGTCGCACCAGAGCGCGGGCAGGTTCGCTCCGGCGGCGATCGCGAGCGCAAGCCAGCCGAAGACGCGCGGGTTGAGATCGATCGCGGCGAGACGTCCTTCCCCGAGGTCGAGCAGCTCGAGCTCGAAGATCCCGACCCAGCCGATCCGCCGCAGGAGTTCTTCTACCGCGGCCTCGAGCTCGGCCGGAGCTTCCACTGTGCGCGCCATCGATGCGCTGCCGGCCTCCGGGGGCCACGTCCGCGCGTAGCGCGCAAGGGTCAGGCCGACCAGACGGTCCGGGAGGCGGACGCCCGCACACGAGACGATCTCCGCCTCTGGGTGGTAACGCTGGACGGCCACGGGCGCTCCGAGCGCTCCCACGGCCTGCTCGACCGCATCGTCGGCGGCGCAGATGTGCGCCATTCCCTTCCGAAGCGCGCCGTCGTCGTCGGTGAACGAGCGCGACGGCTTGACGACGACCGGGAATCCGATTCGAACTGCCGCCTCCTGCGCCTCCGCGGCGTCGGCGCAGACGGCGCTCTCCGGCGCGGCCAGGCCCGCCGCGGCCGCCTCACGCTGGAGGAGCAGCTTGTCCATCGCGCGCAGGACCAGCTCGTGCGTCGGCAGACCGAGCGCCGTCGCGGGCTCGACCAGGCCGCGGTGGGCCGAGATCGCGAGCAGCGATGCCTCCGAACCCGGCAGCAGCACGTCGTGCGGCTCCCGGTCGAGAAGCTCGGCCAGCCGGTGCGCGTAGACGGTGGCGCCCGCCCGCGGATCCGGAAGAGAGAACCGGCGGCTCGACGCGCGAGACCAGTGGCCGACGGCGAGCGGCCGTGACGACGTCGTCGATACGTCGTATCCGGCTGCCGCGAGGCCGCGGCACGCCGCGAGCGCCGAGCGCTCCTCCGCGTCCGTGACGAGGACGCGGGGACTGACGCTCACCAGGAGAAGCCCGCGCGCGGGACGCCGCGTCCCACGATCCCGCGGGTCAGCCCACGCGCCGCCGCCCACGTGCCGCAGACGAAGCGCATGACGGGCCCCAGCGAGTGCGTCGACGTCGCTCCGACGAAGTGCAGTCCGGGCAGCGACGACTCGAATCCGGGCCCGAGGATCGGAAATCCGCCGTGACGCCGCACCGCGTGTAGGAGCGACGGCGCGAGGAAGTCGTAACGGGTGATGTCGACCTCGTAACCGGTGGCGAGCAGGACGTGGTCGGCCTCGCGAACCGCTCCGCCCGCGAGGTGGAGCCGAACGCGCCCGCCGTGCTCCGAGGCGGCCAGGATCGACTCCGACGTCGTAATCGGGACCTGGGTCAGCCGGGGGCGAAGCCAGCCGGCGCCGGCCGGGCCGATCGCGCGATAGGCGAGCCGCTCTCGGCGGTCGAACGGAAGGCGGCGCCAGAGCGCAGGCCAGGCGATCAGCCAGCTGGAGCGCGGCCCGCCGAGCGCAGTCCGGCGGTACGCGTAGTACCGGAGCGATCCTGCGTTGACGTCGCCGCCCTCAGCGAGCCAGCGGATGTCGTCGCGACGCGCCAGCACCTCGGGCTCGGCCCCGTTCTCCGCCAGGAGCGCCGCCGACTCGAGCGCGCTCTGTCCCGCACCGACGACGACTACTCGACGGCCGCGGAAGACGCCGAGGTCGCTGTGGTCGGCAGCGTGTGAGACGAGCTCGCGCGGCAGGTCCTCGAACAGCGACGGCCGCCGCGCGAACGGGAGGATCCCTGCGGCGACGACCGCACGCCCGGCCCGCAGCTCCTCGCCGTCGTCGAGCTCGACGGTGAACGCGCCGCCGTCGGCGTCGATCCGGACGACCCGGCGACGGTCGAGGTCGGGGACCGCCCGCTCCTGGAACCAGTGACCGTAGGCGACGAAGCGCTCGAGCGGTACGGGATCGGCGTGCTCGAGCCCGAGCTCCGCTTCGTACCGGTCGAGTCCGAGCTCGTGCGCCGGATCCGCCAGATACGACGCCCGCGGGCGCGAGCGCAGGAGCATGCCGGCGGGCATGTGGTGCTGCCAGGACGCCATCGTCTCGCCGAAGACCCGAGTCTTCAGGCCCGCCGCCTTCAGATGCGCGGCCGCCGCGAGCCCGTAGGGGCCCGCTCCGACGATAACGACGTCCGCGCGGGTCGGGCCGCCCGAGCGTGCGCGGAGATCGACACCTGCCGTCGCAATACCCACAGCGCCGTTATCGGAGCGTCG
The DNA here is from genome assembly GCA_035274625.1 of Gaiellaceae bacterium. Classification (GTDB taxonomy): domain Bacteria; phylum Actinomycetota; class Thermoleophilia; order Gaiellales; family Gaiellaceae; genus DATBLE01. Next base: position 2,222 of record DATENZ010000002.1, read on the forward strand.
AGGCCGACGCTTGAGCGCCCGCGAAGCGTCAGCCGCCCGGCTGGTTGTGCTCCCAGACGAGCCGCAGCCCCTGAAGCGTCAGCTCCGGGTCGACCGTCGTGATCGTCCGCGCGTGCGGCGCGATCAGCTCGGCGAGGCCGCCCGTCGCGACCACGGGAGCGTCGGGCGCGCCGAGCTCCGCGCGGATCCGCTCCACGATCGCGTCCACCTGCCCGGCGAAGCCGTAGACGAGGCCCGACTGGAGCGCCGCCGTGGTCGTCTGGCTGATCACACGCTCCGGCGCCTCGAACGGAACCTTCGGCAGGCGCGCCGCACGCGCGAACAGGGCGTCCATCGAGACCTCGATCCCCGGCGCGAGCACGCCGCCCGCGAAGTCGCCTTCGGCGGACACGACGTCGAAATTGGTCGATGTGCCGAAGTCGACGACGACAGCCGGCGCGCCGTGCCGCTCCCGCGCCGCGACGGCGTTCGCGATCCGGTCCGGCCCCACCTCGCGCGGATCGTCGTAGCGGATCCGGACGCCGGTCGGCACCCCCGGCCCGAGCGCGAGCAGCTCGGCCCGGGTCCAGCGGCTCGCGAAGGCTTCGTACTCGTGGACGAGCTGCGGGACGGACGAGCACAGGACGATCCCGTCCAGCGAGTCCAGATCGACGAACGCGCGCAGCATGACCGCGAGCTCGTCGCCGGTGTGGGAGCGGTCGGTTCCGACCCTGAACTGCTGCGTCAGCGCAGGGCCGTCGAAGAGCCCGAAGACCGTCTGCGTGTTGCCGACGTCGACCGCGAGGAGCACACGACGACCTTAGCCATCTAGCCCCAGCGCCGTCGCTCCGCGTACCAGGCGTCGAACCGGCCGCGTGGAGTCTTCAGGTACGCGCCCAACTCGCCCTCGAGCCCGTCGAGCTCCGGTCGAAGCTGCTCGACGTGGTGGTCGAGCCAGCGCTCGAGGTCGCAGACATGCTCCTGTCTCTCTCCGCGGGCGACCGACGCCCCACACTCGGTGCAGGGCATGAAGCTCGGTTCGGGGAACGGGAGCACAGGCGTCCTTCCTGCCGGCGAACTGCAGGAGGACCATCGGCACGCACTCGCGGAGACTGGAGAGGGTGCTCGGAGGGCCGGTGCGGCTCCGGCCCTCCGAACGCGAGGTGCTACGCCGTGTTTGCGCCCTTCTCCCGCTGGGACGGCGCTTGTCGCGCATCGGCGACCGCCTTTCCGACCCCTGTCGCCGCGAGCATACAGGCGGCGCTGCCTGCGCCAGTGGAAAATTCAGGCGGTGTCGTCGTCGGAGCCGAGCGTCTCGCCGATCCGCTCGGCCAGCGCTTCGGCGGTGAGCGTGGGCTCCTCGCCCTCGCCCCGGAGCTCCTCGACCGTGACGTCGCCGGACGTGAAGATCCGCGTTCGCGGGATCATCCGGCTGGGCCGGTTCTTGTCCCACACCCAGACGTCCTCCATCTCGACCTCGAACAGGGGATAGTTCGGCTGCAGACGCGACTGGAGATCGACCCGGTTGCACAGGTAGGTCGTGTCGGGCGTGAGGACGCAGTACCGGAAGAGCGGGAAGACCGCTGCGTACTCCTTCTTCAGCCGAAGCTCGAGCTCTGCCTCGAACTCGTCGAGCTCGTCGAGGTGCGACATCAGGCGGATTGTAGCCCTGCGATGATCGAGCTCAGCGGCCCCAGCCGGGGAACGACGAGCTCTGGATCCAGCTCCGCAAGCGGCTCCAGCGCGAACAGGCGTTCATGCAAGCGGGGATGTGGCACCTCCAGACCCGCCTCGGCAACCGTGCGGTCGCCGTAGAGAAGCAGGTCGAGGTCGATCGTTCGTGGCCCGAAGCGAGGACCCTCGCGTGTCCGGCCCAGCCGCTGCTCGATCGCCAGCAGGCGATCGAGGAGCTCGCGCGGCGTGAGCTCCGTTTCGACGGCGGCTGCCGCGTTGAGGAACATCGGCTGGTCGACGAGGCCGACCGGCTCCGTCTCGCGGAATGAGGAGACGCTGACCACAGCGATCCCGTCCTCACGGTCGAGCTGCTCGAGCGCAGCATGCAGCGTCGCCTCCCGGTCGCCGAGGTTCGCCCCGAGGCCGACGTAGGCGCGCGTCACTCGGCGAGCGCCGCGCGGACCGCGAGTGCCACCCGGTCGACGTCTCCTCCCCGTAGCTCCTGGTGGACCGGCAGGCCGACGAGCGTCCGCCGCAGCTCGAGCGCCTGTGGAAACCCGCCGGCAGGAACCGACGGGTGCGGAGCCGACCACAGGTTCAGTGCGCGGACCCGGTTGCGCCGGAGGCGGTCCAGCGCCTGCGGCTTGTCCTGGAAGACGGCCGGGAACGTGAACGGGCTCGCCCCGTCCGGCAGGCCGGCGAACGGCAGCGCGACGAGGTCGGGCAGCAGCTCCAGCAGCCGGCCGTAGTTACGGCGGCGCGTCTCGGCTACCGCGCCGTCAGCGACGCGCGGGAGGGCGGCGAGCGTCGCGGCGCACGGCAGGGTCGACCGGCCGACGCGCATCGTCTCCTCGGTCGTCCCGATCCGCCAGGCCCAGTGGTCCGCGAGCCAGGCCATCGCGCGGGTGCGTGTGGCCAGCCACAACCCGTGCTCGAGGGCCATCCAGAAGAGACCCTTCCCGGCCGGAGGGACGGTCCCGTTCGTCGGCCACCTGGTCACGAGCGCCGCACCGTCGGGAAGGCCGAACGACTTGTAGAGGCAGAACACGGCCACGTCGCCGTCGAGGCCGACCGGCTGGCCGTCGACCGCGGCCAGCCACGCCTGCGCCGCGTCCTCGACGAGGAGCAGCCCTCGCTCGTCGCACCAGGCGCGCCAGCGGCGAACGTCCTGGGGGAACCCGAAGTAGTGGATCAGGTGCAGCGCCCGCGTCCTCGTCGAGAGGAGCGCGTCGAGCTCCGCCTCGTCCGGGGCGAGCGTCTCGGTCGCGTCGTAGAAACGGCAGACGAGCCCCGCCTGCTCGAACGCCTCGATCTCCGAGCCGTGGTGGAACGCCGGCGCGAGGATCTCGCTGCCCGGCTCGAGCCGTTCCGACAGTGCGTGGTGCAGCGCGTTGCGGGCGCGGGCAAAGAGCCGGCACCCCGGCTCCGCGAGCGGAAACGGCAGAGCCTCGCGCCTGCGGCGGCCCCAGACGGAGAGCGGCAGCGGCGCGAGCGCGGGGACGATCGTGCCCTTCATCGGCCGCCTCGCCTGAGGATGCGCTTCGCGAGCGGCAGAGCACCGAGGCGCCAGGCGGCGACGGCCGAGCTCCAGCCCAGCCCGACCGGCCCGCGCGGGAATGAGTGCTGGATGACGAGGTCGCGGTGCGCCGGACGCCAGTCGCTCTTCCAGGCCTCGGCCGCTCCGAGGAACTCGAACCAGCGCAGTCCCGAGTCGTAGGCGCGCCGGATCATCGCGTGCGCGAGGAGCTTGCCGGGTGCGAACCGCTTCGCATCCGGCGCGATGCCGCCCTTCAGGAAGTACCAGCCGCCGGCATCCTCGAGCGCATACTGGCAGGCGAGTGGACGGCCGTCGAGGCGCAGGAACGCGAGCCTGAGAAAGCCCTCCGCCGCCGCCCACTCGGCGAGCTCCGTATAGAAGCGGCGCGTCGCCGGGCTCGCGGTGATCGCGGTGCCGCGCTCGTCCTTCCAGCCGGACGGCTCGAGCGCGAAGACCTCGCTCAACGTCCCGTTCACGGCCGCCGCCCCTTCCACGACCTCGACGCCGACCTCGCCCTCGCGCTCCAGGGCACGCCGGCGGCGCCGGAGATCGGCGACGAACTTCGAGGACAGGCTGTGCTCGAAGCCGTCCCAGTCCCCATCGAGCTCGACGTACGGTGACCGTTGGATCGGGGCGGTGAACAACCGCCGGCTCCGCGAGCGCGCGACGCGCTCGACTGTCGCGACCCCGTCGACTCCGGCCTCGACGTAGCAGAAGACGGTGTGCAACGGGTTCTCGTCGAACAGCCGCTCCGCCAACCCCAGCTCGGCCTCCTCGTCGTCTGAGAGGAGCGTGAACCGCGGCGAGTGGACGTTCGCCAGGGCCAGCAGCGATCCCCGGTGGCGCGAGAGCGGTGCGACCCCGACGAGCCGCGCGCCCCGCCGCGCCGCCAGCAGCTCGAGCCGGCCGCGGCCGAATGCGCGCCACCAGACCTGAAACCAGCCGGGCCGCGCAAACGGAGGTGCGGCGGCGCGCGTCGCCAGCTCGTCCCACTCGGGGGCGATCCGCTCGATGCTGTCGAGAACCTCGAAGTCCATGTCTGCGACCTGCGGCTGTTATCGGCCGCGGTCGCGCTCAGCGTGACCCGCTGCGCTCTGCGGTCGCGGCCGACCATTCGGCGGCCAGCCCGGGTGGATGCGGCTTGCGAGCGCGGACGCGAGCGCGAGCAACCGGGAAAGCCGCGACGAGCTCGTCGGCGACCGCAGCGGCGAGCGCCTCGATCAGGTCGAAACGGGTTGCGTCCGAGACTCGTCGCACCGCCGCGGCGACGTCACGGTAGTCGACGGTGTCCTCGACCCGGTCCGCAGCCGGCTCGGGGATCTCCAGCTCGAGGTCGAAGAGGAAGGTCTGACCCTCGCGCTGCTCCTCCGGGAGGACGCCGTGCCGGCCGAAGACCTCGAGGCCGTGGAGCTCGAGGATCACAGGATCGCGCTCGCCGCGGTCAGCGCTTCCACGGTCTCGCGGACGTCGTGGGCGCGCAGGATCGTCGCGCCGCGCTCGTAGGCGGCGATCGCCGCACCGATGCTCGCGGCGGTCGAGCCGGTCGTCGCGGCCGCGTCGCCGAGGAGCCGGCCGAGCGACCGCTTGCGCGAGAACCCGACCACGATCGGCCGCCCGAGCTCGAGCAGCGTGTCCAGCCGGCGGACGAGTTCCAGGTTGTGCGCGGCGGTCTTGCCGAAGCCGATGCCGGGGTCGAGGCAGATCCGCTCCTCCGCGATCCCGGCCTCGACGGCGAACCGCAGCCGTCCTTCGAGGAAGCCGGCGACTTCCGCCGCGACGTCGTCGTATCGCGGATCGACCTGCATCGTCTGCGGCGAGCCCTGCATGTGCATCAGGCAGAGGTAGGCGCCGGCGTCGGCGACGACACCCGCCACCTCCGGATCCGCGCGGAGCGCGGTCACGTCGTTGACGAGCTCGGCGCCGAGCTCGAGCGCGCGCCGGGCGACCTCGGCCTTCGACGTGTCGATCGACAGGGGCAGCCCGGCGAGCCCTTCGAGCACGGGCACGACCCGCCTCAGCTCCTCCTCCAGGGTCACGCCCTGCGAGCCAGGCCGCGTCGACTCGCCGCCGACGTCGACGATCGACGCGCCTTCATCGACCATCCGGCGCCCCGAGGCGATCGCGTCCTCGGCCGCGAAGTTGACGCCGCCGTCGGAGAACGAGTCGGGAGTGACGTTGACGACGCCCATGACCGACGGACGCGGGAAGCGTTGTTCGATGGGGGGTGTGTTCACTTGGCTCGAAGTTTGCGCCTTCGCGCCACAGCGTCGCGCGAGAACGAGTCCTGTGAAGCAACGTCCCCGGGGTAGCTAGTGGTAGGAGCACGCGATCGTCACTCGCGGAGACGCCGGTTCGAATCCGGCTCCGGGGACGGCCCTTCACGGCATACTCGACGCGCATGACGGCCGCGTGCTAGATGAGTTGCCCGAGAGGCCCGCGCAGGCGGGCCTCTCGCGTCTGAAGTAGTTTCCCCGCATGCGCGTGGCGGTGCTCGGGACGGGGATCATGGGCGCGCCGATCGCGCGGAACCTGGCCGCCGCCGGCCACGACGTCCGCGTCTGGAACAGGACGCGCGCGAAGGCCGAGGGCCTCGGCGCCACCGTTGCAGAGACAGCGGAAGAAGCCGTCGCCCGCGCCGAGGTGCTGGTGACGATGCTCGCGGACGGGCCGGCGGTCGAGGAGGTCGTGCCCGGGCTCGATCCGGAAGTCCTCTGGGTGCAGATGTCGACTGTCGGAGTCTCGGACACCGCGCGCTTCGCGGCGCGGCACCCGCGTTTCCTCGACGCCCCGGTGCTGGGGTCGAAGCCGCAAGCCGAGAAGGGCCAGCTCCTCGTCCTCGCCGCCGGCGCGGAGCGGCCGGAGACCCTGTTCGAGCCGATCGCCGGCCGGGTGATGTGGCTCGCCGACGAGCCGGGCGCCGGCACGAAGCTGAAGCTGGCGACGAACCTCTGGATCATGAACCTGGTCCAGAACCTCGCGGACACGTTCGCCCTCGCGGAGGCGCTCGGCGTCGATCCGCGGCGGTTCCTCGAGGCGATCGAGGGGCGCGCGATGGACTCGCCGTACGCGCACATGAAGGCCGAGAAGATGCTCAACCGCGACTTCTCCGCCATGTTCACCCTGACGAACGCCGCGAAGGACATTCGCCTCGCGATCGAGGCCGGGCGGTCGGTCGGGCTCGAGCTCGGTCTGGCGCCGGCGTCGCTCGCGCGATACGAGCGCGCGATCGAGCTGGGTCACGGCGACGAGGACACCGCGGCCGTCTGGCTCGTAAGCCGGGCCGCCGAGCCGTCGCGCTGACACGCCGTCCGGGCGACGTGCTCTGATCCAGCCGTTCCTCTCTCCCGGAAGGAGCTCCTGTGTCCGAAGCAACGGCGACGGTCCCGGCGACCGAGCGGCCGCTCGGCAGGCCGCGCGGGGTGTGGTTCGTCGCGATCATCGGCCTGCTCACATTCGGCATCTATCTCATCTACTGGTCGTACAAGACCGGCGAAGAGGTCCGGCGATACTCGGGCGAGGGCCTCGGAGGCGTCCTCTGGCTCGTGATCTGGCTCGTCGTCGGGATCGTGATGTGGTTCGTCACGCCCTCGGAGGTCGGCAAGCTCTACGCCCGCGACGGCCAGCAGCCCCCGGTCACCGGCAAGACCGGCTTCTGGATGCTGCTGCCCCTGATCGGCTACTTCGTCTGGGTGGTGAAGGTCCAGGGTGCGCTGAACCGCTTCTGGACGAGCAAAGGCGCGACGGCGTAAGCAGCGGAGCGCCGGCGCGCCGGCCGGTCAGCTAGGGCTTCGCGCCTTCGGGCGGCGGCGGCTGCGACAGCGCGCCCGGGATCGGGAACGGCTTCGGCTGGGGCCTCGGCCGCTTCGCCGGCTCCGGCGTCGGCTCCTCGGGCGCAGGCGGCGTCTCCTCCCGGAACACGTCGTCGTCCGGCTCGCCCGCCAGCAGCCGCTCGAACTGATCCTTGTCGATCGTCTCGCGCTCGATCAGGATCGCAGACAGCTTGTGCAGCTCTTCGAGGTGCGCCCGCAGCACCTGGTGGGCTGTCTCGTGCGCCTCCTCGATCACGCGCCGGATCTCGTCGTCGATCTCGCGCGCGATCTCCTCGGAGTAGTCGGGCTCGGCGCCCATCTCGCGGCCGAGGAACGGCATGTCGTGGTTGCGGCCGAGCACCCGCGGGCCGAGCTTCTCGCTCATGCCGAAGCGCATGATCATCTGCTTCGCGGTCCCGGTCACCTTCTCGAGATCGTTCGCGGCGCCGGTCGTCACCTCGTGGAAGACGAGCTCCTCGGCGGCGCGGCCGCCGAGGGTCATCGCCAGCTGGTCCATCAGCGCCGACTTGGTCGTCAGGTACCGGTCCTCGCGTGGCAGCGAGATCGTGTAGCCGAGCGCCTGGCCGCGGCTGATGATCGAGATCTTGTGCACCTCGTCGGTGTGCTCGAGGTAGTGGCCGACGAGCGCATGGCCCATCTCGTGGTAGGCCGTGATCTTCCGCTCCTCCTCGGAGAACAGGCGCGTCCGCTTCTCCGGGCCGGCGATCACGCGCATGATCCCCTCCTCGAGCTCCTCCTGCTCGATCGTCTTCTTGCCGCGGCGGGCGGCGAGCAGCGCTGCCTCGTTGACGAGGTTCGCGAGGTCGGCGCCCGTGAATCCCGGCGTCCCGGCGGCGAGCGTGTCGAGGTCGATCTCGGAGGCGAGCGGCTTCCCCTTCGCGTGCACCTCGAGGATCTTCCGACGGCCGTTCCGGTCGGGGCGGTCGACGACGATCTGCCGGTCGAAGCGTCCCGGGCGGAGCAGCGCCGGGTCGAGGATGTCCGGCCGGTTGGTGGCCGCGATCAGGATGATGTTGTCCTTCAGCTCGAACCCGTCCATCTCGACGAGGAGCTGGTTGAGCGTCTGCTCGCGCTCGTCATGGCCGCCGCCGAGACCCGCTCCGCGGTGGCGCCCGACGGCGTCGATCTCGTCCATGAAGACGATGCACGGAGCGGCCTGCTTCGCCTGCTCGAACAGGTCGCGGACACGGGACGCACCGACGCCGACGAACATCTCGACGAAGTCGGAGCCGGAGATCGAGAAGAACGGCACCCCCGCCTCGCCGGCGACCGCGCGCGCGAGCAGCGTCTTACCGGTACCGGGCGGGCCGTAGAGGAGCACGCCCTTCGGGATCCGAGCGCCGAGCGCCTGGAACTTCTTCGGGTTCTCGAGGAACTCCTTGATCTCCTGGAGCTCCTCCACCGCCTCGTCGACGCCCGCGACGTCCTTGAAGCCGATCTTGGGCGAGTCCGGGGCCATCCGCTTGGCACGGCTCTTGCCGAAGCTCATCACCTTCGAGCCGCCGCCCTGCACCTGGTTCATCAGGAAGATCCAGAACCCGAAGAGGAGCACGAACGGAAGCAGGGAGGTGAGGATCGACCACCATGGGCTGCCGGCAGTGCCCTTCGAGTCGAAGTTGACCTTGCGCTTCTCGAGGTTGTTCTGGAGCTGCTGGAGCGAGGCGTCGCTCGGGTAGTTGACCTTGACCTTGTCGCCGGAGGTCAGGTATGCCGTGACGGAGCCGGTCTGGTGCCCGGACGGCTGGATGATCACGTGGTCGATCGACCGCGGCTGCGCCTGCACCCGCTGGATCAGGTCGGAGTAGGTGACCTTGCGCGCCGACTTCGACTTCGGGATCAGCGTCTGGCTCGCCAGGTAGACGAGCAGGACGATCACGATCAGCGGGAAAAGCGCGCTACGGAAGAAGCGGTTCACAGTTATTCAACGCCCAGGGTAGCAATGTGGTTCCCTCGGCTTGTGCCGGGAATTTCTTAAGCCCCTTCGGGCATGAGCTCGTCGCTCAGGACCCCCACGTAGGGGAGGTTGCGGTAGCGCTCCGCGAAGTCGAGCCCGTAGCCGATCACGAACCGGTTCGGGATCTCGAAGCCGATCCAGCGCACCTCGACGTCGATCTCGCGGCGAGCCGGTTTCGTCAGCAGCGCGCAGACCTCGAGCGACGCGGGCTCGCGCGATTCCAGGTTCCGCATCAGGTACGAGAGCGTCAGCCCCGAGTCGATGATGTCCTCGACGACGAGGACGTTCCGCCCCTCGATGTTGATGTCCAGATCCTTGAGGATCCGGACGACGCCCGACGAGTCGGTCTGGGCGCCGTAGCTCGAGATCGCCATGAAGTCGACCTCACAGGGCACGGCCAGGTGCCGCATCAGGTCGGCCATGAAGAACACGGCGCCCTTGAGGACGCCGATCAGCAGGAGGTCGCGGCCCTCGTAGTGCGCGGAGATCTCGGTGCCGAGCTCGGCGATCCGCCCGCTGAGCGCGTCGGAGTCGATCAGGATCTCGCCGACCGCCCGCTGGAGCTCGGTCTCCATCATCCGCGTGTCACCCGCACCGCGTCATCCTCCACGATCCCGGGCACGGCGACAACCTCCTCGCCGCGAACGACGACCGGCCACTCGTCGCGTTCTGCCCGCGGCACCTTCGCGTCGACGAACACGTCCTGAAGCTTCTTTCGCCGGCCGCGGAGGCGGTCCCCCGGGCGGCGGGCGCGTACCTCCAGACCCGGCTCGTCGGACTCGATCGTCCACGGCCCCCAGCGCACGGGTCCGAGGTCGAGCGAGACGCGGTCGTACTCACGCGTCGCGCGGACGCCGCCGCTGAGGTCGGCGTGCTTCGTTCCCGCCGCCGAGGAGAGCAGCTCGAGCAACGTCTCCTCCATCTGCCGCGGAAGGCGCGGTCGCTCGTCGGCGAGGCGCAGGATGTTCTGCTCCGCGGCGGGATGCAGGCGGCGGAGGAGCGGGACGATCTCGGTGCGGATCAGTCCGCGCAGCGTGTCGCGGTTCGAGGAGTCGGTCCGGAACTCGAGCCCGTTGGCGCTGCAGTAGGCCTCCGTCTCGTCGCGCCGGACGGTCAGGAGCGGCCGGACGACGCCGTCCTCGCGGCGCACCTTGATCCCGCGCGTCGACCCGCTCGCGGCGAGCCGGTAGAGGATCGTCTCGATCTGATCGGAGGCGGTGTGCCCCGTCGCCCGCAGCCCGCGGTCGGCGGTGAGCGAGTACCGGGCGTCGCGCAGCGCCGCCTCGGTCGCCGCCGTTGAATCCCCGGCGCCGATTACGGCCGCCTGCAGGACATCTGCGCAGAACGCCGCGTCCGCCTCGGACTCCGCTCCACGGAGGCCGTGGTTCACGTGCACGGCCGCGACGCCGTAGCCGAGCTCCTTCAGCGCGTGCCAGAGACAGGTCGAGTCGGCGCCGCCGGAGACGAGGCACGTCACCTCGCCGCCGACCGGGATCAGCTCGTGCCGGCGGATGTGCGCCTCGATCCGCTCCAGCAGCTCCATGCGGCCATTGTGCCCCCGGTAGGCTCCCCTCGTGCTCGACACGACGACGGAGTTCGGGCAGCGCGCGACGCGCCGCCTGCACGAGGAGATCATCGGCTGGCTGACCACCGTGACCGCCGAGGGCGCGCCGCGGCCGATCCCGATCTGGTTTCTCTGGGGCGGCGACCGATCGGTGCTGCTCTACAGCAGGCCGGAGAAACGGAAGCTCGCCAACATCGCCGGCAACCCGAACGTCAGCCTCCACTTGGACAGCGACCGGCTCGAGGCCGACATCGTCGTCTGCTGGGGCCAGCTGCGCGTCTCCGACGACCCGCCGTCCAACCAGGTGCCCGAGTACCTGGAGAAGTACCGCGGCCGCATCGCCGCCCTCGGCTGGACGCCGGAGAGCTTCGCCGCCGACTTCTCAGTGCCGCTCCGGCTCGAGATCTCGCGCATCCACGGGTGGTAAGACGCTCGCTCCGCTCGCTTCACGGGGGGAACAGCCGGTTCCCCCCGTGGGCCCCCTTCCCAGAGATCATGCCCACCCAGCTGCGGCAGGGTGCCGCGCCCGCGCATGTCGGGCGCGGCGGCGTCAGAAAATCAAGCTTCGGTACGTGATCGTCCGGCGCATGCCGATCCCCTCGTAGACGCGGATCGCCGGCGCGTTCTCCGGACGCACGAACAGGCAGACGCGCGGGACCCGCTCGAGCAGCCGGCCGCAGAGGTCGCGCATCCCGCGCTGGGCGTAGCCGTGGTTCCGCACCGACGGATCGACCCAGACCTGCTGGAGCTGCACCGCCTCCGGCGTCCACGCCGAGGCCTCCGCCTTGAAGAGGATCGTCCCGTCGGCGATCCAGATCCAGGAACGGCCTTCGTTGATCTGCGCCTGCGTCCGCCACCGGAAGCCGTCGGGGTCGCGGGTGAGCGGGTCGATCCCGATCTCTTCCTCGTGCGCCGCTGCGCAGGCGGGAACGAGGATGCCGAGGTCGGCGAGTGACGCCTCGCGCAGGCCGCTGCCGCCCGGCTCGGGCGGCTCCTCGAGGACGTACACCGGCTGTCCCGGCCGATCCTCGCGCGGCGCCGGCATCCGCCTCACCGCCGCCTGCCAGAGCTCCGTGACCGCACGCTCCTCGCCGATCATCATCCGGGCGCGGCTGGAGGCCGCGGCCCATGCGAAGGCGCCGCAGCCGGCCCCCGAGGGGACGACGTTCGCACCCACGTGGCACAGCGCGGTCAGCCGCCCGTTCGAAGCGAGCGCGGTGAAGCGTCCGAGGCCGCGGCGCGCGACGTCTTCGAGGAACACCCGCTCGACCGGATCCTCCGCGCAGTACGCGAGGATCTGGCGCAGTGGCGGCTCGAACGGCGTGCCCAAGGTTCTCCCGTCCTTATATCGCGCCGAAGCCGTAGTCTTGCCCGCGATGCCGATTCATCTCAGAGCCGAGCCCGGCGACTATGCCGAGGGCTGCCTCCTTCCGGGCGATCCGCTCCGCGCCAAGTACATCGCCGACACCTTTCTGCACGAGCCGGTTCAGGTCAACGGGGAGCGAGGGATGCTCGGCTTCACCGGTACGTTCAGAGACAAGCGCGTGTCGGTCCAGTCGAGCGGGATGGGCTGCCCGTCCGCGGGAATCGTGATCGAGGAGCTGGCGATGCTCGGCGTGAAGAAGATCCTTCGCGTCGGCACGTGCGGCGGGCTGCAACCCGACCTCGACATCGGCGACCTGATCGTCGCCCTGTCGGCGACGCCGGCGGACTCGACTCCGCTGCACTTGATCGCCGACGAGCCGCACGCCCCGACGGCTGACTGGGAGCTCGTCCACGGCGCGGTGCACCACGCGAAGGAGCTCGGCAAGAAGGTGCGGGTCGGCCCGATCGTCTCCAGCGACGTCTTCTACAACCCGGACATGAACCAGTACCAGCGGTGGAGCGACCGCGGCATCCTCGCCGTCGAGATGGAGGCGGCGATGCTCTTCACCCTCGGCGCGCTGAAGAAGGTGCAGACCGGGTGCCTGCTGATCGTGAGCGACGTCGTCGTCGCCGGCGAGTTCGTCCGCATCTCGGACGAGGACATGCAGCGGGCCGTCGACCAGATGACCGAGCTGGCGCTCGTCACGGTCACCGACTCGCATTAGCGAGACCGTCTTCCTCGTCAACCCGGCGTCGGACAACGGCTCGACCGGGCGCCGCTGGCCGCAGCTCGCACGGCGCGCGGCCGCGCTCGGTCTCGACGGCGACGCGCTCTTCTCCGAGCGTCCGGAGCACCTCCGCGAGCTCGCCCGGCAGGCGGCCGAGGACGGCGCCCGCCTGATCGTTGCCGTCGGCGGCGACGGGACCCTGAACGAGGTCGCCTCGGGCGTCGCCGGCCTCGCCGGGGTCGAGCTCGCCGTGATTCCGCGGGGAACCGGCGTCGACTTCGTCCGCACCTACGGGATTCCGGCCGAGCTCGACGCGGCGGTCGGGATCGCACTGAGCGGCAGGACGAGGGAGATCGACGCGGGCCGGGTCAGCTTCCGCGCGTGGTCCGGGGACGCCGGGGAGGCGTGGTTCTTCAACGTCGCCGGCGTCGGCATGAGCGGCGCCGTCGCTCGGCGGACGAACGAGTCGACGAAGAGGCTCGGCGGGAAGGTGTCGTACCTCTGGGCGACGCTGGCCGTGTTCGCGCGCTGGAAGAACACCGCTGTGGAGGTCTCGGTCGACGGTCAGGACCGCCACGGCCGCATGCACGAGGTGATCGTCGCCAACGGCCGCTATCTCGGCGGCGGGATGATGATGTGCCCCGAGGCCGAGCCGGACGACGGCCTGTTCGACGTGCTGCTGATCGGCGACCTGACGAAGCGCGACCTGATCCAGACGATGCCGAAGCTGTACCGCGGGACGCATCTCCCCCACCCGAAGGCGGAGCTGCTCCGCGGAACGGTCGTCGACGTCGACGCCGAGGCCCCGCTCCCTGTGCAGCTGGACGGTGAGCAGCCGGGGACGACGCCGGTGCGGTTCGAGCTCGTCCCGAGGGCGCTGCGCCTACGGGTCGCCTAGGGCCCTCCAACTCGCCTCCGCGATCTCGGCGCAGAGCTCCTCCCTCGGCCTCGTCCCGTCGAGCACCCGAACGCCGAGTCGCGCCGCCTCCTCGAGGTAGAGCTCCCGCTGCCGCCGGAGCGCGTCGAGCGACCACTGGTCCTGCTTGCGCTCGAGCGCGACCTCGGGCGGCACGTCGAGCAGGAAGGCCACGCGTGAGGAAGGCGAGAGCCGGCGCAGCACCCACGTCGCGACCCCGAACCGCGCCGCCCAGAGGTAGCGCATCCGCACGATCGAGTCGAGCACGTACCGGTCGAAGACGACGACGTCCCCACGACGGGCGAGCCGTCGGTGCGTGAGCGCGTTCGCGACGGCGATGTAGGTCACCCAGAGGCGAGTGAGGAAGCCGGGGCGGCGTGAGCCGCCGGGCGCGGCCAGGAAGGACTCGCCCGCCTCCGCCCGCCGGTCGAGGCCGCGCGCGCCCGGGAGCCGGCGCAGACCCCTCAGCAGCCCACGCACCGCCGCCGAAGCCCGCGCGACT
>DATENZ010000003.1:0-23344 GCA_035274625.1 Gaiellaceae bacterium
GCAACCCGGACGCCGCCGCCGACGTCGAGCGCGCGGGGGCCACGGCTGAAGTCGTGCCGCACGGCGTCGACCTGTCGCGTTTCCGGCCCGGGCCGCGGCGCGCCGGCAGGCCGCTCGGGCTGCTCGCGGTCGGGCGGCTCGTCGAGAAGAAGGGCTTCCACGTCCTGGTCGAGGCCGCCGCGCGGCTGGGCATGCCGTTTCGGCTGCGCATCGTCGGCGAGGGGCCGGAGCGGGCGCGCCTCGAGGAGCGAGTCGCGCACCATGGGCTGGGCGGGTCGGTCGAGCTCACGGGCGCGCTTCCGCACGACGAGCTGCCTGCCGTCTACGCCTCCGCCGACGTCTTCGTCGCGCCGTCGGTCGAGGATGCGAGTGGCGATCGTGACGGGCTGCCGAACGTCGTACTCGAGGCGATGGCGAGCGGACTTCCCGTCGTCGGCGGTGACGTCGGCGCGCTCGCGACCGCGCTCGACGGTACGGCCGGGCTGGTCGTGCCGCCGGGCGACCCCGGTGCGCTCGCCGATTCCCTGGCGCTCCTCGTCGCCCGGCCCGATCTGCGGGAGACGATCGGCCGCGCCGCCCGCGCAAGCGTCGTCCGGAGGTTCGACCTGCGCCGCTGCGGCGAGCATCTCGTCGGACGGCTGAGGGCGGCGTATGCCTGAGGCGACGGTGGCGTACGTCCTGAAGGGCTTCCCGCGCATGTCCGAGCTCTTCATCGCGAGCGAGATCCACCGCGTCGAGCAGGCGGGGATCCCGCTCCGGCTCTACGTGATCCGGCCCCGCGACGAGGACCGGACACATCCGGTCGTCGACCGGATCCGGGCCGGCGTCGAGTACCTGCCGCCCACGACGAGCCTCTCGTCGACGCCGATGCTGAGCTGGCTGCGGGTGAACCTCCCCGCGTTCACACCCGCGCTCGCCCGCGTCGCGCGGCGCCGGCCCCTCGGCCTGGCACGCGCGGGGGCCGCGGCGCTCGCGCAGTCGCTGCGCTCGCGCGCGCGGGCGACAGGGTGGCCGAAGAAGGTGATGGCGAAGGAGTTCCTGCTCGCGGTCGCGCTCGCCGACCAGCTGCTCGACGCGCCCGACGTTCGCCACCTGCATGCCCATTTCGCGCACGGCGCGACCAGCGTCACCTGGCTCGCGTCGCTCGTCACCGGCGTGCCCTTCTCGTTCACCGGCCACGCGAAGGACATCTACTCGGAGAAGCTCAACCCCGGCGGGCTCCTGCGCCGGAAGCTGCTCGCCGCGCGCTTTGCGATCACGTGCACGGAAGCGAACCGCGAGCACTTGCACCGTCTCGCGCCGACGGCGCGTGTGCACCGTGTCTACCACGGGCTGAACGCCGACTTCGCGCGCCTTCTCGCGGCGGCGCCGCTCGAGCGGGCCGAGCCGAACGGGTGCCTGAAGGTGCTCGGGGTCGGGCGACTCGTCGAGAAGAAGGGCTTCGACGTCCTCCTCGACGCTCAGGCGCTGCTCGCAGAGGGCGGCCTCCGCGTCGAGACCGCGATCGTCGGGGAGGACGACGGCGACGATTTCGGTCTCGGGCTGCGCCGCCGGATCGAGGACGACGGCCTGCGCGTCGTCCTGCGCGGGGTGCTGTCGCAGGCGGCGCTCTTCGACGAATACGTGCAGGCGAGCGTCTTCTGCCTGCCGTGCCGCGTCCTCGACAACGGCGATCGGGACGGGATCCCGAACGTGATTGTCGAGGCGATGGCGGCGGGGGTGCCGGTCGTGACGACGCGCATCTCCGGCATTCCCGAGCTCGTCGAGGACGGCGTGACCGGGCTGCTGGTCGACCCCGAGGATCCCGAAGGGCTCGCCGCCGCGTTGCTCCGCGTCCACCGCGACGCGGCGTTGCGCGAGCAGCTGGTCGCCGCGGCGAGGGCGACGGTCCGGGAGCGGTTCGATGGCGAGGAGCTGGCGAAGGAGATGGCCGGGCTCTTCCGGAAGGCGCTGGCGTGAGCGTGGCCGCCCCGTCCCGGTCGGTGCTCGCCCCACGGCCGCTCTACTGCGCGATCGAGCACCTGCACCGCGACCGGCGTGTCGCCGACGCCGTCCGGGCCGGCCGCTTTACGCACTGCGGGATCACGCTCGCGCTCGGGTCGCAGCCGAACTGGGTGGCCGCCCCGGTGCCCGAGGACGAGGAGTGGCGGATCGAGTGGGTGAAGTTCTACTACGGGCTCGATCTCGCGCACGCGTTCCGGGAGACGGCGGATGCCGGCTACCTCGAGGCGTGGGAGCGGCTCGTGCGGTCGTGGCTCGAGCAGGTGCCGCCCGACCACGACCCGAGCGAGGTCGCTGCCCGGCGGATCCAAAACTGGCTGTACGCCTGGGGCTCGTTCGGCGAGTCGCCCGCCTTCCGGGGCCTGACGCCGCGGCTGGGCGAGCAGCTGCTTGCGAGCCTCGCGGCGCAGGCGGCGCACGTGCGCGCGACCCTGACCGCCGAGCGGAACCACCGGACGCTCGAGCTCTACGCGCTCTTCTTGCTTCCGCTGGCCTTCACCGACCTCGACGAGGACGGACTGCTCGAGTTCGCGGTCGACGCGCTGCGCCGGGACCTGCTCGACGCCTTTCGCGCCGACGGCGCCCACCGCGAGAGCTCGACCCACTACCACCTCGTCGCGCTGCGGACGTTCGTGGCTGCGCGCGCGAACGCCGCGCGCTTCGGGATCGATCTCGGCTCGGAGTACGACGAGCGGCTCTCGCGCGCATGCGACTTCGCCCTGCACGTCCAGCGACCGGACGGCCGCATCCCGGCGCTCTCGGACAGCGACTCCGAGAGCTACGGCGAGCTCCTCTCGCTCGCGGCCAGGCTGCTCCGGCGTCGCGACCTCGCCTGGGCGGCGAGCGCAGGTGGTGCGGGGGAGCCGCCTCCGGCGCGCAACGTATCGTTCCCGGACGGCGGCTACTTCGTCCAGCGCAGCGGCTGGGGCGACGGGGAGGCGGCGTTTCGCGACGAGCGCTTCCTCGTCTTCGACTGCGGGCCGCTCGGCGACGGCGGTCACGGCCACTACGACCTCCTGAGCGTCGAGGCCTACGGCGCCGGCCGTCCGCTGGTCGTCGATCCCGGCCGGTACACGTACTCGGAGCACGGCGGCAACCTTCGCCGCAGGTTCAAGGGCACCGCCGCCCACAACACCGTTTGCGTCGACGGGCTCGACCAGACGCCGTACCGCCGCGGCAAGCCACGCGGCCCGGTCGCGGACGGGCGCCTGCTGAGACGGCTGCGCTCGCCGGGCCTCGACGTCCTCGTCGGCGAGGCGCGGAGCCCCGTCTACGAGGCGGTGCACGTCCGGACCGTCGCCTTCGTCGCGGGCGAGTACTGGGTGATCGACGACCGGCTGCGGGGAGATCGCCGGCACCGGTACGACCTCCGCTTCCAGCTCGCCTGCGGACCGGCCGAGGCCGAGGGCGACACCGTGCGTGCGCCGGGGTTGACGCTCGTCGTCGCGGCCGACGCCGGGCCCCGGCTCGAGGAAGGGTGGGTCTCGGAGCGGTACGGCGAGAAGCGGAGCGCGCCGATGGTCAGCGTCAGCGTGGACGGTCTCGCTGCGCGCTTCGTCACGGTTCTCTATCCAGGCGACGCGCCGCTCTCGGTGCGCGCCCGTGGGACCGTCGTCGAAGTAGGCATGGGCGACCGCGTCGACCGCCTGCTCCTCACTCCGGAGCGGGCCACCTGGGAACGGCGGCCGTGACCCCGTTGCTCGCGCCCGACCCGGCGCTTCCGCAGCGCGACGTGCTGCTCGATCCCGCGCGCATGGCGCCGGTGCTCGAGCGTCGGCTCGCGGAGGGGTCCGCCATTACGCGCTGCGAGGTCGCGCGGGTGAAGTACCGCGTCGGCGAGAGTCTGCGCGTCCGGTACGCGCTCGAGACGTGCGACCGGCGCTACGACGTCGCGTCCCGAACGTTCGCGCGCGGCCGGGCGGAGTCCGCGTTCAGGCGTGCGCTCGAGGGTGCCGTCGCTGTTGGCCGGCTCCGGCCGGTCGGCTGGGCGCCGGAGCTCGAGACCGTCTTCTGGACCTTCCCCAACGACCGCAAGCTCCGCACCGACGCGCTCGACGAGCTGCCGGGCCTGCTCGGCGAGCGCGTTCGTGCCGTTCGCCTCGTCGCGTACGCACCGGAGAAATCGGCGACGATCCGTGCCGACGGCGAGGCGGGGGCGCTCGCCTACGCCAAGCTCTATGCCGGCGCCGAGGCAGCGCGGGCGCTCGCGCTTCACCGCCGGCTCGGCGCCGCCGGCATCCGGGTGCCGCGGCCGATCGCCGCATCTGCGTCGGGCAGGTTGATCGCCCTCGAGCCGCTGCCCGGGCGGGCGCTGGCGGAGCTCGAAGGTACTGAGCTCGTGCACGCCCACCATCTCCTCGGGAAGACGATCGCTGCGTTGCACGAGCAGCCGCCGACGGGCGGGGCGCGCTTTCACAGGCTCGACCCCAACCGGGTGCGCGCCGCGGCGGACCTCGTCGCCCGGGTTCGCCCGGACGCCGCCGAACCCGCGCGGGCCGTCGCGGCCGCCACGGCGTGGGAGCCGCCGGAGCCGGACGTCCTGCTGCACGGAGATCTGCACCCGAAGAACGCGATCGTCGACGGCGGCGGAATCGGCGTGCTCGATCTCGACCAGTCGGCCGGCGGTCCCGCCTCCGCCGACGTCGGCAGCCTCCTGGCCGGTCTGCGCTACGCGCGCGTCGTGGGCGACCTCGATCCCGCCGCCGCCCGTGGCTGCGCGGAGAGCTTCCTCGCGGGGTACGCGAGCGTGCGTCCGCTGCCGGCGCGCGAGGCGTTGCGCCGCGCAACGGCGGCGGCGCTTCTGGCCGAGCGCGTGGTCCGCGCGATCAACCGCGTCCGTCCAGCCGGCCTCGCCGCGCTTCACCCCCTCCTCGCCGATGCGCTCGAGGTGCTCGATGGGTAGCCGGCCCCGGCTCCTGCTCCACTGCCAGCACTCGCTCGGCCTGGGCCACCTCGTGCGCGCCCTGTCGCTCGCGTCGGGCCTCTCCGAGCGGTTCGACGTCTCGATCCTCTGCGGCGGCGAGGTGCCGGACACGGTATCGCGGCCGGCCGGGGTCGAGCTGATCGAGCTGCCGGCCCTCGGCGGGATCCGCGGCCCCCTGGTGAGCCGCACGCCGGGGGTCGATCCCGCACACGCGCATGCGCTCCGCCGCGAGCTCGTCCTGTCCGCGCTCAGCGAGCGTCGCCCGGCCGCGGTCGTCGTCGAGCTCTTCCCGTTCGGCCGGAAGAAGCTCGCCGGCGAGCTCGTCCCGCTCCTCGAGGCCGCGCGGGGCAGCGGCGCCGTGACCGCGTGCAGCGTCCGCGACCTGCTCGTCTCCCGCACCGACGGCGGCCGGCACGACGACCGGGCGTCCCGGACGGCGAACGACCTGCTCGACGCAGTGCTCGTGCACGCCGATCCGCTGCTCGCACGGCTGGAGGACACGTTCCGGCCGCGGACGGCGCTGGCGGTCCCGGTCCACCACACGGGCTTCGTCGTTCGCCCCCGGCGCCGCACCCGGCAGGTGCGAGCGGATTCACGCCCGCGCGTGCTCGTCTCCGCCGGCGGGGGCCGCGTCGGCGGCGCGCTCCTGCGCGCGGCCGCCCAGGCACACCGCCTCCTCGAAGGCGTCGAGACGACGCTCGTCGCCGGCCCCTTCCTCGCCGAGGAGGAGTGGCGATCCCTGCCCCGGCCCGTTCCAGGTCTCCACCTTCGGCGGTCGGTGCGCGAGCTCGGAGCCGAGCTCGCTGCCGCGACGGTGTCCGTGAGCCAGTGCGGCTACAACACGGCCCTCGACGTCCTGCAGGCGGGGCTGCCGGCGTTGTTCGTGCCGTTCGTCGCGCCCGAGGAGGACGAGCAGGCGCGGCGGGCGGCTGCGCTCGCTCGGCTCGGCGCCGCGCGTGTGCTCGATCCGGCCTCGCTCGACGGTCCGCGCCTCGCGGACGAGATCCGCCGCCTGCTCGACTTCCGCCCACGCCCGCTCGAGCTCGACCTGGACGGCGCCGCGACGAGCGCGCGGATCCTCGAGGGGCTGGTGCGTGAACGGTCGTCCCCTCGAGCCGAGCGCGCGGCGGTCTGCGCATGACGGCCTGGCTCGACCCGCTGCGCGCGGCCCTCGACGAGGCGCCGGTGACCTTCTTCTTCCGCGACGACGATGCCGGCTGGCAGGACGAGCGGCTCCGCCGCCTGCTCGCCGTGTTCGATCGGCGGTGTGTGCCCGTCGATCTGGCGGTGATCCCGTGCGCGCTCGGCACGAAGCTTGCACGCGAGCTTCGGGCGCGTGGACCGACCGTCGGCCTCCACCAGCACGGCTTCGCGCATGCGAACCACGAGGTCGAGGGGCGAAAGTGCGAGTTCGGCCCGTCGCGCGGGGAGGAGGAGCAGCGGCGGGACGTCGAGGGCGGGCGGGCCTTGCTCGAGGAGCGGCTCGGGCCGGCGCTCGACCCGATCTTCACGCCGCCGTGGAACCGGTGCACGCCGACGACAGGCCGCGTGATCGCAGCGGCCGGGTTCCGCGTGCTCTCGCGCGAGTCGCGCGCGCCGCGGCTCGGCATCGACGGCCTCGACGAGCTACCCGTACACGTCGACTGGCTCGCGCACCGCGCCGGTGTCCGCCTGACGCGCGAGGAGCTCGGTGAGCGGCTCGCCGCGCACGCGCGTCGGGGCGGCCCGATCGGCGTGATGCTCCATCACGCGGTCATGGACGACGCCGACCTGCGCGGCGTCGACGAGCTGCTTCGCGTGGTGGCGTCGCGCGCGCAGGTCGCGCGGATGGCGGAGCTCGTCCCGGTGGCGGCATGACTCCGGTCGTCGTCGTCACCGGGTGCGCCGGGTTCATCGGCTCGCACCTCTCCGAGAGGCTCGTCGCGGAGGGCTTCCACGTGCGCGGCGTGGACGCGTTCCGGCCGTACTACCCACGCTCGGACAAGGAGGCGAACCTCGCCGCGCTCGCCGGAGAGCGGCGCTTCGAGCTGCTCGAGCTGGATCTGGCGACGGACGCGCTCGAGCCGGTGGTCGCGGGCGCCTCTGTCGTCTTCCACCTCGCCGCGCAGGCGGGCGTCCGCGGGAGCTTCGGGTCCGGCTTCGCCGAGTACGTGCGGGACAACGTTCTCGCGACGCAGCGCGTGTTCGAGGCGGCGCTCACCGCCGGGCCTCGCCGCGTCGTCTGGGCGTCGTCCTCGTCGGTGTACGGAGACGCGTCCGAGTATCCGTGCCGGGAGGGCGCCACGCCGCCTGCGCCACGGTCGCCCTACGGCGTGACCAAGCACACGTGCGAGCAGCTCGCCGAGGTCTACCGCGCGCAGGGACTCGAAGCCGTCGGCCTGCGCTACTTCACCGTCTACGGACCCCGGCAGCGTCCGGACATGGCACTGCGGCGGCTGTGTGAGGCGCTGGTCGACGGCACGCCGTTCCCGCTCTACGGCGACGGCTCGCAGTCGCGCGACTTCACGCACGTCACCGACGCCGTCGAGGCGACCCTCCTGGCCGCCCGCGCAACGCGGCCGGCACCGGTCTACAACGTCGGCGGCGGCGAGGAGGCCAGGCTCGCGGACGTGATCTCGACGCTCGAGTCCCTCGCGGGCCGCCGGGCTGCGATCGAACGGCGGAAGGCCCAGCGCGGTGACGTCCGCCGGACGGGCGCCGACACGTCGCTCGCCGGCCGCACCCTCGGCTGGCGCCCGGTCGTCGGCCTCCGCCCGGGCCTTCAAAGCCAGCTCGACTGGGTCCGGCAGCGAGCCGAGGCGCGACGAATACCGGCCAGAAAAGACGTTCTTTTCGCTCCGCGCTCTCGTTTGCGCAAGCGCGACGGTCTATCCGTCTGACTAGTGACAATCGTAACCGAAAGAAAATAGGGTCATGGTGTGCGGGCCCGGATTTTCCTCGTCGCGGCAGTTGCGGGAGCTCTGTGCCTCGTCCCGGGCCTGGCGAGCGCGGCGAAGACGGCGAGCGCGACACCGGTCGTCACCCGGCTGGGCCTGCCGACGAACGACCTCGCCTTCGACCCGATCTCGAATCGGCTCTACGCGTCCATTCCCAGTCGAGCCGGCGTGCTCGGGAACCGCATAGCGGCGCTCGACCCCGCTTCGGGGGCGGTGCTCGGGACCGCCTTCGTCGGGAGCGAGCCCGGGAAGCTGGCGGTGTCGAGCGACGGCCAATACCTGTACGTCGCGCTCGACGGCGCGGCGGCGGTGAGGCGCGTCGCGCTACCGTCGCTGACGCCCGGGCTGCAATTCCCGCTCGGCGTGGACGCCATCCTCGGCCCGATGTTCGTGGAGGACATGGAGGTCGTTCCCGGCGCACCGACTGCAGTGGCGATCTCACGGAGGAATGTGGGATTCAGCCCCCGGCACGAAGGTGTTGCCGTTTACGACGACGGGGTGAAGCGGGCGAACGAGACGCCCGGACATACAGGCAGCAATGTGATCGAGTTCGGCGCGAGCGCGAGCCGGCTCTACGGCTACAACAACGAGACGACGGAATTCGGCTTTCGCCGGATGACGGTCACGGGGACGGGTGTGACCACCCAGGACGTCGCCGCAAGTCTGATCAGCGGTTTCGGCGTCGACATGGAGTTCGACGACGGGCGGATGTACGCGACGAACGGCCGCGTGATCGACCCGGAAGCGCGGACGCTGCTCGGTACGTTTCCGTTCCCCTCCGCGGGCCCGATCGAGCCGGACACAGCGCACGGGAAGGTCTTCCACGTAGCGGCGGAACGCTGAACGAGTTCGATCCGACCACGTTCACGCTGCGCCAGTCGTATCCGGTCAGCGGCGTCTCGGGCACGCCCGCCGCTCTCGTGGCGATCGGCGGGGGCGACGTCGCCTTCCGCACGACCGGCGACCAGCTCTTCCTCGTCCACTTCCGCAGCGGCGGCGACCTGACGCCGCCCGTCCTGTCCCTCCCGGGCGACCTCGCCGCCACTGCAACCGACCCGGCCGGGGCCGTCGTCACGTACACCGCCACCGCGACCGACGCGGTCGACGGAGCGCGTCCGACCACATGCGTCCCCGCGTCGGGGAGCATCTTCCCGATCGGCCGCAGCATCGTCGCCTGCAGCGCGACCGACGCGAGCGGCAACGCCTCCGCGGGTTCCTTCGCGGTGACCGTGTCTCGCCGGCAGCCCACGGTCGTGCAGGTGAGCCTGCCGACGAACGATCTGGTCTTCGATCCACTCTCGAACCGGTTGTACGCGTCCGTCCCCAGCCGTGCAGGCGCCCTCGGAAACCGCGTGGCGGCGCTCGATCCTCGCTCGGGAGCGGTTCTGAGCTCGGCGTTCGTCGGGAGCGAGCCCGGGCAGCTCGCGCTGTCGGCGGACGGCCAGTACCTCTACGTCGCGCTGGACGGCGCAGGGGCCGTGCGCCGCGTGGCGCTTCCGGACCTGACCCCGGGGCTGCAGTTCTCGCTCGGCTCCGATTCGTTCTTCGGGCCGTACCTGGCGGAGGACATGGAGGTCGTGCCCGGCGACCCGGGCGCGGTCGCCGTTTCGAGATTCAACACCGGCGTCAGTCCTCGGCACGGGGGCGTCGCGATCTACGACGACGGCGTCAAGCTCGCGGACGAGACGCCGCGCCACACAGGCAGCAACGTGATCGAGTTCGGAGCGAGCTCGAGCCGGTTGTACGGCTACAACAACGAGACGACCGAGTTCGGGTTCCGGCGGATGAACGTCGGCCCGAGCGGGGTCGCAACCCAGGACGCGACCGCCAACGTGATCGCCGGCTTCGGCGTCGACATCGAGTTCGACGCCGGCCGCATGTACGCGACGAGCGGGCGCGTGATCGATCCGGAGGAGCGGACGCTGCTCGCGACCTTCCCGTTCTCCGGCGCGGGTCCGGTCGAGCCGGACAGCGCACACTCGAAGATGTTCCACCTCCGCGGCGGCACCCTCAGCGAGTACGACGCGGACACGTTCACCTTGCGGCAGGCCTACCCGATCAGCGGGATCTCGGGCACACCGTCGAGCCTGGTCCAGGTCGGGGACACCGACGTCGCCTTCCGCACGAGCGCCGACCAGGTCTTCCTCATCCGGTTTGCGGTGGATACGACGGCGCCGGTCCTCAGCCTCCCGGGCGACCTAACCACCGACGCGACGAGCCCCGCCGGCGCCGCGGCGACTTGGAGCGCCACCGCCACCGACGACGTCGACGGCGCCGTCTCCGTGACGTGCAGCCCGCCGAGCGGATCGACGTTCCCGATCGGCGTCACGGCTGTCAGCTGCGGGGCCGGCGACTCCTCCGGCAACACCTCGTCCGGGACGTTCACGGTCACCGTCCTCGGCGCCCGCGACCAGATCGCGCGCCTCCGCACCGAGCTGAGCACGGTGCGGAGCGCGACGCTGCGCACCGCCCTCGACACGTTGTTGCGCGACGCCGACGAAGCCATCGCCGCACACCGAAGGACGCGTGCCTGCAACAAGTTGACGGCGTTCAGCAACAAGGTGCAGTTGCAGTCCGGACGCAAGATCCCCGCGGCGACGGCGACGAAGTGGATCGCCGATGCAACGCGGATCCGGGCCGTCGTCGGCTGCTGACCCCGGCGAGTGCCCCCGCCGAGACTCGACCTTGCGGGACGGCGGGAGGCGACCACGTAGGCGCCTCCCTGGTGCGGCCAGCCGTACCGCGAAAAGGGTGCTGACTCGATTCCATTTGCGTCCTGTCATCGGCAGACTCGGTAACAGCGCGAATTGGATCTTCCGATCAGTGAGGTGTGCGATGGAACTGTCGATGCTGCCCCTAAGGCTCGAGTACCGGAATGCCGCAACGGCGGCCGAGTGGGCGGCTGTGCTCGCCGAGTTTCCGTTGTTCGAGGCGATCAGCAAGCGCGATCTACGCAAGCTCGTTGCCCAAGCGAGCTTCGCTGAATACGGCCCGGGCGACATCGTCGTCGGTCGCGGGGATCGCAGCGACTCGCTCTTCGTCGTCCTCGGCGGCTCCGCGGCGGTGCGCGGGAAACCTGACGCAGCGACCCTTCGCATCGGCGACTACTTCGGCGAGATCGGTGCGCTCGACGGCGCTCCGAGGACCGCGACGGTCGTCGCGATCGAGGAGCTGCACGTGCTGAGGCTGCCGCGCGGGGCCTTCCTCGGACTCATGCAGGATCAGCCCGCGATCTCGCAGATGATGCTCGGCGGTCTCGGGTCGTGGATCCGGCGCCTCGAGGCTCAACCGGCTCACACGTAGCGCGGCTCGCGGAAGAGACAATGCGGAGCCGGCCTCGAGTGCCCCCGGCAAGAATCGAACTTGCGCACGCGGTTTAGGAAACCGCTGCTCTATCCACTGAGCTACGGGGGCGACAAACCCTGATTGCAGGGGCTTCCGTCCCCACAAGGACGGAAATTCTAGCCTCTGCGTTGCGACCGGTTTCGATCCGAGGTCGATCCTCAGGCGGTAGGCTCCGTCCGCGCGTGAGCTGCTCGGAGGCGGATACGTGAAGGAACATGAGCGGCTCCCGAAGGCGCCTCGGCTCGAAGAGACAGATCCCGCCGAACGACCTCAATACGAGGCCGTGGCGGAGCGCACTGAGCGAATTCACGGCCTCGAGGGTCAAGCCGCGAAATACTTCGCGGCGCTGCTGAATTCGCCCCCGTTGGCGGCCGCACTGGCCGAGCTCGGCACGCAGGTGCGTCGCGGCCAGTTGCGTGGAACGTACCCCGACGCCGAGCGCGAGCTGATGGACATCCTGTTCGCCGCCGAGCTCGACTGCAACGCGATCCTGCCCATTCACCTGCCGGACGCGGTCGCAGTCGGTGTTCGTCTGGAAGCGATCGAGTCGCTGCTGCGCGGCAAAGAAGGCGAACTGCTCGACGATGAGAAGGGACTCGTCGCATATGGGCGTGAGTTCATCGAGGGACGTGTAACGGACGATTCCTACGCTGCGATTCGCAAACGATTCGGCGAGCGTGGCGCCGTCGAATTCACGATCCTCCTCGGGTTCCTGCTGATGACGCTCCGTCTGTGGCAGGCGCTCGGCGTCCCCGAGCCGACCGATCAGGAGGTCGACAGCCTGCTCGACGGTCTCCGGTCGGGCACCGTGCCTCTACCTGATCCACACGCGCGCATCGGCTAATCCAACCGACGCTCCGCAGATTGACTGAAAGGCTGCGGAACCGATGCCGCAGCCGTACCTTGCGGCTTTACCTCGCCGCCAGGCGCTCGGCCTCGTCGAGCCAGGCAGTCACTGCGCGGAGTGTCTGCTCATTGGCCGGAACACCCTGAGGAAAGAGCGTTCTGAGCAGCACATCGCGCTTGCTCGCCCTCGATGTTGCCGGCTGGCGTGCGGCCGGCTGGGCAGACCGTCTCCCGCGCCGCCGGGTAGTCCGCTTTGCCGAAACTCCCTTTACGCCGTGGGAATGGAATCGGTGCGCTCCCAATGCGGCGGCGCGTGCAAAAGTCCGTCCACATTCGGGGCAAGTGAGCTCAGCGTTCGAGGTGTTTGCACTCGCCATATCGTCAGCCTCCAAACTCATGGTTGACAACCGTTAAATGAATTACACGATTCGCCGCATCAAGAGGATACACGTCTACGCCCTTTCCGTCTGCTCCAGCGGGAACTGTGTATACACCATGAGGCTCGGAAGCTCCGGCAGGCAAATGAGGAAGGAACAGCGCGGTGTCTATTTCGGCCGACTTAACGCGATCCCGACAACGGGAAATCGTGGTCAGTACCGTCGAGTATCCACGTCGACATGCGTCCGGAGAGTGGGTATTGTCGTCCGGTGACACTCGGCCGAATCGGCGTATGGAGTAGCGCGCCCGCCGTTCTTCCCACGGACGAGGTCCGGGCGGGAGTGGCGGCGATCGAGGAACTCGGGTACGGCAGCCTCTGGTATCCCGAAGGTTTGGGCCGGGAGGCGTTCAGCCTCGGCGCATCGTTGCTCGCGTGGACGAATCGCATCGTCGTCGGGGTGGGGATCGCCAACCTCTACGCCCGTGACGCGTGGGCGATGGCGGCCGGCGCAGAGGGTCTCGGCGAGGCCTATCCGGGCCGCTTCGTGCTCGGAATCGGCGTCAGCCACCAGCCGCTCGTCGAGCGGCGCGGACACGGTTACGGGTCGCCCGTGGCGACGATGCACGGCTACCTGGACGCGATGGCCGAGGCGCGCTCGAGCCAGCCGCCTCCACCGGAGCCCGTGCCGCGGGTGCTCGCGGCTCTCGGCCCGAAGATGCTCGAGCTCGCCGCCGCTCGCAGCGACGGGGCGCACCCGTACTTCGTGCCCGTCGAGCACACGGCGCAGGCCCGCGCGATTCTCGGCGACGGTCCGCTGCTCGTTCCGGAGGTCACGGTCGTGCTCGAGACCGACCCGGCCGAGGCCCGTCGCCTCGGGCGCGAGTTCGCCGAGCGCTACCTCGCGATGGCGAACTACCGCAACAACCTGCTCCGGCTCGGGTTCGAGCCCGGCGAGCTGGAGGGCGGCGGCAGCGACCGGCTGATCGACGCGGTGATCGCGTGGGGCGACGCGGATGCCGTTGCCGAGCGAATCCGCGCCCATCTCGCGGCAGGCGCGGACCACGTCGTCGTCCAACCGCTGCCGTCGGGCCGGTTCTGCATCGACCAGCTCACCACATTGGCTCCGCTGCTGCTCGCGAATGCGCCCTGACCCGGCGTCGCTCGGCCTGCCGCCGGCCGACCTCCTGCACATGCACCGGAAGATGTGGGCGATCCGCGCATTCGAGGAGCGCGCGATCGAGCTCTTCACCGCCGGCGAACTGCCGGGATTCCTTCACTCACAGATCGGCCAGGAGGCGACGTGCGTCGGGACGTGCGCCGCTCTCGATCCGGAGGACTGGATCACGAGCACGCACCGCGGACACGGGGACATCATCGCGAAGGGCGGCCGGCTCGACCGGATGATGGCCGAGCTGTACGGGCGCGAGACCGGGTACTGCCGCGGCAAGGGCGGGTCGATGCACCTGTTCGACTTCGGGCTCGGGATCCTCGGTGCGAACGGCATCGTCGGCGCGGGTCTGCCGATCGCGGTCGGCGCCGCGCTCTCGGCTCGACTGCGCGGAACAGCCCAGGTCAGCGTGTCGTTCTTCGGCGACGGCGCCTCGAACGAGGGAGCGTTCCACGAGGCGCTCAACCTCGCGTCGACGTGGCAGCTCCCGGTCGTCTTCGTGTGCCAGAACAACGAGTACGCCGAGTCGACGCCCCGCCGCGTCCAGCAGGCGATCGCGGACATCGCCACGCGCGGCGCGGCCTACGGCGTGCCCGGAGTCGTCGTCGACGGGATGGACGTGCTCGCCGTCCGGGAGGTCGTCTCGGCCGCCGTCGAGCGCGGGCGCGACGGGGGCGGGCCGACCCTCGTCGAGGCCAAGACGTATCGCTTCTACGGGCACTACGTCGGTGACCCAGGCGTCTACCGCCCGAGCGAAGAGGTCGAGGCGTGGAAGCAGCGCGATCCCATCCGCCTGTTCGAGGCGCGCCTCGCCGAGGCCGGTGTCCTCGGCCGGGAGGAGGCAGACCAGGTCGAGGCCGAGGTGCGGCAAGAGGTCGACGACGCCGTCGAGTTCGCGCGGGCGAGCCCGGAGCCGGACCCGGCAAGCGCCTTCGAGGACGTCTACGCGTGAGCGCGGAGCCGCGCAGTCTCACGTATCGCGAAGGGCTCAACGCCGCGATGGCGGAGGAGCTCCGCCGCGACGAGACCGTCCTCCTGCTCGGCGAGGACATCGCCGATCCGTTCGGCGGTAGCTACAAGACCACCCGCGGCCTGTCGGACGAGTTCGGGGCCGAGCGGGTGCGCAACACGCCGATCTCGGAGGAGGCGATCGTCGGCGCGGCGCTCGGCTGCGCGCTCACCGGCCTGCGCCCGGTCGCCGAGGTGATGTACGTCGACTTCATGACGCTGTGCATGGACATGGTCGTGAACCAGGCTGCGCAGATCCGCTACATGTCCGGCGGCCAGGTCCGGGTGCCGATGGTCGTCCGGACGCAGGGCGGAGCAGGCCGCTCCTCGGCGGCGCAGCACGCGAAGAGCCTGGAGGCGTGGTTCTGCCACGTCCCGGGGCTGAAGGTCGTGATGCCGTCGACCCCGCGGGATGCGCTCGGTCTGCTCAAGGCGTCGATCCGCGACGACAACCCGGTGATCTTCCTCGAGCACAAGCTGCTCCTCCTGGACCCGTATGCGGAGACGGTCCCCGACGGGGACCACGTCGTCCCGCTCGGCGTCGCGGACGTGAAGCGGATGGGCACGGACGTGACCGTGATCGCGACGTCGCGGATGGTCCGGCTGGCGCTTGCCGTCGCGGACGAGCTGGCGGAGTCCGGCGTCAGCGTCGAGGTCGTCGACCCGCGGACGCTCGTGCCGCTCGACGAGGAGGCGATCCTCGCCTCCGTCCGGAAGACGAACCGAGCGGTCGTCGTGCACGAGGGGTTCGAGCGGAACGGGTTCGGGGCCGAGGTCGCGGCGCTGATCGGCAACCGGGCGTTCGACGACCTCGACGCGCCGGTCGAGCGCGTCGCCGGTGCCAACGCGCCGATCCCGTTCTCGCCGGTGCTCGAGAACGCGGTGATCCCGAACGAGGCCCGGATCCGCGCCGGGATCGAGAAGGTGCTCGGTGGGCTGTGACGCGGCGAGTCGTGGCGGCGCGCCGATCGTCAGGATCGAGCTGCCGACGCCCTTCCCGGTCGGCAACGTCAACGTCTACCTGATCGAGGACCGGCCGCTCACCCTCGTCGATGCCGGACCCAACTCGGCCGAGGCTCTAACCGCGCTGACGGCCGGTCTCGCCGCCCGCGGGCGGCGGCTCGAGGAGATCGAGCTCCTGCTGCTCACGCACCAGCATTCGGACCACGTCGGGCTGGCGGGGGAGGTTGTGACGCGGTCCGGCGCGACCGTCGCTGCGATCGAGCCGCTTGCGCGCTTCCTCGGCGACCACGAGCGCTCCATGCAGGTCGAGGAGGAGTACCAGGGCGCCGTGATGGAGCTGCACGGTGTTCCGCGCGAGCCGGCGAGGCGGGCGCTGGCGGCGGCACAGGCGAAGCGGGGACCGGCCCATTCCGTCCACGTCGCGCGACCCTTGGCGGCAGGCGACGTGGTCGAGCTCGAGAGCCGCCGGCTGCGAGTCTCGTCGCGCAGCGGCCACAGCCCGACGGACACGATCTTCGTCGACGAGGAAGCGCGGGTGGCGCTCGTCGGTGACCACCTGATCGTCCACATCTCGTCGAACCCGGTGGTGCACTCTCCCCTCGACGGATCGCGCGACCCGCGTCACCGGACGCCGGCGCTGCGGAACTACCTCGACTCGCTCGGGCGGACGGCAGCTCTCGACCTCGACCTCCTCCACCCGGGGCACGGCCGCGACGTCGCGGACCACCGGCGGCTGATCGCCGAGCGCCTCGAGCTCCACGCCGGCCGCAAGCGGCGCATCCACACCGAGCTCCGCGACGGGCCGCGGAGCGCGCACCAGGTGGCGCTGCAGCTGTGGGGGGACGTCGCGGTCGAGCAGGCGTTTCTCACGGCGTGCGAGGTGCTCGGCCACCTCGACCTGCTCGAGGCGGACGGCGTCGTCGTCCAGCGGGAGCGCGACGGAGTGGTCGAGTACGCCGCGGCCTAGGCCGGGGCGACGAGCCTCCGCGGGATCTCCGAAGCCATCGCCTCGACGGCGGTCGGGTCGAGGCCTTCGGCGACGAGCGCCGCGACGAGCATCGCGAGGGCCTCCGGCCCAGGGGGAGTGTTGGGCTGCCCGGAGTCGGTCGACAGCACGATTCGCGCAGGGTCGGTCTCCCGGACGAACGAGGCCAGCACCGCCGCGCTGCACCCCTCTTGGTGCAGGAGCTGCCACGCCGTGATCTCCGCCCACGTCCCGAGCTCGAGGAGCTCCCGTGTCTCTGCCGCCGTCATCGCCGGGACCAGGAACGACGGATGCGTGAGCAGGATCCGCGTGACACCGGCCCGCTTCGCGGCAGGCACGAGCCAGCCGACCTCGGCGGTCGAGAGATGCCCGGTCGCGAGCACCGCGTCCGCCTCGGCGATCAGCTCGAAGATCCGGAGGCACGCCTGCTCCGTGGTCTCGTCGACCGGCGGGACGGCGAAGAGCGGCGCGTCCTCGTGCGGCCGCCGGAGCGCGGGATGCTGGCCGGCTCGCGCATCGAAGGTCGGCATCCAGATCACGCGGGCGCCGAGGCCGAGGGCGATCTCGACCGCGGCCGGGTTCAGGCCTCCGCAATGGCTGTTCAGGACAAGGCTTCCGTAGACCTCGATCCTGGTGCCGGCGCCCGCCGCCGCGGCCCGGCCGGCGGTGGGCTCGAAATGGCTCTTGAGGACGAGACCGGTACACCCGGCTTCCTCGTACCAGCGGACCGTCGTCACGTCGTCCGCGCGCCTCGGGAACAGGCAGGGCGCGGAGTGGACGTGCAGGTCGAACATCCGCCGCTACTCCGCGACCCGGCGCGTGACGGCGCGCGACTCGCCGAAGGTCGGAACGTAGACGGAGTGCGTGCCGGGCCCGCCGGCGACGACGACGAGGATGTCCTCCGGCCCGTTCGAGACGTGGAGGCGGGTGCTCGCGGTGATCTCGCCGTAGTGCGCGCGCCGGAACGGGACGGCGAGGTTCTCGCGGTTGGTCGGCGACAGCTCCCCGGCCGAGATCGTCGCCCGCTCGTAGAGGCTGAGCTGGACGTCCTCCTTGGCCAGCCCGGCGCCGGCGAGGATGCGCGCGTGCTCGGGGCTGAGGACGAGGAGCGGGGTCCCGCCGTAGATCACGTCGTTGCTCCCCGGGAACGCCAGGACCTGCGCGAACGACCGCAGCAGCTCCTCCGGGTCGTCCGTCGTCTCGAGCAGGTTGAGCGTCCCCGACCCCGCGACGACCGTGACCGCGCTGTCCGTGGCTGCAAGCGACCCGGCATGGAAGGGCGGCCACGGGCTGCTCTCCTCCGCCTCGGCGAAGCAGAAGCCGATCTTGCCCGGGAAGCCGTGCGTGGCGAGGTCGCCGCGGCCGGGACGGGCGCCGCCGATGTTCGACATCGCCAGCCGGACCGCACGCCCGGTCGTCAGGTTCGCGCGGGCGCCGTTCCCGAGGCAGCTCCGTTCGCTGACGAAGCCTGCGCGTGCTCGGACCGGCCCGTTGACGACGAGGACCTCCGTCGCCGGGTTCGTCGTGCTCTGGACCGAGAGCAGGTTGAAGGCCGGATCGCACACCGCGCGGACCGCGGCGCAGACGACGGGGAACGAGGCGGCGTCGCAGCCCGCCATCACGGCGTTGACCGCGAGCAGCCGGTAGCTGGCGGGGGCTCCGAGCGGCGGGAGCTCGGCGACCACCTCGTCCGGATCGAGGTCTCCGAGCATCTCGTCGACGAGCTCGGGCGTCGGCGGGACGCACGGCAGACCGTCGCCCCAGCCGCGGCGCTCGATCTCGAGCCACGCCTCGCGGCAGTCGTCCGCGACCTCGACCGTCCTCAGCTCAGTCGCCATGCCCCTCCGCTGCCAGCCGGCGCAGCCGCTCTGCGATCGCGCGACCCTCCTCGACGAGCTCGTCGCGGTTCCGCGACCCGAGCGGCTGCAGCCCCGGCACGATCATCAGGTCGAGGCCGGGCAGGCCTTCCGACTCGGCCGTGAGCTCGGCCAGCCCGAGAAACGGCTCGGTGCAGACGACGACCGGCCAGACACCTCGCTCGGCGAGCAACGACGCGTCGCGGACACTCCACGACGTGCACGCCCCTCAGTCGCCGGATCCGACCAGCACGGCAACCGCGCCCGCCGAGAGGCGGTCGATCACGTCGTCGGACGCCCCGCGGGTCGCCGTCGCCTTCCGGGCGTAGAGCGCCGCGTCCGTGGCGTCCGTGGCGCCGGCCAGGTCGTCGAGCACGGCGCGGGCGAGCACGTCGAACCCGGGCTTCGAGTTGTCGATGACGCCGATCGCTCCGGCCAGCGTTCTCCTCGGCTGCTTCCGCCGCCCGCCTTTCGGAACTTCCGGCGTTTCGTGAACCGGAATGCAGATTCTCATCCGAACAGAAATTCAGGTCGTTTTTCGAAGCGCTCTGCCACCATCGAACGGTTTCGAGTATCGCACGATTCAATGCGGCCCTGCGCTTCCTCGGCCTTTGCTCGGTTCGCTGAGTTAGTCTCCTCCACGTGTTCGTTCCGGAGACCGCGAGGGAGCAAGCCGAATGACACAGCCGGGCCAGGATGCCGTCACCCACGAGATCATCCGGCGGTACCTGATTTCGACCGTCGAGGAAATGGTCGAGACGACGCGCCGGACCGCCTATTCGACCGTGATTTCGGAGGCCCTCGATTTCACCTGCGCACTGTTCGACGAGCGCGGAAGGCTCGTCGCGCAGGGAGCGGGCCTGCCGGTTCACGTCGGCAGCCTCCTCGGCGCGATGGAGCTGATCGTCGAGACCTGGGGCTCCGACTTCTCGCCCGAAGACGTGATCGTCCACAACGACTCGTATCGCGGCGGCGGCCACCAGGCCGACGTCGTGGTCGCGCGGCCGATCTTTCACGGCCGCACGCTCGTGGGCTTCGGGGTCAACCGGGGTCACTGGGTGGACACGGGCGGCATGACCGCGGGAGGCTGGTCGGGTGCCGCCGAGCACGTGATCCAGGAGGCCTTCGCGATCCCGCCGGTCAAGCTCTACAAGGGGGGCAAGGAGGACCGCGAGATCCGCGACTTCATCCTCGCGAACGTCCGGACGCCGCGGCAGGACTGGGGAGACCTCCAGGCGCAGCTCGCGTCCGCGATCACGGCTGAGCGGCGGCTGCAGTCGCTGATCGAGCGGTACGGGCTGAAGACGGTCAAGGAGGCCGAGCAGCTCGCGCTCGACTACAGCCGCCGGCGGTTCGAGACCGCGCTCGCCGCGTTGCCGCGCGGGACCTGGCAGGCGGAGGACTTCTTCGAGGACGACCCCTTCACGGCGCGCCGCCACTACGTCCGCTGCGCCGTCACCCTGGACGGCAAGAAGCTCACCGCCGACTTCACCGGGACGGATCCGCAGATTCGCGCGCCGCTGAACAACTCGCTCGTGAACACGAAGACGGCCGTCTACATCGCGGCGATCGGCGTCCTCGATCCCGAGATCCCGTTCAACTCGGGGTTCGTCGACCTGGTCGAGGTCGTCGCGCCGGAGGGGACGCTCGTGCACGCCACGTGGCCCCACCCGCTCTTCCTCGGCCCCGCCGACCCGACGAACAAGGCGGTCGAGGTCGTCCTCCAGGCGCTCGCCCGCGCCGTTCCCGAGCGGGTCGTCGCCGGTAGCTACCAGACGGGCAACAACTCGACCGGGTCCGGCGTCGACCCGGCGTCGGGCGAGACGTTCCAGTGGTTCCACTTCGGCGCGGGGGGGTGCGGCGCCCGCTTCCGCGCGGACGGCAACTCGGCCGAGTGGCATCCGACCTCGAACTGCAAGAACGAGTCGCTCGAGCAGTGGGAGCATCAGTTTCCGGCGCGCTTCGCCGAGTTCTCGCTGGTCGACGACTCGGGCGGCGCCGGACGGAGGCGCGGCGGGCTCGGCTACCGGCGCCGCTTCCGGCTGCTGACGAACACGTCCGTCTCCGGAACCGCCGACCGGCACGTCGTCGGGGCATGGGGGCTCGACGGCGGCCTGCGCGGGCGCCCGAACCGGTTCGCCGTCAAGCGCTCGGGCCAGGAGCACTCGCTCGACCGGTTGTTCGGGATCTCGAGCCGCTCGAAGTTCGCGAATCTCCAGCTGCGCGCGGGCGACGAGTACATCGTCGAGTCCGGCGGCGGCGGCGGGTTCGGGGATCCGCTGCGGCGGGCGCCGGAGCTCGTCGCGAGCGACGTGCGCAACGGCTACGTGAGCCGCGCCTCGGCGCGGCGCGACTATGGGGTCGTCCTCGGCCGCGACGGCTCGGTCGACGTCGAGGCGACCCGGGAGCTGCGGCGCGAGCGCCGAGGTATGCGGAAGAGGCGGAATGGCCGCTAGCGCCGGGCCGGCGCGCTTTCGCGTCGGGGTCGACATCGGCGGAACGTTCACCGACCTCGTCGCGTACGAGCCCGAGAGCGGGGAGCTCGTCACCGCGAAAGCCCTCAGCGGCGGCGACGACATCGCCGCCTCGTTCAGCGCGCTCCTGGACGGGATCGGCGTCGCGCGGTCGGACGTGGACCTCCTCATCCACGGGACGACGGTGGTCACCAACCTGATCATCGAGAAGGCGGGCGCGAAGGTCGGCCTGATCACGACCGCCGGGTTCCGCGACGTCCTCGAGATCGGCTGGAGCTTCCGCGACGACGCGTACGACCTCCAGTGGACGAAGCAGGCTCCGCTCGTCCCCCGCCCCCTCCGCCTCGAGGTGAGCGAGCGGATCGGTCCGACGGGGAAGGTCGAGGCAAGGCTCGACGACGACGGTGTGCGGCGGGCGGCCCGCGAGCTCGTGCGGCTGGGGGCGCAGGTGATCGCGGTCTTCTTCCTCCACGCCTACGCGAACCCGGTGCACGAGCGCCGGGCAAGGCGGATCGTCGCCGACGAGGTTCCGGGCGTCCCGTGCATCCTCTCCAGCGACGTCGACCCCCGCCTCGGCGAGTACGAGCGTGTCTCGACGACGGTCCTCTCCGCGTACGCGACGCCGAAGCTCGCCGGGTACGCGGACGCGATCGAGGCCTGGGTGGGGAAGGGGCGGACCGCGTACTTCATGCAGTCCGAAGGCGGCGTGATCCCGTCCTCCACGGCCCGCTCGAGCCCGGCCTCGCTTGTCCTCTCCGGTCCGGCAGCGGGCGTCCTGGCAGCGTGTCACGTGTCCGAGCTCGCCAAGCTGCCCAACCTGATCTCGATGGACGTGGGCGGGACGAGCGCCGACGTCTGCGTGATCCGCGAGGGCCGGCCGGGGTTGCGGGAGATCCTCGAGGTCGCCCCGAGCGTCCCGCTCCGGAGCCCGTGCATCGACGTCGTCTCCGTTGGCGCGGGCGGCGGCAGCATCGCCTGGGCGGACCAGGGCATGGCGCTCCGCGTCGGGCCGCAGAGCGCCGGTGCGCGACCGGGGCCGGCCTGCTACGGCGCGGGCGGGACGCTCCCGACGGTGACCGACGCGAACGTCGTGCTCGGGATCACCGACGCGGAGCGTCTGCTCGGCGGCCGGCTGCGCGGCAAGCCGAAGCTGGCCGCGACTGCGGTCGGGAAGCTCGGGCGCAGGCTCGGCATGTCCACGGAGGACGCGGCTCTCGGGATCTACCGGATCGCCAACGCGAACATGGCTCAGGCGATCAGGACGCTGACCGTCCAGCGCGGGATCGACCCGCGCGACTTCGCGCTCGTGTCCTTCGGCGGCGCAGGCGGTCAGCACGCGGTCGAGGTCGCGCGGGAGATGCAGGTGCCGACGGTGATCTTCCCGCCGCACCCGAGCACGTTCTCGGCGCTCGGCCTGCTGACCGCGGACGTGCAGATGACGAGGGCGGCGCCGGTCGTCGGTCTCCTGCGGGAGGTCGATCCGGACCTCGCCGCCCGGCGATTCGCGGAGCTCGAGGACCGTGTGCTCAAGGTGCTGGGCCGGGTGTCGGCCGCGGGCCAGCGGCCGGAGTTCACGCGGTTCGCCAACCTTCGCTACCGCGGCCAGGTTCACTCGATCCGGACGCCCGTCCGGCGGTGGGAAGAGCCCGCCCTCGTCCAGGAGTTCGAGGACAGTCACTTCGTCAGCTACGGGACGCGGCTCGGCGATCCGGTCGAGGTCGTGAACGTCGGCGTCACCGGGCGGCTCGCGCTCGAGCGGCCGCGGCTCGCAGCGGGAGCGAGCACGGGTCGCCGCCTCGAGATCCTCCGGAAGACGGGAGTCCTGATCGAAGGCCGCGAGATCCCGGTCGTCGCGCGTGCGTCGATCGGGGCGGGCGCCCGGGTGCCGACGCCGTGCCTCGTAGAGGAGGAGGACTCCGTCATCTACCTCCCGACCGGCGTCTCCACCGTCGCGGACGCATACGGGAATCTCGTGTGCCAGGTGGGAGCGCAGGCGCGCCGGAGGCGATGAGGCTGCTGCGGTGAGCGCGACGGCGCGCCTCGCCGAGCGAGCCCTCGCCGCGGCGGGCGCCGAGCCCCCCGGCTATCTCCGCAGCCTGACGCTCTGCAACGTCGCGGCCGCCGCAGGGCACAAGGGCGGAACGGAGCGGCTGCTCGGCGCGCTTCGAGACGAGCTCGGCAGCGGCCCCGGAGCCGAGGCGTTTCTGGCCGCCGCGGCGCTGCACTGCCGGACGCAGGACGACTTCTATCCCGAGGGCCGCGTCCACGTCGGTGCGATCACGCTGGCCGCGACGCTCGCGCTCGCCGACGAGGCGGGCGACCGGCTGCTCGAGTGCCTCGCCGCGGGATACGAGGTGATGTGCGCGGTCTCGGCCGCGTACGCGCCGGCGGCGCAGGCGGCCGGGCTCCGGCCGTCCGGCGTCTTCGGGCCTCTCGGCGCCGCGGCGAGCGCGTCGGTCG
>DATENZ010000004.1:0-20185 GCA_035274625.1 Gaiellaceae bacterium
TCCCCGGCCGGCCGAGCGCCTCGGCGGCGAGAACCGCGGCGGCGCCCGTTCGGAGCGCCGTCACCGCCGCCGCGTCGAGCACGGCGACGAGCCGGCCGTCCGCCGCGTCGGACAGGAGCACGACGCCCGTCACGGTCGGCAGTCCACGCGCCGGGTTGCCCGGGAACGAGGTCACCCACTTGAGCGCCGCGTGGCCCGCGCCGAGTGCGGGCATCGCCCGGAAGTCGCCGGCCGGGTACGCGGGGACGTAGACCTTGGGCGGCATCGACCAGTCGCCGCGTGCGTAGGCGAGGAAGGCCTCGCGCACCGCGTCGACCGCGCGCTCGGGCGAGACGGCCGCCTCGACCTGGCACGCCGTGAAGAGCGGGGTCACAGTCCCTTGACGGACTGGACGAGCTTGACGACCGACTCCCGCGCGTCGCCGAAGAGCATCTGCGTGTTCGGCTCGGTGTAGAGCGGGTTGTCGACGCCCGCGAAGCCGGGCCGCATGCTGCGCTTCAGGACGACGACGTTCTGCGCCTTGTCGACGTCGAGGATCGGCATCCCGAAAATCGGGCTGCCGCGGTTGGCGCGCGCGTCCGGGTTCGTCACGTCGTTCGCGCCGATGACGAGGGCGACATCGGTGCGCTCGAACTCCGGGTTGATCTCGTCCATCTCGACGAGCTGGTCGTAGGGAACGTTCGCCTCCGCGAGCAGGACGTTCATGTGCCCCGGCATCCGGCCCGCGACGGGGTGGATCGCGTACTTCACGTCGACGCCGCGCTTCTCCAGCTCGTCCGCCAGCTCGCGGACCGCGTGCTGTGCCTGGGCGACGGCGAGGCCGTAGCCCGGGACGACGATCACGCGGTCGGCGTAGGCGAGCATGACTCCGACGTCCTCGGCGCTCGCCGACCGCACGGTGCCGTCCGTCGCGGCCGCACCGCCCTCGGCGACCTGGAGCTTCCCGAACGCCCCGAAGAAGACGTTCCCGACCGAGCGGCCCATCGCCCGGGCCATCATCAGCGTCAGCAGGGTGCCGGACGCGCCGACGAGCATCCCGCTGACGATCAGGACGTTCTGATCGAGGACGAAGCCCGTGGCCGCGGCGGCGACGCCGGTGAACGCGTTCAGCAGCGAGATCACGACCGGCATGTCCGCGCCGCCGATCGGCAGGACGAACAGCACCCCGAAGAGGAGCGCGCCGACGACGACGATCGCGAGCAGGTAGAGCTTCTGCGGTCCCGCGACGATCACGATCCCGATCGCGACGAGCGCGGCGAGCAGGCCCATGTTCCCGAGCTGCTGTCCGGGATAGGTGATCGGGCGGCCGCCGATCAGCTCGCGCAGCTTCGCGAACGCGATCATGCTCCCGGCGAACGAGACGCTGCCGATCAGCCCCGAGAGCACGACCGAGACGGACTCCTTCGCGCTCAGGCGCCCCGGATCGGGCAGCGCGTTGTGGAAGTCCGCGATTGCCACGAGCGCGGCCGCGCCGCCGCCGACGCCGTTGAACAGCGCGACCATCTCCGGCATCGCGGTCATCTTCACGGCCCGGGCCGCATAGGCCCCGATCGGCGCCGAGATCGCCATCACGATCAGGATCGAGGCGAAGTTCTCGAGGCCCGCGTGGAAGAACGTCGCGAAGACCGCGACCGCCATCCCGAAGGCGCCGATCCAGTTGCCATAGCGCGCGCGTGCCGGATGGGAGAGGAACTGGAGCGCGATGATGAAGGAGACGATCGCGACCAGGTAGCCGACGTAGATCCAGTCGCCGCGACTCATTCGGGTGGCTGATCCGCCGCCGCCTCGCGCTTCTTCCGCGGCTTGAACATCTCCAGCATCCGGTCGGTGACGACGAAGCCGCCGACGACGTTGCCGGTGCCGAGCGCGACGGCGGCGAGTGTGACAATCCGCAGCCACGTCGGCTGGTGCGGGACGCCGGCGACGATGATCGCGCCGACGAGGACGATCCCGTGGATCGCGTTCGTCCCCGACATCAGCGGCGTGTGCAGCAGCGTCGGCACCTTCGAGATCACCTGCACCCCGAGGAACGCCGCGAGGATCAGCACGGTCAGCTCGAGGAGGAAGCTGCCGCTCACGCTCGTGCCACCTCCTTCCGCGTCACGCACGCACCCGCGGTGATCTCGTCCTCGAAGTCGAGCACGAGGTCACCCTCCGGCGCGAGGTGGTCGAGGAGCGCCTGCACGTTGCGCGCGTACAGCTGGCTCGCGTGAAAGGGCATCTCGCTCGCCAGGTTGAGCGGCCCGACGATCGTCACGCCCTCCCGCTCGACCTCCTGCCCGGGCTCGGTCAGCTCGCAGTTGCCGCCGGTCTCGGCGGCGAGGTCGACGATCACGGAGCCGGTGCGCATCGCCTGCACCGCGCTCGCGGGGATCAGCCTCGGCGCGGGCCGTCCGGGAATCGCCGCGGTCGTGATCACCGCGTCGTAGTCCGGGAGGCGCTTCTCGAGCTCCGCCTGCTGCTGCACCTGCTGCTCCGCGGTGAGCTCCGCCGCGTAGCCCCCGGCCGTCTCCTCGCCACGAATGCCGAGGTCAAGGAACTTCGCTCCGAGCGACTCGACCTGCTCCTTGACCACGGGACGGACGTCGAACCCGAACACCACCGCGCCCAGGCGCCGCGCCGTCGCGATCGCTTGCAGGCCGGCGACGCCGGCGCCGAGCACGAGCACCTTCGCAGGCTTGATCGTTCCGGCCGCCGTCGTCAGCATCGGCAGGAAGCGCGGCAGCCGGTCGGCCGCGATCAGCGCGGCCTTGTAGCCGCCGACGGTCGCCTGCGAGGAGAGCGCGTCCATCGACTGCGCGCGTGTGATCCGCGGGATCGACTCCATCGCGAAGGCGACCACGCCGCGCTCGTCGAGGCGGTCGATCCCCTCGCGATCGGTGAGCGGCTGGAGGAAGCCGATCAAGACCGTGCCTGCTCGCAGGTGCTCGGCCTCGGCCGCGGTCGGCTTCTGGACCTTGACGACGGCCTCCGCGTCCCAGCCCGCGTCGACGAGGGTGGCGCCCGCCTCCTCGTATGCGGCGTCCTCGAACGACGCGGCGCCTCCGGCGCCGCGCTCGACCAGCACCTCGTGTCCGGCCTCGACCAGCTTGGCGACCACCTCCGGCACGAGGGCGACTCGGCGCTCCCCCTCCGCGCTCTCCTTCGGGACCCCGATCCGCATTGCGGCCGCAACTCTACGCAAAGGGGGGCGGCGTAGACTGACCGGTCCCGCCTGTGGAAGGACTCCTCACCAGCGCCGGCCTCGGCCTGCTCTTCGTCCTCATCATGCTCGAGTCCGCGGGGATTCCCCTACCGGGCGAGACGGCGCTCATCGCCGCTGGCATCCTCGCCGAGCGCGGGCACTTCGAGATCTGGCACGTGATCGCGATCGCGGCGGCGGCCGCGATCATCGGCGACAACGGTGGCTACTGGGTCGGCCGGATCTGGGGTCGAAAGCTG
The DNA here is from genome assembly GCA_035274625.1 of Gaiellaceae bacterium. Lineage (GTDB taxonomy): Bacteria > Actinomycetota > Thermoleophilia > Gaiellales > Gaiellaceae > DATBLE01. The sequence goes on from DATENZ010000004.1 coordinate 3,442, forward strand.
CTGACGAAGTGGGCGCGGATCGAGCGTTTCAGCCGGCGCGTCCTGCCCCCGGCCGAGCGCTTCTTCGAGGCTCACGGCGGCAAGACGGTCTTCATCGGGCGTTTCGTCGCCATCCTCCGCTTCACGGCGGCGTGGCTCGCGGGTGTGACGCGCATGGACTGGTGGCGGTTCCTGCTCTGGAACGCCGCCGGCGGCATCTGCTGGGCAGCCGGCGTCGGGCTGCTCGCGTACTTCGGCGGGAAGGCGGCCGCCGAGACCTTCGATCACTACGGGCTGATCGGCGCCGGTGTGATCGTCGCGGTGATCCTCGTCGGGCTGCTCGGCCTGCACTACTGGCGGAAGCGCGTCTTGCCGGAACGCGGCTAGAAGGGAACGACCGCGCCGTATCGAACCTGGCGGGGCCGTGGGGGCCTTGCTCGCTCTGTCCGAGGCGATCGAATCGCGCGATCCGTACACGCACGGGCACTCCGCGCGCGTTGCCGAGATCGCGTACGAGCTGGGATCGCGGCTCGGGTGCGACGAGCGCGAGCTGGCGCTGCTGCTGCTCGGCGGCGCCCTCCACGACGTCGGCAAGCTGACCGTCTCCGACGAGGTCCTGAACAAGCCCGGCCCGTTGACCCGCGAGGAGTTCGCCCAGATTCGCGGGCATCCGCAGGCCGGCGCCCGGATGGTCGCGCTCGACCCCGATCTGCGCCCGGCCCTCCCGAGCATCCTGTTTCACCATGAGCGCTGGGACGGGCGTGGCTACCCGACCGGCCGCGCGCGCACGGAGATTCCGCTCGAGCCCCGCATCCTCGCCGTCGCCGACTGCTTCGACGCGATGACATCGGATCGCCCGTACCGAGCCGCGCTCGCTCCGCAAGAAGCAGCCGTCGAGGTCGAGCGCTGCGCGGGATCGCAGTTCGACCCGGACGTCGCGGGCGTCTTCCTGGAGGCGTGGGAGTCGGGAGCGGTCGTCGCTGCGGCGCACGTGCGCGCGCTCGCGTCGTAGATGCTCGACCGGAAAAGACCGTCGTCTCCGTAGCGGGAGCGGCCTAGACGCGCCAGATCGCGCAGCGGACGCGCGAGATCTTCCGCTCGCGTCCTAAAGCGTCGACCAGACTTCCAGCTTCGAGCGGACGCGCCGGATGACCTCGTCCGTGAACTCGGTCGTGCCGACATGGCCGCCGAGGTCAGCCGTGCGGACGCCGTCCGCGACCGCCTCCAGCGTCGCTTCGCGGATCGCGCGAGAGGCATCGGCGGCGCCGTCGCCGGCGAACGCGAGGAGCGCGGCGCCCGCGAGGATCATCGCCATCGGGTTGGCGACGTTCTTCCCTTGGAGCGACGGGGCCGTCCCGTGCGCGGCCTCCGCCATCACCACGTCCGGCGCAAAGTCGTCGTCGAAGGCCACGAGCAGCGACTCCGCCCCGGCGATCGAGCCGAAGAGCGGGAGCACGAGGTCGGAGAGGATGTCGCCGTCGCGGTTGAGCGCCGGGATGATCAGCGGGTCGCCGGCCGACGCGATCAGGAGCGCGAAGGTCGCGTCGATCAGCTGCGGGTCGTAGCGCACGTCCGGATGGCGTGCGGACGCCGCGTCCATCTCCTCCTTGAGCATCCCCTCGTACGTGGGGCTGACCGTGAACTTCGGACCGCCGAAGACCTTCGCACCCGTCCGATCGGCCTCGCGGAAGGCGAACTCGGCGACGGCGCGGCAGATCCGCCGCTCGATCCGCTCGGTTCGGAACGCCGCCTCGTCGTCGCCCTCGCCCTCGCGCCACTCCTTCGCGCCGTAGGCGTCGCCGACCGCCATCCGCACGACCGAGATCGGTGCGTGCACGCCGCCGAACGGGACGACACCGGGGATGCGCCGGCCGGTGCGGACGATCACCTTCCCGCCGATCTCCTCGCGCAGGATGCGATTCGGTGAGCCGACGTCGTCCCGCCCCTCGGGGGTGATCGTCGCCGCCTTCAGGCCCAGCCCGGCCTCGCGGAGCGCGGCCGCCGCCTCGTGCACGACCTGGTTCTGCGTGGCCCGGCGGTTGCCGAGCGAGAGATCGAAGCGGGGGAACTCGAACTCGATGCCGATCACCTCCGGCGCGAGGGCGCGGAGCGCCTCCTCGAGCAGCTCCTGCCCGGTCTCGTCCCCCTCGAGTACGACGATCGCGCGCTCCACGGTCCGGGATTCTGTCAGGCGACCTTCTCGAGCATCGGCGATTCCTCGTCGCCGAGAAGGTCGAGCACGGCCTCCTCGACCGCGCCCTGCGTCGCGGGCTCGCCGAGGTCGACGTCGCCGAGCGCGTCGAGCGCGCCCCCGATGGTGACGCCTGCCGAGTAGCGGTCGAAGACGCGCGGGTCGATGTACGAGGCGCGGCAGACGGCGGGCGTGTTGCCGAGGTAGAAGGCGACCTCCTTCACCGCCCTCGCGATCGCCCGCTTTCGTGCCGTCGGCGACGCCGCCGCTTTCCCCGAGACGGCGACGCCGACCGCCGCGAGTACCGTCGCACTCCAGGTCCGGAAGTCCTTGGCACTGAAGTCCGCGCCCATGATCTCCTTGATGTACGCGTTGATGTCGCTCGACCGGACGTCGCGCCAGACGCGGCCGTCCTTGTAGGCGAGCAATTCGGCGCTGCCGCCGCGCCGCCGGATCAATTCGCCGATCAGCCGGTAGACGTCCGGATCGACGATCGACTGGAGGCGAGGCTGCCCGCCCTTCGCCGGGTAGTCGAATACGAGGACGTTGTCGGGGAGGAGCCGGACGTGCCGCTTCTGCATCGTCGCGAGGCCGTAGGTCTCGTTCTCCTCGGCGTACGACTCGCCGCCGATGCGGAAGAACCCCCGGTCGAGCAGACGCGCGGCGCCCGCAAGGACGCGCTCGCGTGACGGCTCCCGCTGGCGAAGGTGCCGTGCTGCCATCTTGCGAAGCCGGGGCAGCGCCCGCGCGAACTCGACCATGTCGTCGAACTTCTCCTGGTCGCGGCGGGCCCGCCAGGCGTCGTGGTAGCGGTACTGCTTCCGTCCGCGCGCGTCCGTGCCGACCGCCTGGATGTGGCCGTTCAGGTGCGGGCAGATCCAGACGTCTTCCCAGGCGGGCGGGATGACCAGGCTCCGGATCCGCTCGAGCGTGTCCTCGTCGGTGATCCGCTCGCCGGTCGAATCGTCGATGTACGCGAAACCGCGGCCGCGGCGGACGCGCCGAATTCCCGGCGTGGAACAGTCGGCTCGGCGCAGCCGAGGCATGGAGGCGAGGTTCCCCGCACGCCGCGAACGAGAAACCCACGTCTCGGCGGGCGAAAATAACGCCGTTTCAATCGCTCGAGATTCTGCGCTCTATTTCCGCTACGCTCCGCAACTGACCGGATCGGGAAGGAGGTTAATGTGGCTCGAAAGACGGTGCTCGTCTGTGACAGCTGCGGCAAGGAAGTCGATGAGGGAAAGGGCGCGACCATGCGCCTGTCGTTTTCGGACGCTCGGCGCGGTGCGAAGGAAGCGGACCTCTGCGACTCCTGCGCGACCGGAATGCCGGGCCGCGCGACCGCGCGCCGCGGGCGCCGGCCGAAGGTCGTCGCCGCCTAGGAACTGACGCGGGCGCGGCGCCCGGCCGCGCCCGCCGAAATATCGCGTCCGCGCTGCGTCGGACGTTGCCGGCGCCGCTGCGAGCCGAGAGAATTGCCGGAGTTTCCTGGCTTTTCGGCCCCCCCGCGTAAGTGGAGCCGTCCAGCAGCGGGACTAGTATGGATCGATGGGGTTGAGGCTGCTGGCAGGGCCGGCGAACGCCGGCAAAGTCGAGCTGCTGCTCGACCGGTACGTCTCCGATCTGGGCCGAGAGCCGGTTCTGATCGTGCCGAACGGGTCGGACGTCGAGCGGGTGGAGCGGGATCTGCTGCGCAGGTGCGGGGCGCTCCTCGGAGGCTCGATCGGCACGTTCGACGACGTATTCGAACGGATCGCCGCGGGGAACGGCGGCGGCCGCGCGGTCGCCGGCGACGCGCAACGCTCGCTGGTTCTCCGCCGGGTCGTCGCCGCCGCGACGCTGAGCGAGACGGGTGTCTCTTCGCGATTCGGGGGCTTCGCCGACGCGCTCGGGGCGGCGATCGCCGAGCTCGAGGCCGGACTGCTCGACCCGGACGACCTCGACGGCGACCTGGCCGAGCTCTACCGCCGTTACCGCGCCGAGCTCGACGCCCTCGGCCTCTGGGATCGCGACCTGCGCCGGCGCTACGCCGCCGACCGGATCGCGGGCGAGCTCGAGGCGTGGGACGGACGCCCCGTCTACGCGTACGGATTCGAGGATCTGACCGGCGCGCAGTGGCGCCTGCTCGAGGCGTTTGCGGGCCGGGTCGACGTCACCGTCTCGCTGCCCTACGAGCCCGCCCGGCCCGCGTTCGCGCTACTCGACCGCACGGCGACTGATCTCGCCCGCCTCGCAGGCAACGCGATCGAGGAGCTGCCCCCGCGGTACGGCGAGTACGCGCACCCGGCGCTCGCGCACCTGGAGCGGGCGCTCTTCGAGGACGTCGCGCCGCCGGCGCCTCGCGGCGAGGGAGCGATCCGTTTTCTCGAGGGAGCAGGAACGCGGGCCACGCTCGAGCTCGTCGCGGACGAGGTGCTCCAGCTGCTCCGGGGCGGCACGGCGGCCGAGGAGATCCTCGTCGTCTGCCCGTCGCTCGAGCGCGTGCGGGCGCCGCTCGAGGCGGCTTTCGGCACGCTCGGGCTTCCGTACGCGCTCGAGGGCGTGCTGCGTCTCTCGCAGACGCCGTTCGGTCGAGCACTGACGTCGTTGCTTCGGTTCGCGTGGCTCGGCGGCAGCCGTCGAGACCTCTTCGCCTTCGTTCGCTCGCCGTTCTCGGGCCTTCCGCGCTCGCACGCGGACTTCCTGGAGGGACGGCTGCGCGGCCGCGGCGTCCGCTCGCCCGAGCGCATCGAGGCGGAGATCGAAAAGCTCCGCGGCCAGTCCCTGCCCTTTCTCGATCGGCTGCGCGCAGCCCCCTCGCCGCTCGCCGCAGTTCGCGAGCTTGCAGGCTCGATGCTCCGCGCGGCGTACGGGCTCGACGCTCCGCCCGCGCGCGAGGCGGCCCGGCTCGACCTGCGCAGCTATCAGGCCGTTCTGACCCTCCTCGACGAGCTCGACGGGTGGGTCGATCTCGGGGGGACGCTGCCGGTCGAAGAGATCCCGCCGCTCATCGACCGCGCGCCGGTCCGCGCCGGGCCGGCCCGCGAGGGCTCTGTCGCCGTCCTCGACCTGCTCCGGGCGCGGACGCGCAGGGCCGAGGTCGTCTTCGTCGTCGGCCTCGAGGAGGGGGGCCTGCCGCAGCGCACGCAGCCGTCGCCGTTTCTCGACGACGACCGGCGGCGCGAGCTCGACGAGCGCGCCCGGCTGGCCAGGGCGGACGGAGTCACGCGCGCCCGGTACCTGTTCTACACGGCCTGCACGCGCGCCTCGCGTCGCCTCTACCTCGTCCGCGAGGCCGCCACCGACGACGGCGCGGCCCGGCAGGCGAGCCCGTTCTGGGACGACGTCAGGGCGGCGCTGAACGACGACGACCTCGTCCGCTGGACGAGGCGGCGACCGCTCTCCCAGCTCGTGTGGCCGATCGAGGCGGCGCCGACCGAGCGCGAGCGGGTGCGGGCGCTGGCCTGGCTGGCGACAACCGACGCAGACGGGGCGGCGGCGCTCGCGCAGGCGAACGGGTGGGACCGGAGGCTGGACCGCGCTCGCCGCGCGTTCGACCGGTCGACGCGCCTCACCGACCCGGCGCTCCTCGAGACGCTCCGCTCGAGGACGACGTTCGGCGTCACCGAGCTCGAGGCGTTCGCCGGCTGCTCGTCGATCTGGTTCGTCGAGCGGCTGCTCGACCCCAAGTCGATGGACGTCGAGGTCGATGCCCGCATGCGCGGCTCGGTCGCGCACCAGGCGCTCTTCAAGTTCTTCTCCGGCCTGCCGAAGCGCCTCGGCGCCGAGCGGGTGCCGCCCGAGCGGCTCGACGACGCGCTCGAGTTCCTGCGCGAGTGTCTGGCCGAGGCGCTCGCCGGCGGCGCCGAGGCGAGGCTCGAGCTGACCGACCTCCAGCGCAACGAGCTCGAGCAGGGCCTCTGGCGCGACCTCGAGGCACTCGTGCGGGCGGAGGCGGAGTCGGAGCTGAAGCTGGTGCCGCGGAAGTTCGAAGTGGGGTTCGGGTCGGAGCGGTCCGCGGTCGAGCTACGTCGCGGCCTCGATCTGGGGACATTCCAGCTCTCCGGGAAGATCGACCGCATCGACCTCGACCCGTTTTCGGCGCGCGGGATCGTCTGGGACTACAAGTCAGGGGCGAAGGCGCATTCGGCGGCGGAGATCGAGCGCGAGCTGCGCCTGCAGATTCCGCTCTACATGCTCGTTCTCCGCGACCTCGTCGGGATCGAGCCGCTCGGCGGTCTCTACCGACCGCTCGCCGGCGACCGGAAGGCGCGCGGCCTCCTGCGGGCGACCGCACGGGCAGACGGCGTTCCGGGCTACTCGCCGCGGGACTACGTCGACGAAGAGGAGTTCTGGGCGAAGGTCGGTCGGGCGGAGGACGCGGCACGGTCGATCGTCGCACGGCTGCGCGCCGGCGACGTGCAACACGACCCGCGTGAAGGCACCTGCCCGTCCTGGTGCGAGCTGGCGCCGATGTGCCGGATCAGGAGGGCCTGAGTGGCGGCAACCGTGGAGCGCCCGCCCACTCCCGAGCAGCACGCGGCGATCGAGGCGCCCGGCGTCGTCTTCGTCTCCGCGGGCGCGGGCACCGGCAAGACGACCGTTCTCGTCGAGCGCTTCGTCCGCGCGGTCGACTCCGGGGTCGACGTCGGCTCGATCCTCGTCATCACCTACACCGACCGCGCCGCGGCCGAGCTGCGGGCGCGCATCCGCGCGCGGCTCGCCGAGCTCGGCCGCCCCGGGCTGGTGCGCGAGCTGGACGGCGCGTGGCTCTCGACGATCCACGGCTTCTGCCACCGCCTGCTCAAGCAGTACCCGTTCGCGGCGGGGCTCGATCCGCGCTTCCGCGTCCTCGACGAGAGCCAGGCGACCGTGCTCCGCGTCGAGGCGTTCGACGACGCGCTGACGGAGTTCTGCCGGGGCGGGGAGCCCGAGCGGCTGGCGTTGCTCGCGACCTACGGCTCGCGCGCGCTCCGGCGGATGCTGACCGGCGTCTACGAGACCCTCCGCTCCGCGGGCCGCCCGCTCGAGCTCTCGCTCGGCGACTCGCCCGGCCTCGAGCAGCGGCTGGAGGATCTCCACGCCGCGGCCGCCGGTCTCGGCGCCGAGGGCGCGGCGCGGATGGTGGAGCTCCTCGACCGGAAGCCGCCGGCCGAGTCGCTGCTGGATCTGTCGGAGTACTCCGTGCGTGGGGAGGAGGACTACGAGCAGGCGCGCGCGGCGGTCGAGCAGGCGGCGCTGAACGCCGTCGCCGCGCGTGACCGGGATCTGCTGCAGGAGCTTCTGCAGGGGTTCGAGCGCTCCTACCAGGCGGCCAAGGACCGCGAGTCGGCGCTCGACTTCGAGGACCTCCAGCTGCGGGCGCGCCAGCTGCTGCGCAGCGACGAGGCGATCCGCGGCCGCGAGCAGCTGCGCTTCCGCCAGGTCTGCGTCGACGAGTTCCAGGACACGAATCGGCTCCAGTGCGAGCTGATCGATCTGCTCGCGCGCGAGGAGCTGTTCTTCGTCGGCGACGAGTTCCAGTCGATCTACCGCTTCCGGCACGCGGACGTCGAGGTCTTCAAGGAGCGGCGCGAGCACGTCGGCGAGGTGCTGCCGCTGACGCAGAACTGGCGCTCTCGCCCGGAGATCCTGGCGGTCGTCAACCACCTCTTCGCCGAGACCTTCGGCGACGACTTCCAGCGCCTCGTCGCGGCGGGCCGTTTTCCGGATCCGGCCTCCGGGCCGGCGGTCGAGCTGCTCGTCACCGACAAGGCGAGCTACAAGGACACGGGCGTCACCTGGCGGCGCGGGGAGGCCCGTGCCGTCGCGCGGCGCGTCGCCGAGCTCGTGGAGACCGGCGAGGCGGAGCCGGGCGAGATCGTCCTCCTCTTCTCGGCGGGCACCGACGCTGAGGTCTTCGAGGAGGAGCTGCGGGCCGCCGGTCTGCCCACCTATCGCGCGACCGGGCGCGGCTACTTCGGGCAGCAGCAGGTCGTCGATCTGCTCGCCTACCTGCGGCTGCTGCACAACCGCTACGACGACGAGGCGCTCGTCACGGTCCTCGCCTCTCCGTTCGTCGGGCTCTCGAACGACGCGCTCGTCCTCCTCCGCCGGGCGGCGGAGAAGCGCCCGCTGTTCGTCGGCGTCGAGAAGGGCGTGCCGGGCATCGGCACCGACGACGGGCGGCTCCTCCAGGCGTTCCGGCAGCGCTACGACCGGCTCGCGGCGCTCGCGGCGCGGGTCGGGCTGGAGCGGCTGTGCGAGCAGATCGTCGTCGAGCACGACTACGACCTCGCCGTGCTCGCGCAGTGGGACGGACGCCGCCGGTACGCGAACCTGCGCAAGCTCGCGCGCCTCGCGCGCTCCTTCGAGGAGCTGCGCGGTGCGGACATCGAGGGGTTCGTCCGCTTCGTCCTCGAGCAGGACGCCGCCGGCGTGAAGGAGCTCGAGGCGGTCGCCGAGGAGGAGGGCGTGGGCGCGGTCCGGCTTCTGACGATCCACGCCGCCAAGGGCCTCGAGTTCAAGGTCGTCGTCGTCGCCGACGCGGGCCGCGAACGGCCGCGCGCGAGCGGCGAGGAGATCATCTGCCTGCCCGACGGCAGGTTCGGCTTCAAGGTCGTCGATCCGGCTACCGGCCGGCGCAAGCCCGCCTTCGCCTACGACGAGGTGCGCGGCGCGGAGGAGGCGGCCGAGGAGGCGGAGCGGCTGCGCCTCTACTACGTCGCGATGACCCGCGCCATCGACCGCCTGATCGTCTCCGGTTCCGTCGATCTCGCCCGCCGCGACGGGCGGACGCCGATCGCGTGGGTCCTGGACCGGCTCGGCCTCGACGAGCTCGAAGAGGGCGAGGTCGTTCGGGGCGACGCGCGGCTCGCGATCCGCGTCGACCGTTACGCGCCGCCGGCGCCGGCGGCGGCCGAGGCGGCGGCGCTGGACGAGCAGCTCTCGCTCTTCGCGGCACCGGTGGGAGCTGTGCCGGCGCAGGCGCCGGAGCTGCCGCCGCTGGCCGCGATCGACGTTCCGCCCGGCGACCGCGTGCGCCGGCTGTCCTACAGCGCGCTCGCGCTCTTCGCCCGCTGCCCGTACCGCTTCTACGCGGAGCGCATCGCCGGGTTGCGTCCCGCCGACTCGAGCGGGCGCATCCCCGGCCAGACCGGGCTCGCCGCCACCGAGATCGGGGACGCGGTGCACCGGCTGCTCGAGTCGCCGGCGCCGGTCGGCCAGGTGCGCAGCTGGTATCCCGCGGCGACCGACGAGGAGCTCGGCCGCATCGACGCGCTCGTCCATGCGCATGCCGGCTCGTCCCTGGCGGGGCGGATCGCCGAGCTCGACGCAGCCCATCCAGAGCGCACCTTTGCCTTCGAGCACGACGGGGTCCTGTTCCACGGGGTCCTCGACGTGCTCCACCTCGCGGACGGACGGGCGCTCGTCGTCGACTTCAAGTCGAACATGCTCGGGGAGCTCAGCCCCGCCGAGGTCGTCGACGCCGACTACCGGCTGCAACGGCTCGTCTACGCGATCGCCTGCTTCCGCGCGGGGGCCGACGAGGTCGAGCTCGTCTACCAGTTCCTCGAGCGGCCGGACGAGCTCGTCTCCGCGGTCTTCGCGCGCGCCGAGCTGCCCACCCTCGAGGCCGAGCTCTCGGAGGCGATCGCCGAGATCCAGTCCGGCCGGTTCCCGCCGCGGCCGAGCGAGTTCGCGTGCGCCGGCTGCCCAGCGCTCGACGTCGTCTGCGCCGGGCCGAACCTGCGCGGCTAGTGGCGAGGAGCTTCGTCAAGGAGGCGCGCAGACGCGTCGGGCCGAAGCGTGAGCGGATTCGCCCGATCATCGAGCGACTCGCGGCCGAGCATCCCGACGCGAAAATCGCCCTCCGGTTCCGGACCGACCTCGAGCTCCTCGTCTCCGTGATCCTGTCGGCCCAGACCACCGACGTGAACGTCAACCGCGTGACGGAGCGGCTGTTCGAGAAGTACCGGCGGCCGGAGGACTACCTCGCGGTCCCGGTCGAGGAGCTCGAACGGGACATCTACGCAACCGGCTTCTTCCGTCAGAAGACGAAGGCGCTGCGCGGGACGATGCAGCGGCTGATCGAGGACTACGACGGGCAGGTGCCGCGCCGTCTCGAAGACCTCGTCCGCCTGCCGGGCGCCGCCCGGAAGACGGCGAACGTCGTCGCCGCCGAGCTCGGCGAGCCGCAGGGGGTCGTCGTCGACACGCACGTGCGGCGGCTCTCGCAGCGGCTCGGGCTGACCCGTGAGGACGACCCGGTGAAGATCGAGCGCGACCTCCAGCGGCTCGTCCCGCGCGAGCACTGGGGCCTCTTCCCGCACCTGCTGATCTGGCACGGGCGCCGCGTGTGCCTGGCCCGGGCGCCGCGGTGCCCGGAGTGCGTCATCGCGGATCTCTGCCCGTCCTCGCGTGCCTGACCTGACAACGCCGCGGCTCGTGCTGCGCGCGCTGAGCGTGGACGAGGCGAGAGCGATCCGGGACGGCCGGACGATCCCCGGTTTGTCCTTCGCAGAGGGCTATCCGCTCCCGGATACCCCTGACGGGGTCGGGCTCTTCCTCCGCCGCGCCGAGTCGACCTTCGGCTTCTTCTTGGTCGTCCGCCGCGACGACGGCGTCGTCGTCGGCGAGATCGGCTTCTTCGGACCGCCGCAGCGCGGCGCCGTGACGATCGGCTACGCCGTCGTTCCCGGCGCGCGCCGGCAGGGGCACGCGACCGAGGCGATCCGGGCGGTCGCGGACTGGGCGCTCGCACAGCCGGGAGTCGAGGAGGTCCGGGCGATGATCGAGCGGGAGAACGAGCCGTCGGAGCGCGCGCTCCTTCGCGTCGGGTTCGTCGAGGTGGCGGCGACTGAGAAGGCGAGGAGCTTCAGCTATCGCGGACTGAGCGCGACGAGCAGCCCGCCGTCCGTGTCGTAGGCGGGGAACAGGTCGGCGATCACCGGCTTGACGACCCCGGCCTTCGTCCGTAGCTCCAGCTGCTCGCCAAGGCGTCGGACGCCCCATTCGAGTGCGAGCGAGACGGGGTTCTTCTCCGCCTCGAAGCCGGCCAGACCGAGCCGCTCGACGACGTCGCTGCCCATCAGCTCGCCCTCGCCCCACCCGGTCAGCTCGAAGACGCCGCGGCCGGCCGCCAGGATCCGGCCCTCCTGGTCGCACACCACGAGGCCGGTGTTCGGCCCGGGGTAGTAGTCGTCCATCAGCTCGAAGAGGAAGCCGAACCCGCAGCGACGACACGAGACGGCCTGCTGCGACATTCCCTCGAAGCCGTCGATGTCGATCGAGCGGTCCTTGCAGTTCGGGCAGATGTAGAACGGCACGCTGCCAATGTAGCGACGGGCCTCAGAGCCACCGCTTCCACCTGAACCACGCGAGCTGCGCGAGCGTCGTGACGACGATCAGGCCGAGCGAGTAGTAGTAGCCCCACCACCAATGGAGCTCGGGCATGTGGTCGAAGTTCTGCCCGTACAGGCCGACGATCAGCGTGGGGACGAGGAGGATCGACGCGATCGCGGTCAGGCGCTTCATCACCTCGTTCTGCTCGGTCGAGATCATCGCCTGGTGGTAGTCGCGGACACCGGCGACGAGGTCGCGCGCAAGCTCGAGGTTGTCGGCGGCGCGGAGCAGCTTGTCGTAGCTGTTCGCGAAGTTGAGCTCGACGTCGTGCGTGAACACCTCGTCACCGGCGAACTCGATCCGGTTGTCGACCACCTCTCGGATCGCGTCTCTGGTCGGCGCGAGCGTGCGGCGGATGTGGAGCATGTCATGCCGTAGGTCCGAGAGCCGCGTCCGGATCTGATCGGCCGGCCAGTCCTCGACGTGATCCTCGAGCTCGTCGATCTCCTCTGCGAGGGCGTCGATCAGGTTGAGGAACTGCTCCGCGACGTCGTCGACGAGGTGGTACGCGACCATCGCGATGCTCTCGTCCGGGCGACACGCAGCTTGTGCGTCCCGCGGGTCCCACGGCGGCTTGCCGCCCTGAGGCGTCTTTCTGACCGTGACGACGATGTCGCGCGTGATCACCAGGTCGACCTCCTGGTAGAAGACCGCGTCCTCGTCGGTGACTGCGACCGGCACGAGAAAGACGCCGAAGACATAGTCGCCGTGGGACTCGAGCTTCGGTCTCGGCTCGTCCTCGTGTTGCGCCGGCGCGAGCAGCTGGTCGAGGGCGCGGTCGTGAATCTCGCCCGGCAGCTTCGCTTCGAGCTCCGTCCGGCTCGGGTCGAGCAGATCGATCCAACGCGTTTCCTGGTCTGGCAGCATCACCGGGCACACCCCCGCGATGCGCCAGGACCCGCGAGGCTGGCGGCCATCGCGGGCAACGGTAGCCTCGGCCCCGGCTAGACCTCTGCAGCCTCGGGGCGCGGCGCGGTGAGCGCCGTTCCCTCGTGGCCGTGCCGCGCGGCCAGGTACCGCTCGGCGTCGAGGGCGGCCATACAGCCGGACCCGGCCGCCGTCACCGCCTGGCGGTAGGTGTGATCCTGCACGTCGCCGGCGGCGAAGACACCGGGCAGGTTCGTCTCGGTCGAGCCCGGCTTCGTCACCAGGTACCCGGCCTCGTCGTGGTCGAGCTGGTCGAGGAAGAGCCCCGTCGTCGGGTCGTGACCGATCGCGACGAACAGGCCTTTCGCCTCGACCTCCCGAGTCTCGGCCGTGTCGACGTCGCGGAGCAAGACGCCGCGCATCTTCCCGTCGTCGTCGGCGAGCACCTCCTCGACGACGGCCGGAGTGACGAACTCGATCTTCTCGTTTGCCCGCGCACGGCCGATCATGATCGGCGAGGCGCGGAACTCGTTCCGGCGGTGAACGATCGTCACCTTCGAGGCGAACCTCGTCAGAAACGTCGCCTCCTCCATCGCCGAGTCGCCGCCGCCGACGACCACCACGTCCAGGTCGCGGTAGAACGCGCCGTCGCAGGTCGCGCAGTACGTCACGCCGCGGCCCTGGAGCGCCTGCTCCGACTCGAGCCCGAGCTGGCGCGCGCTCGCTCCGGTGGCGACGACGACGGCCTCGGCCTGGTACTCCTCGTCGCCCACCCAGACGCGCAGCGGCTGGCCGGAGAAGTCCACGCGCGTGACGTCGTCAGTGATGAACTCCGCGCCGAAGCGCTCCGCCTGCCGGCGGAAGTCGGCCATCATCTCCGGCCCGAGGACGCCGTCCGCGTAGCCCGGATAGTTCTCGACGTCGCTGGTGATCATCAGCTGTCCGCCCCACTGGAACCCCTCGATCACGAGCGGGCGCAGGTTGGCCCGCGCGCTGTAGAGCGCTGCGGTGTACCCGGCCGGACCGCCGCCGATGATGATCAGCTCACGGACTTCGTTCATATCTGTATTCAACGAAATACCCGCGTCGTTGCTTCCTATGCAACGAGATGACCGCAGAGGTAGAGCAGCCCTGCACGATACTCCGCACCGGCGTCGTCCCAGGCCCGGTGCGGCTCCGCGTGGCCCGCGCGGACGAGGTGTACCACCTCGTGGCCGCGCGCCGCCAGCAGCTCCGCGATCAGTCGCTATGGCAGCGCCACCAGAGGGTCTCGGCGCACATGAAGCACGGGGCGGGCCGTTCGAGCGCCCCGGCGAGCGCCGCCTGCCAGGCCGGCGTCCCCATCCGGGCCGCGTAGCTTCGGAACGCGCCGACGCGGATGCAGGCGAATCGCTCTTCACCGGGCTCGCCCGTGCGACGGCCGCCGAGCTCCTCGACGTGCAGATAGTCGATGCCCGCGCCGCGCACGCTCTCATCGAGGACGAGCCGGCCGAACTGCGGATGACGCCGCGAGCCGGGGAAGCGCCGCACGTCGACCAGCGTTCCGACTCCGGCATGGCCCAGCGCAGCGAGGAACTCCTCGGCGGAGCGCGCGCCGTGCCCGATCGTGTACACCTTCATCGCCGAGAAGGGTACGGCGTGACTAGAAACCCTCGCCCAGGGGCAAAGGAGCCGGACTAGCGGAATGGCCGCGACGATCAGCTGGGATGCGCTGCGCGACCTGGCGGGCTTTCGGGCCGCCAAGGGTGTCGCCCTCAGCTTCTATCTCGACCTCGATCCCGCGACGACGCCGACCGCAGGCGACGCCGCGACGCGTGTGAACTCGTTGCTTTCCGAGGCAACGCGGCAGCTGGACCGGAGCGATCTGACCCACGACCAGAAGCAGAGCCTCAAGGGCGACGTCGAGCGCGTCCGCCACTACTTCCAGCAGGATCTGAACCGCGACGGCGCCCACGGGCTCGCGGTGTTCGCCTCGGACCTCGACAACCTGTGGCGGCCGCTCACGCTGACGGAGTCCGTTCCCGACGCGGTGAAGGTGAACGACGAGCTGTTCCTGACCCCACTCGTGCCTCTCGTCGGACGCGGCGAGGGTGCGCTGGTCGCCGTCGTCGGCCGCGAGCGCGGCGAGCTCTACCGGTTGCGCGGCGGCCGGCTCGAGCCCGTCGCAGATCGCACCGAGGAGACGCCCGGCCGTCACGACCAGGGCGGCTGGTCGCAGGCGAGGTACCAGCGGCACATCGAGCACCTCGTTCAGGAGCACCTCGAGCGGGTCGCGCACGAGCTCGACCGCCGCGTGCGCAGACGCTCGGAGCGGGTCGTCGTCGTCAGCACCGAGGACACCAGGGCCGCCTTCGACGACCTGATCTCGAAGGAGGTGCGCAAGGCGATCGTCGGCTGGACGACCGCGGAGGCGCACGCCGGCCCCGCCGACCTGCTCGCAGCGGCCTCGCCGGTGCTGGAGGCGGCTCGGGCGCAGGACGAGGAGCGGTGCGTGGAGCGCTGGCGCGAGGAGGCGGGCCGGAACGGGCGAGCCGCCTCGGGCTGGGAGCCGACGCTCGAGGCCGCCTCCGACGGCCGGATCGAGCTGCTCCTCTACCGCAACGGCGTCCGGCACGCCGCCTGGCGGTGCCCGAGTTGCGGCCGCCTCGCCGTCCGTGACGGCGCGTGCCCGCTGGACGCGACGAAGATGGAGCAGACCGACGAAGGACTCGACCTCGCCGTCCACCACACGCTCTCGAACGGCGGCACCGTGTGGGCGGTGACGACGCGATCCGACCTCGACCCCGTCGAGGGGATCGGCGCGTTGCTCCGGTACTAGCTAGGCCGCGTCGGCAGCGGGCGGCAGCTGCGGCTGGACGGACTCGGCCCGCGTGAGCTCGGCGGCAGTCAGCGGCACCGGGGTCTTCTCGAGCGCCTCGACGGTCGGCGTCGGCCCCGCCGCCGCGCCGTGCTCTTCGAACTTGCGCGCCGTGACGAGGAGGCGGCGCTCGAGCGATCCTGTCGCCTGGTTGTACGCGCCGACGGCCGTGTCGAGCGCGCGTCCGACCTTCGAGAAGTGCGACGCGAAGACGCCGAGCCGCTCGTAGAGCTCGCGCCCGAGCGACGCGATCTCGCGAGCATCCTCTGCGATCGTCTCCTGCTGCCACGCGTATGCGAAGACCTTCAGGAGGCCGATCAGCGTCGTCGGGGACGAGGGCAGGACGCCCGACTCCGGCCCGAGCTCGAGCAGATCCGCGTCGGCTTCGCAGGCCACGCGGAAGAACGTCTCGTCCGGGAGGAACATGATCACGAACTCGGGCGCGGGCTCGAACTGCAGCCAGTAGCGCTTGGCGCCGAGCTTGGTGATGTGGTCCCGCACCTGGCGCGCGTGGATCTGCAGGTGCGCGCGCCGCTCGTGCTCGTCCTCGGCCTCGAGCGCGTCGAGGTACGCGGCCAGCGGTGCCTTCGCATCGACAACCACTCGTTTCCCGCCCGGCAGCTTGACGACGAGGTCGGGGCGGAGCACGTGTCCGTCGGCGTCCGTCGCGGTCTTCTGCTCGTCGAAGTCGCAGTGGGCGAGCATCCCGGCGAGCTCGACGACGCGCCGGAGCTGGATCTCGCCCCAGCGACCCCGGACGTGCGGTGCTCGCAGCGCCGTCCGCAAGCTGCCCGTCTCGATGCGCAGCCGCTCCTGCCCCTCGGCGAGGGCCTTCACCTGCGCGGTGAGCGTCCCGTACGCGCGCTGCCGCTCCCGGTCGAGCTGCTGGGTTGCCTCGTCGAACGCCTTCAGCTTTTCGGCGATCGGCTTGAGCTGCGTGCTCGCGAGCTGAAGAAAGGAGTCGTTGTTTCGGTGCAGTGCCTCCGCCGAGAGCGCCGTGAACGTGGTCGTCAGCTCGTCAGCGGTGCGCCGGTGGGCGCGAAGCCGCTCGCGCAGGACGAGCCAGACTGCGACTCCACCGAGCAGGGCGCCAACGAGGAAAGCTGCGATCGACATCGGGCCGCAGAACGTAGCGCCGACGTCGGACGGACAAGCGTGAGGGAGGGACAGGCCGGGCCTGTCCCTCCGACTCCAGGCTTGTTAGGAGGCGCCTCCCGCCGGCTCCTCCTCGTGCTCGTGCGAGTGCTCGCCCTCGCCGTGCGAGTGCTCGTGGGGCGTGGACTCGGGCATCGAGGCGGGCGGCGGGGCGGTCTGCATGCCCTCGCTCGTGTCGCTCTTCTTGCGTCCGAGCAGCTTGTCGAGCCAGCCCATCGTCTCTCCTGTCTTCCGGGGGATGGAGACCGGAGTATCCGAGATGGGCACAAAAAATGCCAGATCCGGCGAGCCCGAAGGCCTACCGGATCTGACGCGCGGGACAGTAACGCAGT
>DATENZ010000005.1:0-4024 GCA_035274625.1 Gaiellaceae bacterium
CGCCCTCGCCGCGAGCGCAGCACCCGCCGCAGAGGTGACGAGCAGCGGCCCGATCAGATGCGAACCGCAGCGCTCGTGCTCCTTGCCGCGCGCCTCGCCGTGCTCGTACGTCCCGATCGAGATGTGCTCGGCCCCGTGGTAGGCGGCGAGCTCCGAGCCGCGGAGCGCAAGCGTCGCGGGGAGCAGCGAGATGCCTCCGCTGAGGAGCTCCTTGGCGGCCGGCCCGAGGCGCGGCGAGCTGCGCAGCACCTTCGCCGCGGCCGCACTGAGAACGAGCGCGAACCCGACGACCGGCCGCTCGAACGCGAAGCGCACCTCGGGGCACGCACGCTTGATCCTGGGTAGCAGCAGGAACCCGTCCGCCAGCCGAGCCGGGCCACGGATCAGCGGATTCGTCACCTGCGCACCCCGCACGCGCTTTACGCCGGAGACGACCTTCAGCTCGCCCTCGTCCGTGCGGACGGCAACGGCCCACGCGCTCGGCCCGTGGACGAGCACTCCGTTCTGGAGTGCCATCCCGCCCAGACGGATCTTCTTGTCGGCCATGGGAAGAGCCTAGCGACCGACCAATTGCGCGGCGAAGCGCAAGAAGTCCACGCCGAGCTCGAGGTCCTCGACGGGCACCCGCTCGTCCGCGGAGTGCACCAGCCGCGCGGCGAGCTCGGGGCTCATCGCCTTCAGCGGGAAGAAGCCGTACGCAACGGTTCCGAACGCCTCGCGCAGCCAGTGCGAATCGGTGAAGCCGGCGACGCAGATCGGGGCGAGGCGCGCACCGGGCTCCAGTTGCTCGACGAACGCCTCGATCGCCGACCAGAGCGGCGTGTCGAGAGGCGACCGAGTCCCGCCCTGTCCGTCCCGCCACTCGAGCTCGTAGTCGCCCGCGCCCAGCCATTCCCGCAGCACCGCTTCGACCTCGGCCTCCGTCTGCCCCGGCAGCAAGCGACAGTCGACCGTCACCTCGCACCGGCCCGGGATCACGTTGCGCTTCTGCGACGCCTCGATCATCGTCGGCGAGACCGTCAGCCCGAGCAGCGGCTCGATCATCTCCGCCGCAACGGGGTCGACCGCGCCCGCGACCGAGAGCGCATCGTCGGGCGCCGGAACCTCGTCGGCGAACGCCCGCAGGAGGCCTTCCGTCTCGGGCGTCAAGCGCGGCTCGACCCGGAACTCGCCGAGCCGCGCGATCAGCCGCGAGGCCTTGACGAGCGCGTTGTCGGCGATCCCCGGCATCGACCCGTGCCCGCTGCGCCCGCGCACGTTGAGCACGAACGGCGAGCTGCGCTTCTCGGCCGACGAGCAGAGGTAGAGCACGCGGCCGCCGAGCTCCACCCGGTCACCGGCGCCCTCGTTCAGCGCGTACTCGCAGCGCGCCGCCTCCGGGTGCTCCCGGCAGAGCCACGACAGGCCGTAGTCGACCCCCTCGCCGAGCTCCTCGTCGGCGGTGGCGGCGAAGATCAGGTCGCCGGCCGGCCGGAAGCCCTCGCGCGCGAGCGACGCGATCGTCACCGCACTCGCGGCCACCTGGCCCTTCATGTCGAGCGCGCCGCGGCCCCAGACGTGCCCGTCGCGAAGCTCGCCCGACCACGGGTCGACTGACCACTCCGCCGGATCGGCCAGAACGGTGTCCGTGTGCGAGAGGAGGAGCAGCCGCGGCCCGTCGCCGCGACCGGGAATGCGCGCAACGAGGTTCGCCCGCTCGGGAACGCGCGCGTACAGCTCGCACTCGACGCCGGCGGGCTCCAGGTAGCCGCGGAGCAGCTCCGCGGCCTGCGTCTCGTTGCCCGGCGGGTTGACGGTGTCGAGCCGGATCAGCTCCTGCAGCAGCCGCACCGTCTCGTCCCGGAGGCTCACCTCTTCGTGCCGAGGATGAGCACGTAGTCGCGGCGGAGGACCCCGTCGGGAAACACCGCGCAGTACGCTCGCTTCGCCTCTTCCCGCTCCGCCGGACCCACCTGCTCGAGCCACAGCTTGATCGGCGGCACGCTCTCGGAGAAGAGCGCCCAGAGCGCGTCCGCGGACTCCTCCTCCACGACCCACTCTCCGGCCTCGAACCGCAGATCGAAGTCCGGCAGCCGCTCGCGCGCGTGCGCCTCGTTCGACCACTCCCGCGCGTCGTCGCCAGGTGGATACGGACGGCCGAGGCGATCGCCGACGAACGAGAACTCGTCGTAGGTCCACGCCGTCAGCGCCAGCCGGCCGCCCGACCGGCAGACACGCCCGGCTTCCGCTCCGGACCGGGTGTGGTCGGGCGCGAAGATGAACCCGAAGACCGACGCGACGACGTCGAACCGCGCGTCCGCAAAAGCCATCTCCTGGCAGTCGCCCTCCACGAGCTCGACGTCGACGCCTGCGTCGGCCACCGCCGTCCGCGCCTTTGCGATCTGGTGTGCCGCGACGTCGAGGCCGACCACCTCGGCGCCGGCCCGTGCCGCGCGAATCGCGACGGCGCCCGTGCCCGTGCCGATGTCCAGCACTCGCTCGCCCGGCTGGATCGCAAGCACGTCGACCACGCGCTCGTGCACCGGGCCGAGCAGGTCGGCGACGCGCTCGTAGGCGGCGCCGCTCCAGAGCGACGCCGCGTCGGTGCTCAGCCGTTCCCCCCGATCGCGTGGTTCGTCAGTTCCGTGCGCACCTTCCAGAGCTCGGGGTAGAGCTTCCGCTCGATCAGCTTGCCGAGCAGCTCCACGGGCGTCCCCTGCGTGCCGACGACGTGGCCGCCGATGATCCGCTCGACGACCATGAAGTGGCGGGCGCGCCACGTCGTCGCCCACTCGTCGACCTCCGTGAGCGCCTCGGCCAGCTGGTACAGATCCTCGTGCTCGCGTCCACGCGTGTACACCTCGAGCAGCGACAGCCCCTGCCCGCGACGTAGCTCGTGAAACGCCTGGCCGAGCTCGGGCGCGGCGTGACGGACGCGGTTCCACCCCGGCGAGTCGAAGCCGCTCCCGTGGCCGAGCACGGGCCTCACGTCGGCGGTGTACTCCCAGGGGGACATCAGCTCGAGCATGTCGAGAGCGTGGGTCGTCAGCCGGAAGCAGAGCGCGACCCGACGGAGCAACCGCAGCGCCGGCGCGATCTCGCCGCGGCCGAGGTGCTCCGTTGCGAGCTCCAGCTCCTCCGCCGCCAGCTTCAGCCAGAGCTCGGAGGCCTGGTGCGTGCACTGGAACAGCAGCTCGTCGTGGTGGGCCCGCTCAGCCGGTTCCTTCTGCAGCGCGAGCAGCTCCTGGGTGCGCAGATAGCGCTCGTAGTCGTTCGCGCCGGCCCCCGGAAGGATGGGCGCGAACTCGTCTGCCAGGCCGGTTTGCTCGTTCCTCGACACCGGCTGAGCATACTTTCAGCGATGAGCGACCTGTTCTCGGACGCAGCCGCGCGGCGCCTGCCCGAGGGCGCGCCGCTCGCACTTCGGCTCCGGCCGGCGACGCTCGCCGACTTCGTCGGCCAGAAGCACGTCCTCGGCGAGGGATCGGCGCTGCGGACGGCGATCGCGGAGGACCGCGTCGGCTCGGCGATCTTCTACGGCCCGCCGGGCAGCGGGAAGACCACGCTCGCCCGGATCGTCGCCGCGACGACCGGCGCCGCCTTCGAGGAGCTCTCGGCGGTCTCCGCCTCGGTCAACGACGTCCGCGCCGTGCTCGCGCGCGCCCGCGAGCGCCTCGGCACGCAGGGGCAGCGGACGATCCTCTTCCTCGACGAGATCCACCGGTTCAACAAGGCACAGCAGGACGCCCTGCTCCCCGCCGTCGAGGAGGGCCTCGTCACGTTGATCGGCGCGACGACGGAGAACCCGTACTTCGAGGTCAACTCCGCCCTCCTCAGCCGGGTGCAGCTCTACGAGCTCTACCCGCTCGAGATTCCCGAGCTCGAGCGGGTGGTCGAGCGCGGCGAGTCGGCACTCGACGCCTCGCTCACGCCCGAGCTGCGGGAGCAGATCGCCCGCCGGGCCGGCGGCGACGCGCGCTCCGCGCTGAACATTCTCGAGCTCGCCGCGCAGACAGCCCAGGGCGCGGCGATCAGCGATGCCCAC
>DATENZ010000006.1:0-19387 GCA_035274625.1 Gaiellaceae bacterium
ACTTGCTCGCGGCGCTCCGCGGCGGGCGCCTCGGCGTGGCCGCCGCGCTTCTGCGCCCACGGCGGCGAGTCGCGCACCCGTACTTTCGAGCAGCCGATCCGGGGCCGCTCGTGGCTCGGGCGCTCGCGGCCGCGCGGAAGCTGTAGCTCTCAGGCGGGCGCCGGCTCGACCGCCAGCGATGGGCCGGTGCCGATTGCGGCCAGCCGCCGCGTCAGAAGCGACGCCTTCAGGACGGTGCGAACCCGGCTGCTGTTCCGGAAGAGCCCGACGCGCGGAATCGCGAAGGGATCGAACCGAAGCTCGGCGGCGGCGGCCCTGAAGCGCGGCACCGCAAGCGCGAGGTCATACCCTGCGACCCGCGCCTCCTCCCGGCAGCGCGCGTCGTGCTCGCCGTAGGGGTACGCGAGCGCGCGGCACGGTCGGCCGAGCTCGTCCTCGATCCGGCGGCGCGACTCCACGAGCTCCCGGCGGATCTCGGCCCGCGTCAAGGTCGGCAGGTGCGGGTGCGACACGGTGTGCGAGCCGATCTCGACACCCCGCAGCGCGAGCTCACGCAGCTCACCCCACGTCATCGTCTCGAGCTGCTCCGGCAGCGCCATAGCCTCGCCCGCGAGCTCGGGCACCGGGATTGGGCGGCCGGTGGCGAAATCGCTGCAGACGTAGACGCTCGAGGGCACGCCCAGGCGCTCCAGCACGTCGACGGCGTCGACCACGCTCCGGTAGGCGTCGTCGAAGGTCACGTGCAGGAGTCGCTCCTTCGGGTGCGCCGCCACCTCGGCTGCGCTCGCAGGGCGGTAACCGCTCCGGAGCAGGCTCGTCACCTGGCGCTCGATCAGAGCGGGCCCTGTCGAGAGCACGTGCTGCCACGACGGCGACGCTGCGTGGTAGCACAGTACGACCGGTCGGTAAAAAGGTGCGCCTGCCATTGCCGCCCGCTCTCACCGTAGGCGGCGGCTGCCAGGTGTCAATCGCTCGACCTAGGCAGGCTAACCGCCGCCGTAGATCGAGATCGGCAGGTCGAGCAGGACGTCGTCAGTCTCGGGCTGCTCCGCCTCCAGCCGCTCGAGCACCTCGGCAGCGCCCGGGGCGGCAGCGAAGAGCCGCTCGATCACCTCGTCCGTCGTCTCGAGCACGACCACCTCCTGCTTGAACGGACGCGGGAAGCGGCCGCGACCGAGATACCAGCCGTAGAACTTCTTCAGGAACCCGGACGCGCGGCGCTCGCCCATCTCGCGGACCGTCTCCCGGATGAAGAGGACGAGCTCGGCGACGACCTCCTCGCGGCTCGGTTCGGCGGTGTCGGCCCCGAGGATCTCGCGCAGCACCCACGGGTTCCCCTGGGCACCGCGACCGATCATGACCGCGGCGGCGCCCGTCGTTGCGAGCACGGCCTGGGCGCGCGCGCGTGACGTGATGTCCCCGCACGCGATCACGGGCGTCTTCGGGCCGAGCAGGTCGACCAGCTCTGCGGTCAGCGAGTGATCCGCCGTGCCGGTGTACATCTGCTTGGCCGAGCGCGGGTGCAGCGTGAGCGTCTCGGCTCCGGCCTCGACGAGCCGCGGCCCGATGTCGAGGCAGGCGCGCGAGCCGTTTTCGAGGCCGCGGCGCATCTTCACCGAGACCGGCACGTCGACCGCCTCCGCAACCGCCTCGACGATCCTGCATGCACGTTCCGGGTCCTCGAGCAGGGTGGCGCCCGCGCCCGTCTTCGTCACCTTCCGGACGGGACAGCCGAAGTTGATATCGACCACGTCGGCTCCGGCGTCCTCGACCATGCGGGCCGCTTCGGCCATCAGCGGCGGCTCCGAGCCGAAGATCTGCACCGCCAGCGGGTGCTCGTCGGCTGCGATCCGCAGGTAGCCGAGCGTCCGCTCGTTCCCGTGGTGGAGGCCGGCGCAGCTGACCATCTCGGAGCAGACGAGCCCGGCGCCGAACCGGCGGCCCTGGCGGCGGAACGCCTGCACGCTGACGCCCGCCATCGGGGCGAGGACGACGCGGGTCGGCACCTCAACGGGCCCGATCCACCAGGACGAACGCAGATCAGGACTCAAAATGCAGGGCAAATCGTAGCTTTGACGGACTCTTGCGATCGGGCGCGAACCGGGGTACCATTCCGACCCCCGCGACGGCGCCGTGGCGCCGCGCGTTCTTTTCGGAGGTAGTGGTGGCCAAGGAAATCGTCCTCACACGAGAGGGCTACGAGAAGCTGAAGCAGGAGATCGAGCATCTCTCCACCGAGAAGCGGCGGGAGGTGGCCGACCGCATCCGGATCGCGAGGGAATTCGGCGACATCGCCGAGAACTCCGAGTACGACGACGCGAAAAACGAGCAGGCGCTGCTCGAGCACCGGATCGCAATGCTCGAGGAGCGGCTCCTGTCCGCGCGCGTGATCGAGAAGAAGGACGTCGCGAAGGACGTCGTCTCGGTCGGCTCGAAGGTCAAGCTGCGCGACATGGCGGCGGGCAAGACGGTCGAGTACAAGATCGTCGGCTCCGCGGAGGCGAACCCGGCCGAGCAGAAGCTCTCGAACGAGTCCCCGGTCGGCAAGGCGATCCTCGGCCGCAAGAAGGGCGAGGTCGTCGAGGTCGCCGCCCCGCGCGGATCGCTGAAATTCAAGATCCTCGACATCAAGGCAGCCTGACGGCCGCCCCCGAAGAAAGTCGGCGCGTTCGCGCCATGACTTTCTTCGGTCGAGTGCCGTAGCGATGCCCCGGCGGGCAAAGCCCGCCTCCGCCGTCGCGCCATAGAGTTCGCGCGGTGCGCGATCTCCCGAAGCGGTTCGAGGATCGGACCGAAGTTGCGGCGGTTCGTGCCGCGGCCGAACAGCTCGAGGCCGGTGCGGAGAGTGAACAGCGCTTCCGGCTCGCCGGGCGGGTGATGGCGCGGCGGGATCTGGGGAAACTCGTGTTCCTCGACCTCGTCGACCGCTCCGGGCGGATTCAGCTGATCGTCAGACCGGACGAGGTCGGGGAGCTCGACCTCGACCTCGGCGACGTGATCGGCCTCACCGGCCGGCCGGCGAAGAGCCGCCGCGGCGAGCCGAGCGTTGCCGTCCAGGAGCTCCAGCTGCTCGCGAAGATCCGGCGGCCGCTGCCGGACACGTTCCACGGCGTCACCGATCCGGAGACGCGCTACCGGCAGCGCTACCTCGACCTGTTGACGAACGAGGAGACGCGCGCCGACTTCCAGATCAGGGCCCGCCTCGTCACCGCCGTCCGGCGCTACCTCGACTCGCACGGCTTCGTCGAGGTGGAGACGCCGATCCTCCAGCCGCGCTACGGCGGCGCCTTCGCCGAGCCGTTCGTCACGCGCTCGAACGAGCTCGACCGCGACATGTACCTGCGTATCGCGACTGAGCTCTACCTGAAGCGGCTGATCGTCGGCGGGCTCGAGCGCGTGTACGAGATCGGCAAGGACTTTCGCAACGAAAGCGTGTCGTACAAGCACCAGCCCGAATTCACCATGCTTGAGTGGTACGAGGCGTATGCCGATTACAGGGACACGATGTCCCGCGTCGAAGAACTCGTCCGGACAGCCGCCCACGAAACCCTGGGCGCGACGACGGTCTCGTTCCGAGGGCACGAGATCGATCTCGGCCCGGAGTGGCGGCGAGTCCGCTTCGTCGAGACCCTGGAGGAGCGTGAACTCTGGACACGTGACGAGCAGGAGCTACGGGCGCGGCTCACCGAGCGCGGGGTCGACACGCGGCAGGACAAGACCTGGGCGCAGCTCGTCGACCACGCCTTCTCGCATTTCGTGGAGCCCGAGTTGATCGCGCCGACGATTGTCCACGACTATCCGGTCGAGCTCTCGCCCTTCGCGCGCGAGACGGACGACGACGCGACCCTGACCGAGCGGTTCGAGTACTTCGTCGGCGGGATGGAGCTCGGAAACGCGTTCTCCGAGATCAACGACCCGGAGACGCAGGCAGCACGCTTCGCCGAGCAGGCGAAGCTCGTGGGTGGGGAGCAGGGAGATCCGGACTACGTCGAGGCGCTGGCATACGGGATGCCGCCGACGGGAGGTCTGGGCCTGGGCATCGACCGGTTGGCGATGGTCCTCACGGGCCGGGACACCATCCGCGACGTCATCCTCTTCCCAGCCCTCAAGGAGCGCGCGTAGCCGTCCCGCGACGGACTCGCGCGAACACCGCCATGCACGAGCAGAAGATCGGGACGATTCTCTGGCGCGGCAAGTGGCTGATCGCGGCCAGCCTCGTCGTCTGCGTCGTCCTGGCGGCGTTCGTGACGGCGATCTCCGGGCGCGTCTACGCCGCGAGCGCGATCTTCCAGGTCAGCGCCGCCGTCACACAGACGACCGACAGCTTCCAGAACGAGCAGGCGAGCCAGGCGCTCGCCAAGACCTACGCGACGTTGATCACCGACCGGAGCTTCCTCGCGAAGATCCGCCCTCGCGTCGCGAAGGGGCGGTTCACGATCCAGGAGCTCGAGGAGCGGATCAAGGCAAGCGCGATCGAGAACACGACGCTCGTGCGGATGACGGTCGAGGGGCCGTCGGCAAAGGGCGCAACGCTGCTCGCAACCGACCTCGCCGGCGCGTTTCTGACCGTCGTTCGTCGCGACGCGGTGCTGCGGAACAACCACCAGGCGCTCGAGATCCAGGCCCAGATCACGCGGATCAGCAACGAGATCGACCAGCTGACGAAGACCGGCGGCAACGCCGAGAAGATCAAGTCGGACGTGCTCGCCCGCGCGGCGCTGACCGACCAGCTCGCCTCGATCGTCGGCGACTCCGTCCGCCAGAGCGGGAGCGTCAGCCTGAGCGCGCCGCCGACGGCGTCGTCGGCGCCGATCCGCCCGCGCCCGGTCCTGAACATCGCCGCCGGCGTCATGCTCGGCCTGCTCTTCGGGCTCATCCTGGCCTGGCTGCGCAGCAGGATCGACCGCGCGCTGCGCTCACCGGAGGAGGCGGAGGAGCTGCTCGACGCGCCGGCGCTCGCGACGATCCCGCTGCGCCGCCGCTACGCGCTCGAGGACGGCGTCCTCTCCGAGGCGTACGACGTGCTCCGCGCCAACCTCGCGTTCCTCTCGCTCGACCACCGGATGCAGGTCCTGACGTTCACGAGCTTCAACCCCGGCGAGGGGAAGACGTCATCCGTCGAGGGCCTTGCCTACGCGGCGGTCCGCGGCGGGATGAGCGTGCTGCTCGTCGACGGCGACGTCCGGACGAACCGGCTGTCCACCCAGTTCGGCGCGCGGAGGCTCGCGGGCCTGACGAGCGTGATCGTCGGCACCTCGGAGCTGGACGAGGCCGTGATCGAGATCGTGCCGGGCCTCGCGCTCCTGCCGGCCGGCCCGACCCCGCCCAACCCGCCGAGCCTGCTCGCGAGCGGCCGCATGCGCGACGTCGTCGCCGAGCTCCGCGACCGGCACAGCCTGATCATCGTCGACTCGCCCCCGGTCGCGCACCTCGCCGACGCCTCGATCCTCGCCTCGGTCTCCGACGGCGTCGTCCTCGTCGCCCGTGTCGGCGTCACGAACCGCTCCGACCTGCCGTCCGCCGCCGCCAACCTCCGGCACAGCCCGACCCCGATCGTCGGGACGATCGTGCTCAGCCAGCAGATGATCGACGAGACCTATTACCCGACGCGCACCGAGGGTCGCATCGACGTGATGGACACCGTTCCCGCATGACTGCCCGCGCTCGCATCGGGCTCGGCGGAGCGGCCCTGATCGGGCCGCTCGTCGCGTTCCCGACCCTCTTGCGTCCGCAGCTCGCGATCGGGCTGTGCCTCGTCGTCGCGGTGACGGTCCTCGCCTACCGCTCGGTCGCCTACCCGCTCGGGCTCTGGGCCCTGCCGGGGGTGATCCTCGGCCTCGCGGGCAACGCCGTCCCGTCCGGGACGACCGAGTACTTCCTCGTCGGCTGGCTGGGCCTGAGCCTGCTCCTCGCGCTGCTCCGGGACGAGCACGTCCTCCCGGTCAGGGTCCTGCTCACGCCGCCCGTCCTGATGACGCTGGCGCTCGCCGTTCTGATGCTCGCGCGGCTCGGGTCCTCCGCCGACCAGAAGTACGGCAGCTACAAGCTCCAGATCTTCCTCGCCGAGAGCGTCATGTTCCTCGTCGGCGGCGTCGTCGTCGGCCGCGTCCGACGCCACGTCAACCTCTGGCTCGGGCTCTCGCTGGCGACGCTGGCGCTCGGGTCGCTCGTCATCCTCCGCAAGCTGCTCGCAGGCGAAGCGACCGACGTCCTGCCGGGCCGGCTCGCGCTCTACGCGGAGGCGGGCCCGATCGCGCTCGCCCGCGGCGCCGCGACCGGTCTCCTGCTCGCGATCTTCGTGCTGCTCGCCGCGCGTCGGGCCTGGCCGCGGACCGCGGCCCTGGCGGTGATCCCGATCCTGGCCGTCGCCTTCATCGGCGCGGGCTCGCGCGGGCCCGTCGTCGGCCTTGCGGCAGGGCTCTTGATCCTGCTCGTCCTGACCCTCGGCGACCGCGTCAGCCGGCGCCGTCTGCTCCTGCTCGGCGCGGCGCTCCTCGTCTCCGCGGTGATCATCCCGCAGCTCGTCCCGGGCCAGAACATCTCCAGGTCGCTGTCGGTGCTCGTCGGGCAGAACGGCGAGGACGTCGGCGGCGGAGACCTCTCGAACGGCCGGTACCAGCTCTGGAGCAAGGCGTGGCACGCGTTCGGCGACCATCCGCTCCTCGGCCTCGGCACCGGCGGGTTCGCGAGCGTCAGCCCGGAGGGCATCTACCCGCACAACATCTTCCTCGAGGCGGCCGCGGAGTACGGGATCCTCGGGCTCTTCCTCGTCGCGGGCGTGATCGGTTTCGGGTTCTTCTACGCCGGCCGCGCGTGGGCGCTTTCCAGGGATCGGGATCGCGACCAGGCCGCGCTCGTGCTCGCCTTCCTCGGCGCCGCCGTCGTGAACGCGCAGTTCTCGGGCGACTTCACGAACAACACCGCCGTGTGGCTCGGCGCCGGGCTCGCCCTCGGGCTGCTCCAGCGCGTCGCAGCCTCGCAGGAGGAGTACCAGCCCCTGCGGCGCTTCCTCAGGCGCAGCGTGGTCCTCGCGAACGGCCCGCAGGCCGAGATCCCGGTGCTCGTCGCAAACGAGCGGCCGGCCGTGCATTTCGCCGTCGCCCCGCGGCCGAGAACGCCGCAGGCCGCGATCGTCCTCGAGGATCCCGGCGAGTACCTCGCCGGGACGATCACGCTGCGGGCGCACGTGCGCGACCCGGGGCGTACGACCGGTGTCGCGTTCCACGCCGCAGCAGCCGGAACGTTCGAGTGGCGGCAGGTCGGCTCCGCCGCGAGGGCGCCGTTCGAGACCGGCGTCGCCACCGAGCAGCTCGCGGACGGCGTGTACGACCTCCGCGCCGTCGCGCAGGACGTCGGCGGCGGGATGGACGTCTCGCGAATCGTCCACGAGCGGTGCGTCGACAACACGGCGCCCGTGGTGCAGCTGGAGGAGCCCACCTCCGGGCTCACGGTCGGCGGGATCGTGCGCCTGCGCGCGGTGGCGACCGACGCCGGCTCCGGCGTGGCGGCTGTGGGCTTCGAGTGGTCGCGCGACGGCCTCGACTGGGCCGAGGTCGCGACCACGTCCGTGACGCCGTACGCCTGCTCCTGGGACACGACGAGGCTCGTCGACGGGCAGTACCGGCTGCGGGCGTTCGCCGTCGACGCCGCCCGGAACCGCGCCGTGGGCGCGGACGTCGCGATCGAAGTCTGGAACGGGCTCTTCACGGCCGACGAGGTTCCGCTGACGTCGCTCGAGGGCGCGACGCTGTGGCAGCTGGAGCGGCTGCTCGAGCGGCTCGAGCTGACGCCCGTGCGGCGCGACGAGCTCGAGGCGCTCCTGTACACCCTCCGGCCCTACGCGCTCACCGACGGGACGATCCCGCAGCGGTTCGCGCCGCTGCTCGCCGAGTCGTTCGGGAACCTGCTCTCCCGGACATGACGGTCGCCGTCGAGACGGTGGCGACGCTCGAGGGGTTCGACAGGCTCGCGGCCGAGTGGGACGACCTCGTCCGGGCGAGCCCGCGCCCGTCGCCGTTCCTGCTCCACGGCTGGCTCCGGGCCACGTGGCCGCTTACCGCGGAGCCGCGCGTGTTCGTCGCCCGGCGGGACGGGCGCCTGGTCGCCGCGCTGCCGCTCGACGTGCAGCGCGTCCGAGGGCTGCGCGTGGCGCGGTTCATCGGCGGGGACGATGCGCATCTCGCCGACCTGCTCCTCGCCCGCGGCGATAACGGGGCGACCGCCGAGACCATCCTCGGCGAGGCGACGGGCGGCGAGTTCGACTACGCCGATCTCTTCGGCATGCCGGCCGGCAGCCGGCTCGAGCCGCAACCCGGGCTCAGGCTGATCGAGCGCGTCGAGGCGCCCGTGCTCGACCTCGGCGGCGACTGGGAGACCGTCTACGCCGACAAGGCGTCGACCAAGACGCGCCAGACACACCGGCGCAAGCGCCGCCGCCTCGGCGAGCTCGGCCGGCTCGAGTTCGCGGTCGCGACCGAGCCCGACGCCGTCTCGGCGGCGCTCGAAGAGACCTTCCGCATCCACGAGCTGCGCTGGCACGGGCGGCGCGACACATCCGGCGTCGGCCTCCCCGAGGTGCGGGAGGCCCAGCGCGAGGCGTACCGGGCGCTCGCGGGAACCGCCCAGATCCTGACCCTCTCGCTCGACGGGCGCGTGATCGCCTACAACTGCTTCCTCGTCGTCGCGGACCGCCTGTACTCGCACCGTCTGGCCTTCGATCCCGCGTACGCGCAGTGGTCGCCCGGGCTCGTCTGCACGCTCGAGCTCTGCAGCCGGGCGGCCGAGGAGGGCATCGAGCGGATCGAGTTCCTCGGCGGAGGAGAGGAGTACAAGCTCCAGCTCGCCGACCGGCTGGAGCCGCTCTACCAGGGCCTCGGGCTCGCCCGGACTCCGGCCGGCCATGCCGTCGTCGCGGCGCGCGTCGGGTCAGTCCTTGCGCGCCGCCGGCTGAAGCGCTCCCGGCTGCTGCACCGGCTCTACGTCGAGGGTCTGCGCCCGGCGCGGCGCTCGATCGCGTCTCTGTACACCTCGAGGTAGGCCGCGACCATCGCCGGAAACGAGCAGTGCTCGTCGACGAACGTCTTGCCGGTGGTGGCAACCCGCTCCGCGAGCTCGGGCTCGTCGAGCAGCCGGCCGATCGCCGCCGCGAGCGCCGCCGCGTCACCGATCGGCACGAGCAGGCCGCTGCTCCCGTCCGCGATCACGTCCGGAACGCCGCCGACCGCCGTGGAGACGACCGGCGTCCCGAGCGACATCGCCTCGAGAACGACGAGCGGCAGGGCCTCCCGGTCCGAGCTGAGGACGAAGACGTCCGCGGCGGCGATCAGGTCCGGGACGTCGCTGCGCTCGCCGGTCAGGACGCACTCCCCGTCGAGGCCGCTCGCGACGATCTGCTCGTGCAGCGTGTCCCTGAGCGGCCCGTATCCGACGAGGAGCGTCCGCACGGGTCGCTGCAGCCGGGCGAGCGCGTCGACCAGCAGCGCCTGGTTCTTCTCCTCCATGTACCGGCCGACGCTGACGACGAGCGGGACGCCGTCGGGAACGCCGAAGTCGGCGCGCACTTCGGACGCCGGCCGGCGCGGCTCCACGTCGACCGCGTTGAAGATCGTCGCCGCCCGCGCGCGCGGCAATCCGCCGTCCACGAGCGCTCGGGTCGCGCTCGGCGTCACGCCGACGACGAGGTCGGACGAGAGCGCGAAGGCGCGCATCGCGCGCCCGACCCGAGCCGTGGGGACGCCGTGATAGGTCGCGACGATCGCGAGCTCCGGCAGCCGCGCGAGCAGCCGCGCCAGCGCCGCCGCCGCGCTCGCGCCCGGGTTGTGGGCGTGCACGACGTGCGGCCGTTCGCGCCGCAGGAAGCGCGCGAGCGCGCGAGCCGAGCGGAACAGGGGCAGCGGCCGTGCCCACGGGCGCGGGACGATCTCCAGCGGGATTCCGGCTGCGCGAAGCCGCTCGCCGTGGGGCTCACCGCCGGACGACGCGATCGCGAGCCGCTCGACCCGGTCGCGAAGGGCAAGCGACAGGCTGGACGCGACCAGCTCCGCACCGCCGTGCCAGAGCGAGGGCACGAACTGCACGACACGGAGGCGGGCGGGCTCGGGAGCGGCCGCGGGCATCGAGTGAGTTATACGGAGGCCGCATGAAGATCGCCTTCCTCTGCTACTGGGACCTGGCCGCCGGCGACGGGGTCGCCCGCAAGGTCGATGCCCAGGCCCGGCTGTGGCGGGAGGGAGGCCACGACGTCGAGCTCGTCTCGATCCGGCCGGGACACAGACGCAGTGAGACCGGCCCGGCCGTCGCCGCGGTCCGCCGCCTCCGCCCGGATCTCCTCTACACGCGGTACGACCTCTTTCTCCCCGCGGTCTGGCGGCTCGTCCGCAGCGTCCCGACGATCGTCGAGCTGAACAGCGACCACGCGAGCGAGGCCCGGCTGCGCGGGCCGCAGGTGCGGCTCTACGACGCTGCAAACGCCCGCTTCGTCGCCTCGGGTGCGGCCGGCATCTGCTGCGTGACCCGCGAGCTGGCGCTCCGATTTCCGGAGCCGAAGGCCGTGATCGCCAACGGCGCCGATGCCGACGCGGTGCCCTCGCTGCCGGCTCCGGACGGCCCCCGCCCACGCGCTGTCTTCGCCGGCTCCCCCGCGAACGCCTGGCACGGCGTCGACCGCCTCCTGGAGCTTGCGCGTCGGCTGCCCGAGGTCGACTTCGAGCTGCTCGGACCGCGGGTGGAGGATCCGCCCGCCAACGTGACCGTTGCGGGGACGCTGCGCGGCGCCGACTACTGGGCGGCGCTCGGCCGGGCCGACGTCGCTTTCGGCAGCCTTGCGATGGAGCGCGCGGGCCTGCGCGAGGGCTGCCCGCTGAAGGTGCGCGAGTACCTGCTCGCGGGTGTCCCGACGGTGATCGGCTACGAGGACACCGACTTCCCCGGCGAGCTGCCCTGGTACCTCGCGCGGTACGAGGCGGTCGAGCAGGTGCAGGCGTTCATCGAGCGCATTCGGGGCCGCCGGGCGCCTCGCGAGGAGCTCGAGCCGCGCCTCTCGTGGCGGGCGAAGGAGACCGCTCGGCTGGCGTTCTTCGAACGCGTCCTCGGCGAGCGGCGGGGGATTGCCAGCATTGCGCGGTAGACCTACAACGAGAGCGTGGCCGTGAGCACGCTGCCCGTCCCGCAGTCGATCAGGAGCAGGGAGGACTACCGCCGTTTCCTGGAGGCCGACGCGTGCGCGCACGGGATCGTGCGGTATCGCCCGCGAGACGGCTGGCGCTCGCCGGAGCTCCGCTTCCAGCGGCTCCTGCGCCGCGTCGAGTATCTCGAGAACTGCCGGCGCGACCCCGCCGGCCGCCTGTGGTGGCTGGTCGAGCGAACGCGCCTACGCCGGCGGGCGATCCGGCTCGGCTTCGTGATTCCCCGCAACGTCTTCGGCCCGGGGCTGTCGCTGGCGCACTACGGCAGCATCGTGGTCAACGGCCGGGCGCGTGTGGGCCGCAACTGCCGCATCCATCCCGGAGTCGTCATCGGCGAGCTCGACGAGCAGGCGCCCGTGATCGGGAACGACGTCTACCTCGGGCCCGGAGCCAAGCTCTACGGCGCGATCAGGGTCGGCGACGGAGCCGCGGTGGGCGCCAACGCGGTCGTCACCACGGACGTGCCCGCCGACGCCGTCGTGGCGGGGATCCCGGCCCGCGTCATCTCGTCGCGCGGCTCCGAGGGCCTGCTGCACGCGACCGTGATCCGCTAGGACGTCTTCCGGATTGAGATCGCGGTGTACTGGTGGAGCTCGTCGGGCCCGACGCGGACCGGCGGGTGCAGCCGCTCGCCGAACGTCCAGAGCTCACCGGTGAAGACGCGGTAGTACTCCTGCAGCTCGATCTCGCCGCCGTTCTCCTCCAGCCAGGCGTCGATCTCCTCGCGGGAGAACATGCGGCAGATGTAGCGCAGGTCCTGGCCGTAGCCGGCTCCGGGGAGGACGTAGACGTTCGGAACAGGGCGGGTCTCGCTGTACGCGAACGTCGCGACGATGTATCCGCCCGGCTTGACCAGCCGGAACAGGTTCCGCACGGCAGGGCGGTCGTCCGCAATCGTCGTCAGCACCCCGAGGCACGTGACCATGTCGAACTGCTTGTCGAGCCGCGTGTTCGTGATGTCGTCGGGGATCACGTGGTAATGGCGGTTGAACATCGACCCCCAGTAGCTGCGCATCTCGTCGGTCGCAGTCACCCGGACGCCCGTCTCCGCGACCAGGTGCGGCCACGAGCTGAGCCCCGAGCCGACGTCGACCAGCTCCTTCGGCGCGTGCCGCGCAACCGCCCGCAGCGCGAACTCGAACTGGAACAGGTACTCGCCGACGCCGTCGACGGGCGGTTCGCGCTGCTCGTGGCGGAGCAGCGGCGTCAGGTACGCGCGTGCCGCGGCGTCGTAGGCGCGGCGGAGGGTTCGCTTGAGCGGCGCCGGCATCGCGCCTGACTGTACTGACGGGCCCGGCGGGCTTGCCAAACGGCTAGTTCGCGACTACGACGTGTACGTGGGGAGGAGTTCGGGGGAGGCCTCGGCGACGCCGAGCGCCGGACACATGCTGGCGCGCGCAGTCGGGCTGAACGTCGCCGGGCAGGCGGTCGGCTTCGGGGTCGCGTTCTTCTCGGCGATCATCCTGGCGCGAGCGCTGGGGCCGTCGGACCGGGGGCTCCTCGCGATCATGGTCGTGATCACGACGATCGCCCTCGCGCTCGCCGGCGGGGGCCTCCAGGTCGCGGTGCAGTACTACGCAGGCCGCCCGGAAACGCCGCAGCGCGGGCTGCTCGGCAACACGCTCGCCTACGGCGGCGTGCTCGCAGTCGTCTTCGTGCCGCTGTTTCTGCTCCTGCACGGCCCGATCGCCACTGCGTTCGCGCACGGCCGCGGCGGGATGATCTGGGTGCTCGCCGCGCTGCTCGTCCCGCTGACCTTCCTCGACTACTCCACCGCCGGACAGCTCTGCGGCCGCCTCGAGTTCGGGGTCTGGAACCTGCTACTCGTCGTCGCGCGGCTGGCGTCTCTGGCCGCCGCGGTCGTCCTCGTCGTCGCGCTCGGCCTCGGCGTCGCGGGCGGCGTCATCGCCACCGCGACGAGCTCGGTCGTGGTCGTCTGCGTCGCGACTGCCCGGCTCCTGCGTGACGGCCGTCCGCGCATCGACCTGACGCTCTTCCGCCGCTCCGTGCGGTACGGGACGAAGGCGCAGGTCGGCGCCTTCTTCCAGTTCGTCAACTTCCGCCTCGACGTGCTGATCCTCAGCCTCTTCGCGCCGCTCGCGAGCGTCGGCAACTACGCGGTCGCGCAGACGCTCGCCGAGCTGGTCGCCTACCTCGGCGTCGCGTTCCAGATCAGCGTGCTGCCGATCCTCGCGCGCTCCGACGGTGACGCGGCCGCGGCGGAGACCTCGGCCAGGGCGCTCCGCCACCACAGCCTGCTCGCGCTCGGAGTGATCCTCGTCAACGCGAT
The DNA here is from genome assembly GCA_035274625.1 of Gaiellaceae bacterium. Lineage (GTDB taxonomy): Bacteria > Actinomycetota > Thermoleophilia > Gaiellales > Gaiellaceae > DATBLE01. The sequence goes on from DATENZ010000006.1 coordinate 13,474, forward strand.
CTGCGCGCCGCTCGTCCTGCTCTTCGGCTACGGGCGCGCCTTCGAGCCGGCCCTCGTGCCGCTCCTCGTCCTCCTGCCCGGCATGTGGTTCATGGGGACGGGGTCGCTCGTCGTCGGCGACCTGCGCGGCCGGGGCCGACCGGGGCTCGCCTCCGCCGTCAAGGGCGGAGCGGCCGTCGTCACGATCGCGCTCGACCTGGCGCTGATCCCGTTCTTCGGCGTCCTCGGCGCCGCCGTCGCCTCGTCGCTCGCCTATGCGGCGTTCGGGATCGCTGCGCTCGTCGTGCTCTCGCGTCATGCGGGCGTGCCGGTCCGCGAGCTCGCGATCCCGACGCGCGCCGACCTCGCGGTCTACCGGCGCGCCGGCGCGGCCCTACTCGGACGCCTCCGGCGCCAGAGCCCGGAAGGTGACGGCCGTCACGTCGTGGGTCCCGCTGAGCCACTCGTGGTAGGCGACTAGCGCCGCCAGCTCCCGCTCGCCGACCGCCTTCGGATGGCAGCTGAAGGCGAAGTCGACGTCCCCGCCCACGCGACGAAGGTACCGCGACGTGATCGTCTGCAGCCGTCGCGGATCCGGCCCGAGCTCGAGCGGATCGAGGCGGAAGAGCCGGGACGAGAGCGACGGCTTCGCGCCGGCCGCCGACTGGATCGTCCTGCCGCGCGGAGCTCGCGCCGCAGGCCGGTTCAACCGCCGCCGGACGGCGTCGACCGGCCCGAACCGCGCCGTCGGGATCGGCACCTCGTACACCCCGTGCAACGGGCCGCTGCGCTCCGGCCAGCCACGGAAGTCGACGCGGTTCACCTCGTTCTGGAGCACGAGCCCCGGGACGACGCTCGAGTCGACCCGGTACCCCGTCTCCCGCAGCGCTGCGAAGACGCGTTCGTGGTGCGGCTGGAGCCCGTAGTTCCCGGCGCGGAACGCGACGCACGAGTACGCCGGATCCACGGGACTCAGCAGGTCGTTCAGGTACTCCGCCGCCTGCGCGAGAAGCGACGCGGGGTCGCCGAGCGATCCGACGAGGAAGGTGGCGAGGGGTGCCGTCCAGCCGCCGTTGTCGCGCCGCGCGTGCAGCCAGTGCGGATGGAGGTGCGTCTGCACGTCGTGGCCGCGCCGGATCGCGTCGCGCAGCTGCTCCTCGACGGCGGCGGGGAACGCCTCGTCGCCGTCCTCGCGATAGCGCCAAAGGCAGGCGACGTCGCAGAAGAGCGTCATCGGCACGCCGATCGACTCGCACGTGTCTAGGAGCGCCCGCGTCGGCTCGACCATGACCTCGACCTCGGGCAGGAAGTTCTCGCCGAGGTAGAGCTCGTAGTCGGCCGAGTAGGCGATGCGCAGCACGTCAGCGCTCGAGCGCGGCCCGCAGCAGCCGCCGCTGCCGCTCGGTCACGAGCCAGTTGTTGTGCCAGAGCACGGTGAAGTCGCCGCGGTAGCGGCGGCACTGGTCGCGCAGCCGGTCGATGAGGTGCACGAGCTCCTCGTCCGGCAGCTCCTGGCGGTCGAGGGTGGGGGTGTCCATGAGGACGAGCGGCCGCTCGTGCAGGCGGAGCTCCCGCCGCGCATGCAGATCGAACACGGGGTACTCGAAGCATGCGCCGGCCCGGAACCCCGGCCGGTTCGTGAACCCGACCGTCGAGTCGTAGGCGAGCCCCGCCTCCTCCCACGCGGCCCAGGTCGCCGGCTCCCAGCGGAGGAAGTGGTGGCGCCCGCCCCAGTGGTCCTGCTTGATCCCCTCGGCGCGGCAGACCGCGAGGAGCCGCTCGAACTCGCGCTGCGTCCGCTCCGCATCCTGGAAGGCGTGATAGCTCGCGTGGTAGCCGATCTCGTGTCCGCGCAGGTGGATCCGCCTCAGCAGCTCCCTGATCCGGGGCTCGTCGAGCGAGTACGGCGCGTCGTCCGGGATGAAGTAGAACGCCGCCCGAAGCCCTCGCCGCTCGCTCTCGTCCATCAACAGGTCGAAGCTGTCGAACGGGTCGCGGGGCAGCGCCGCGCGGAGCTGCCCTTGCCGGATCGCCGAGACGCGCTGGCGCAGGGTCGAGTACGGGTAGTCGACGTCGTGGCTGGGCACGACCCGGAACGTCCGCTGGCGGCGCTCCAGCCGCGGCGCCAGCTCGAGCAGCTGGCGCCAGAGCGCTTCCCCGTACTCGTTCACGAGCGGCCGCTCGATCACCTCCTCCCGCACCAGGATCGACGCCTCCGCCGGGAACCGCCCGTGCTCGTCGCGCTCGTCGCGGACCGCCTCCTCGTAGCGCGTGAGCAGGAAGAAGGCGCTGCCGAAAACGTCCTCGCCGTACAGGTCGCCGTCGCCGGGCAGCGACGCGTGCGTCAGCCACGTCCGCTCCGGCGTCTGGAACAGGACGTCCGGGATCGTGAACGAGCCCTCGCCGCAGCGGACCTCCCACGCCTGGACGGGCGCTTCGCCGACCTCGACGTCGAGACCGAGGTACTCGCCGAGGAGAACGCGCGCCACGTACGCGCGCTCGGCGGCGTAGCCGGAGGGGTGGACGACCTGGACCGCAGGCATGCTGAACGGGAATCGTGACCGAGCAGGCGGATCTAGCCCCCGGCCCAGCGCTCCTGTATCCGCTGAAGGCGGCGCACACCCGGCTGCGGTCGCTCGCCTGGCTGGCTCGCGGGGCGCGCGCGCCCGCGACCCCCGGCTTCCGCATCCTCTTCTACCACCGCGTCTCCGACGATCGCGACGAGCTCGCCGTCTCGCCACGGCGCTTCCGGGAGCAGCTCGAGCACCTCGCGGCCGAGGGCTACCGCGGCGTCGACGTCCTCACCGCGCTCGAGGCCGCGCCGGGCGCAGTGGGTATCGCCTTCGACGACGGCTACCTCGACGTCGCCGAGCACGCGCTCCCGGAGCTCGAGCGGCACGGCTTCTCCGCGACCGTGTTCGTCGCGACCGGCGTCACGGACGGGCGCGTCAAGCTCTCGTGGTACCGCCGCCAGCCGCCGCTCCTCGGCTGGGACGACATCCGCCGGCTGGACGGCGGCGCGCTGCGGTTCGAGGCGCACACGGTCGCGCACCCGAACCTGCTCGCCGTCGGCGAGGAGCGCGCACGGGAGGAGATCACCGCGTCGAGGCGCGAGCTCGAGGATCAGCTCGGCCGCGAGGTCTCGGCGTTCTGCTACCCGGCCGGCCTCTTCAGCGAGCGCGACGTCGAGCTGGTCGCGGAGGCGGGGTACCGCGTCGCGTGCACCTGCGAGCCCGGCGTGAACACGCCTCGCACCGATCCGCTGCGCCTGCACCGGATCCAGGTCGATGCGCGGGACGGGCTGCTCGACTTCCGCGCCAAGCTCGGCGGCGGCTTCGACGAGCCGTCCCAGGCGCGGGCGGCGTGGCGGCGGCTCCGCTATCGCGCGAGCAGCCGCTCGTAGAGCTCGATGTGAGCCTGGCGGAAGCGGGGGAGGTCGAAGAGCTCCTGCGCGCGGCGGCGTCCGGCGGCACCGAGGCGCCGTCGCCGCTCCGGGTCGGCGAGAAGGTCACGGAGGGCCGACGCGAGCGCGTCGACGTCACCCGGCGGGACGAGCAGCCCGGTCTTGCCGGCGACGACGATTTCCGGGATCCCGCCGACGGAGGTCGCGACCACCGGCAGTCCGGCCGCCATCGCCTCCAGGATCGACAGCGGCATCCCCTCGGAGCGGGACGAGAGGACGAAGAGATCGGCCTGCGCGAGCAGGTCGGGGACGTCGTTCCGCTCGCCGAGCAGCTCGACCCCCTCGATCCCCTGGACGTACTCGGCCTGCTGGCCCTCGCCGACGACGAGCGCCCGGAACGAGCCGGGCTCGAGCGAGCGAAGCGCCCGGCCGAGCGTCCTGAAGTCCTTCGGCAGCACGAGCCGCCCGACGGTGACGATCGTCGGCGGCGATCCGGCGAGCAGCGCGCGCGGGATGCCCGGCACGTCGACGGCGTTCGGGATCACGACGGCGCGCCCGTTAAGCCACGGCGCGACCGCCCGGTCGCGCCTCGAGACGCAGATCGTCCAGGCGAGCGGCGCGAGCGCGAGCTCGAGCGCCCTGTAGGCGGCCTCGGCAGGCCCCTCGTGCGGCGCAAACGACCAGCCGTGCACGGTGAAGACGCGTGCGCGCACCCCCGCGAGCAGCGCCGCGATCCGGCCGAGCGTGCCGACCTTCGAGCTGTTCAGATGGACGAGGTCCGGCCGCTCGCGCCGGAACAGCCGCACGAGCTCGAGCAGGCCGAGCAGGTCGTTCAGCGGGTGGATCGGCCGGCGTACGTGCCGCAGCGGGACGAAGCGGGCACCGGCTCGCTCGGCGGCGAGGCGCAGCGGCCCGTCGCCGTGTGCCGCGACGGCGACGTCGTAGCGCTCGGTCAGCGCCGGCAGGAGCTGCGCGACGTACTGCTGCGCGCCGCCCGTCTCGGCCAGCGTGATCGCGATCAGCAGCCGCTTTCTGCTCACCAGAGCGGTATCGGCGCCCGGCGGCGCCGCATTGAGCGGGCGGGCTAGACGGAGGCGAGCGTCGGGCGCGCGTGGGCGATCACGTCGGCCAGGATCTCGTCGAGCGTGCGCTCCGGCGCCCAGCCGATCGCAGAGCCGATCTTGGCGATCGCGGGCTCACGGTGGAGCACGTCCTCGATGCCGAGCCCGTACACCTGGTTGTACGGGACGAACTGAAGCTCGGACCTCGACTCCGTCAGCTCGAGGATCCGCGCGGCGAGATCGAGGATCCTGATCCGGTCGCCGGAGCCCACGTTGTAGATCTCGCCGCCCGTCGCCGAGTCGTCCATCAGTCCGTGGAGCGCGCGGATCGTGTCGGCGACGTGGCAGAACGAGCGCGTCTGCGTGCCGTCGCCGTGCACCTCCAGGGGGGTGCCGCCCAGCGCGCGCTCGACGAAGCGCGGGATCACCATCCCGTACTGACCGCTCTGGCGCGGGCCGACCGTGTTGAAGAGCCGCACGATCACGCAGTCGAGGCCGCGCTCCTGGTGGTAGGAGAGCGCGAGGAACTCGTCCATCGCCTTCGAGTCGGAGTAGAGCCAGCGCTTCTCCGTCGTCGGGCCGTAGACGCGGCGGTCGCCTTCGGCGAGCGGCCGCTCCTCCCGGTGGTCGCCGTAGACCTCCGAGCTCGACGCGACGAGCACGCGCTTGCCGAACCGGCTGCAGTACTCGAGGACGGTCTCCGTCCCCTGGACGTTCGTGACGATCGTATGGACGGGCTGCTCGACGATCAGGCGCACGCCGACGGCGGCGGCGAGGTGGTAGACGACGTCGCACTTGTGGACGAGCTCGTTCACGACCGCCGGGTTGAGGACCGAGTCGACGACGAGGTGGAAGCGCTCGTGCGGCGTCAGCTGGTCGAGGTTCGCCGTGCCGCCGGTCGAGAGGTCGTCGAGGGCGTAGACCTCCCAACCGTCGCCCAGCAAGCGCTCGCAGAGGTGAGACCCGATGAACCCGGCGCCGCCCGTGACGAGAGCGCGTTGTGCCACGGGCGACAAGGCTACAGGAGCGCTCTGCCGGTCCCTGTGGACAACTCGCCGCTTCAAGGTCGCCCGCCGAAATGACGATCACTCGATCCAGTGAGCCACTACGAGGCTTCCCCCGGCACGCCCGCGGCCGCCCGGCCGGCTGCGCGCACATCGAGTCTCGATCCACGCGTCGCCGTGATCGCGCGCGCCGTCCCCGTTGCGCTCGTCGTCCTCGTCGCCACCGCCGGGCTCGCCTGGCACGCAAAGGGAAGCCCGGAGGGCCGCGACTGGCTCGGCTGGGGAGCCCTGGCCGCGGTCGTCGTCGCAGTCGCCTTCCTCTCCCGCCGGGCGCTCCGCCCGGCACGTCCTGTCGCGCTCGCGCTCGCCGGGCTCGGCGGGACGGCAATTCTCGTCACGATCTCGATCGCCTACACGCCGGCCCCGAGCCTCGCGCGAGACGAGGCGCTCCTCACCGTCTTCTATGC
>DATENZ010000007.1:0-12719 GCA_035274625.1 Gaiellaceae bacterium
CGACGGGCTCGAAGACGCCCGCATCGACCACGACCACGTCCACGCCCTGCTCGCCGAGCCGGACGCGGAGGTAGTCGTACTCCTTCCCCTTGGTGTCGAGCGTGCCGAGCAGGACGACGGTCGCCATGCCGGCCGATCCTACTTCCGAGGGAGCGGCCGCCAGGCGGGGGCGGAGTCGTTGTCGTCGCCCGGGGTGAGCCTGGTCTCCTCGTTGCCCTCGGCGACCCAGATCGCTCCGCCGCGCGAGAAGGCGAGCCGCTTCCCGTCGGGCGACCACGCGGGCTGGATCGCGTCGGTGTTCGTGATCGTGATCCGCTTCGCGCTGCCGCCCGCGGCCGGCACGGTGTAGATCTCGGAGTGTCCGCCGAAGGCGTTGCTCTGGAAGGCGAGCAGCTTCCCGTCGGGCGACCACGCCGGGAGGGTGCTGACGTCACGGAGGTTCGTCACGCGCCGCGCTGCGGTGCCGTCGGCGTTGACGACGTAGATCTCCCGGATCGAGAACCCGGGCTCCCGGTAGTCGTACGCGATCCGCTTCCCGTCGGGGGAGTACGCGGGCGCCGCGGCGCTTCCGGGGGCCTTGAACACGCGCGTGGCCGGGCCGCCGCGCGCCGGGATCCGGAAGAGCGCACCCTCGCGCGCGAACGCGATCCACTTTCCGTCGGGCGACCACGTCGGGTGGTCGTCGTCCTGGTTCGTGTTCGTCAGGCGGCGCGCGCTCTTGCCGTCGGCGAGCATCGAGAAGATGTGCGTCGTTCCGTCGCGCTGGCTCGCGAAGGCGATCTGCGTGCCGTCGGGGGACCACGCGGGCTCGACCTGCCAGAAGAGCCCGCTCGGAGAGGACGGCTCGCCCCTGTCACTGCTCAGCCGGTGGACATCGCCGCCGTCCGCGTCGGCGCCGAAGATCGCGTAGTCCCCGTCCTTCACGCTGACGAAGACGAGTGCCGGCGGCCCCTTCGGCCTCGAGGATCCGCCGCAGCCCGCGGCGAGGAGCGCCGCGAGCGCAGCGCAGACCACCAGGCGCTTCACAGCTAGTGGGCGACCGGCTCGACGCCGAGGAACCGGCGCTGCAGCTCCGGGTCGGCGCTCAGCTTGTCCGCGGTCGTCTCGGCGGCGATCTCGCCGCCGACCATCACGAGCTGCCGTTCCGCGATCGCCGTCGCCATGCCGAGGTTCTGCTCGATCAGCAGGATCCGCAGCCCCTCTTCCTCGAGCCTGCGGAACGTCTCGATCAGCATCTCGATGATCGTCGGCGCCAGCCCCTCGGAGGGCTCGTCCATGATCAGGAGCTGCGGGTTCGTGACGAGCGCTCGGCCGATCGCGAGCATCTGCTGCTCGCCGCCGGAGAGCTGCGCGCCGCCGTTGCGCTTCCGCTGCGCGAGGCGCGGGAAGAGCTCGTAGACGCGGTCGACCGTCCAGCGGCGGCCGCCGTTCCCGCTCGCGGCCATGCGCAGATGCTCGTCGACGCTGAGGGACGGGAAGAGTCGCCGGCCCTGAGGCACGTAGCCGATCCCGAGGTTCGCGATCCGGTGCGAGGACCTCCCGACCAGCTCCTTGCCCCCGAAGCGAACCGAGCCGTTGATGCGCGGGGGGCTCATCCCCATGATCGCCGCGCACAGCGTCGTCTTCCCCATCCCGTTCCGGCCGACGATCGCGACCGCCTGCTCGCCGAGCTCGAACGACACGTTCTGGAGCACGTGCGCACTGCCGTAGTAGGCGTTCAGGCCCTCGACGGTCAGCAGGGCGGCGCTATTCATTGCGGTGTCCACGGCCGAGGTAGAGGTCGTGGACGAGCTCGTTGGCGCGGATCTCGTCCGGCGTGCCTTCGACGATCACGCGCCCGTCGTGCATCATCGTCACCCGCTCGGCGACACGCAGGGCGACGTCCATGTCGTGCTCGATCACGATCAGCGTCAGCTCCTGGCCGAGCGCGAGCAAGAGCTCGGTGAGGAGCTGCCGCTCGCCGCGCGAGAGCCCGGACGCAGGCTCGTCGAGCATCATCATCTTCGGGTCCGCGGCGAGCGCGACGGCGAGCGCAACCTGGCGATGCTCGCCGTGGGAAAGGCTGCCGACGATGTCCGAGAGGCGGTGGTCGATCGCGACGCGCCGCGCGGCCTCGCGCGCCCGCTCGCGCATCTCGCCGTCGCGACGGGACAGCACCGGCCGCAGGTGGCCGCCGGTCACGCCGACGATCGCGAGGTAGATGTTGTCCTCGACCGAGAGGCCGCCGAGCAGGCGCGACTGCTGATACGTGCGGGCGAGGCCCATCCGGGCCCGCGTCCGGGCCGGCAGCGGCGTCACATCGCGGCCGAACAGCTCGACGGTGCCGGACGTGGCGGGGAAGTCGCCGCAGATGACGTTGAAGAGCGTCGTCTTGCCGGCGCCGTTCGGGCCGAGGATCGCCCGGCGCTCGCCCGGGACGATCTCGAGACTCACGTCTCGAACGGCATGGAGGCCGCCGAACCGCCGGCCGACCCCCCGCAAGCGGAGGGCCGGCTCGGCGTGTTCGGCTGCTGCTGCTTCGGTCAAGCGGTTACTTGATCACCTGGTTCGTGATCTTGCCGCCCTGCATGACCTTGACCTTCCCCTGCCAGGGCGTCTTCACCTTCTTGCACGCAGGCTGGGTGCGGCCGGGCGGCGGGCTCGTCGGCTTGAACAGGCCGCCGAACGACTGATCGACCGCCGGGACGTACGCGACGACCTGCGGACCGACCGACCCGTCGGAGTTCTTGACGAGCTGGAGCTGGTACTGGTCCTGGATCGCCTGGTTCCGCGCGTCGAGCTTCACGAGGCCGCCGTTCGAGATCTGGAACGCGCCCGGGATCGCCCGCGGCATCGACGCCTGGAGCTTCGCTCCCACGGCGCCGCCCGACTTCTGGAGCCCCATCACCAGGGCCGCTCCGGCCTGGTAGTAGTTGTAGACGAACAGGTCGTCCGGGGGCAGCTTCGGGTACAGCCCCTTCAGGTAGTTCTCGTACGCCTGCGTCTTCGCCAGCTTCAGGCCGGGGCCGGTGCCCGCGCCGCCGACGTACGAGCCGACGAGCTTCGGAGCCACGACCTTGTCGGCGCCGAGGAAGCCGAAGAACAGGTTGCCGATCCACTGGTTCGGGTCGAGCTTGCCGTAGGCCTGCTCGAACGCCTTCAGCATCGCGGCCGTCCCGGTCCCGCCGACCGCCGAGAAGTACCCGTCGACCTGGTTCGGCGGCGGGAGCTGGCGGACGAACGCCGAGTAGTCCGTCGTGTTCAGCGGCGGGAACACGCGCTTGACGATGTTGCCGCCGACCGCGCAGAAGTCCGCGATCATGCCGGCCGCGGACGTCCAGCCGAAGCTGTAGTCGTCCATCATGATCGCCGCGTTCTTCCACTTCAGCTTCTTGAAGGCGATCTCGCCGATGCCGGCGTTCCACTGGGCGCCGTCGCCGTGGTAGCGGAACAGGTTCTTCGGGTGGATCTGCATCGTCGGATCCTGCGATCCGGCGGTGCCGATGATGAACGTCTTCGTCGGGTGCGTCTTCGCGTAGTTCGCGACGTAGACGGCCTCGTCACCGGACAGCGGGCCAACCATGACGTCCGCCTTCAACTGCTCCATCAGGCGCTTCGTCTCGGTGACCGCGACGGGAACGGTGTCGTTGCCGCAGCCGTAGCCGACGATCTGCACGGGCGTGCCTGCAACGGTGATCCCGGTCATGCCTGCAGACGGCTTGTTCTTGTTCTTCGTCTTGCCGCCGGCGAGCTTCGCGAAGGCAGCCTGCGCGCCGCCGATGTCGAAGTCGTAGCCGAACGCGAACGCGCCCTTGCAGTCGGTCATGATCGCGACCCTGACCGGCTTCGCGGCATGCGAGGACGCAACCGAGCCCGTCGCCCAGACCGCGACCGCGGCCGATGCGACGAGCAGGGCTGCGGCGGTCCTCCAACTCCGCAGTGTGAATCTCCTCATATGGGGATGCCCTCCTCCTGGGATTCGATTTGCGTGATTCTGGCCTAGTAGACGCATGACTTGCAACCGGGTTAGGCCGCCGTCACTGCGCCGGTTCCGGGGCTTCCGCCGCCGGCGGGCGGCGCCACTGCCACGGGCGGCGCGTACCGAAGAGCCGCCCCCAGAGCCCGAGCAGCCCGTCGGGCGAGACGAGCACGATCACCAGGAAGATGACGCCGATGATCGTGTTGAAGCTCCCGCCGAACAGCGTCCCGCCGAAGCCGAGGCCGGGGATGTGCGTGTTCGACGTGATGTAGTTGTCCATCAGGATGAACGCGAAGGCGCCGAGCCAAGCGCCCTCGATCCTGACGAGGCCTCCGATCACCGCCATCACGAGCAGGTTGACGGTCTGCCCGAGATCGACGTTCCCGGGCGCGATCTGGCCGCTCCACCAGACGTACAGGATTCCCGCCAGCGACGCGAGGAAGCCCGCGAAGCCGAAGGCCAGCGTCCGGTGCAGCGCCACGTTGTAGCCGAGTGACGCCATCCGGATCGGCTCGTCGCGCACGCCCTGGAGCGTGAGCCCGAACGGCGTCCGGACGATGTAGCGGATGAGGACGTAGACGACGACCGCCGTGCCGAGGGCGATGTAGTACAAGCGGTTTGGGTGGTCGATGATGTCGCCGATCCAGCCCGGCGTGTACCGGTTGATCCCGCCGATCCCCGAGAAGCCGGAGATCTTCGTCACCTGGCCGAGGGTGAGGTTGACGATCACCGAGTAGGTGAGCGTGATCATCAGGAAGTAGATCCCGGCGCTCCTGGACGAGACCGCGCCGAAGAGGAGGGCGATCGCCGTCGTGATCACGAGCGCGAGGATGAGCGCCACCGTCGGGTCCCACCCGAGGTGCAGGCCCTTCGACGTGCCGCCCGGGCCGCCCTTCGTCGCCAGGTTGCCGAGCGTCACCCCGGCGATCGCGAACAGCGCGGACTGGCCGAGCGAGACCATGCCGCCGTATGCCGACAGGAAGATCAGGCTCGCGGCTGCGATCCCGAAGAGGAACGTCTCGATCAGGATCTGGTGCGCCCAGTACGGACTGAGTCCCGCGGCGGGCCAGACGATCAGGAGAATCATCGTGGCCGCGACGAGGCCCCGTTCGATCTGCTGCTTCAGCGTCCAGGTCTGCGGGTTCAGTTCCCTCTCCCGAACAGGCCCCGAGGGCGGAAGGCGAGCACGAGCGCGATCAGCACGAAGGTCAGGATCGAGGAGTACTGCGTGCAGCAGTCGGAGCCGGTCGTGGGCAGGTACGAGGCGCCGAAGTTGGAGACGAACGCGAACAGGATCGCCCCCGCGGCCGCGCCGAAGATCGAGCCCATCCCGCCGACGATCACGACCACCAGGGAGTTCAGCAGCCAGACGCCGTCCTGGCCGGACGAGATGTTCGACTGGGACGCCCAGACGACCGCGCCGAGCGCGGCGAGCGCCGAGCCGACGACGAAGGCGATCGCGAAGGTCCTCTGGATGTTGATCCCGAGCGCCGAGGTCATCTGCTCGTCGTCGACGCCGGCGCGGATGACCATGCCGGTCTTCGTCCGGTAGAGCCACACCCAGAGCCCGACGCCGACCGCGACGCCGATCCCCAGCATCACGAGCCGCGCCAGCGAGTACTGCACCCCGCCGATGTGGAGGTCGACGAACCGGTCGGTCCACCCCGGCCACGTCAGGTCGACGGCGTTGCCGCCGAACCGCTGGCCTTGCGACGTGTTCCTGGGGAAGTGGGCGATGATCTGGTCGGCGACGATCACCGAGATGGCGATCGTGATCAGCGCCTGACGCAGCTCCTGCCCCTGGTTCCAGCGCAGGAAGGCCTGCTGCACCACGAGGCCGACGACGGCGATGCACGGCGCGGCGACCACGAGCGGCAGGAGCCACTCCCACGTGTTCACGTCGCTCGACTGAAGCGAGAAGCCCTGGCCCGTCATCCCCTGCTGGACCTCGTACGCGATGTAGCCGGCGAGCAGGTAGAACGACCCATGGGCCATGTTCACGGCGCGCATCAGCCCGAAGATGAGCGCGAAGCCGCTCGCGACGATGAACAGCGCGGCGGCGAACGTGATCGAGTCGAGCGCGATCTTCAGGAAGTTCGACGGGTCGTGGACGGCGGAGCCGAAGGTGGTCGTCCGCCAGTTGCCGACGCCGAACTGGGCGGGAAGCGTCGCGATGAACAGGACGTACGCGACGGCGAAGACGACGACGCCGATCGCGAGCACGAACGGTAGCCGCCGCCAGGTGAAGTAGGCGCTCACCTGGTCTCGGGACGGGATCCTGGCCGCGAGCGCGCTCAAGGGGCAACGACGCTAACAGCCGCCCTTCCGGGTTTCAAACCGGGTGGCTCAGGCGGAGTGGTAGATCGTGGCCGTCGCCGCCTCGCCCTCCTGCGGCGTGTCGAGCGGCGTCACGTCCGCGAGCGTCTCGGGCGAGAGCGTCGAACCGTCGGGCCAGTCCACCTCGAGCAGGTTGCCCGCCGGGTCGCGCAGATACAGCTGGACCCAGCCCGCCGGGTGGCTGCGCAGCGCGACGCCGAACGTCGCCGTATCCAGTATCCCCATGGCCTTCGCCTTCGCGTACACGGCGTCGAAGTCGTCGACGTCGATCCCGAAGTGCTGGCCCGGCATCGGCTTCCCGTCCTCGCGGATGAACAGGTGGACTTGCTGCTCCCCCAGCCTCAGCCAGAGGACGGGTGTCGAGAACCTCCCCGTCGGCAGGCGCTTCATCCCGAACAGCTCCTCGTAGAAGCGCGCCGACTCTTCCAGGTCGTTGGCGAGGATCGAGACGTGGTTGATCCGGGCGGCGCGCACGAATTCTTGACCGTATCGCAGTCCCAACGTAGCCTGCAAAGGAATCAGGACAGGATGAATCCTGTCCCTGGATGCTCTCCATCCCGTGCCCCGCTTCAGGATCCCGTACGAGTCGCTCGACCCGCTGACGATCGGCTCCGCCGACGACGAGTCGAAGGTCTACCGCGAGGAGCTCCAGCTCGAGGTTCCGGACGCGAACCTGCTCGCCGCCGTCTACCCCGGCGAGCCCGAGCCCGTCGGCGACGCGACCGAGGCGGCGCGAGCCGCGCTCGAGTCGCCGGTCTCCGGCCCGCGCTTCTCGGAGCTGCTCGCCGGGGCGACGAAGGTCGCGGTCGTGATCGACAACCAGTTTCGGCCGACGCCCCAGTCGCGCCTCCTCCCTGCCGTCTTCGACGCGATCGAGGCTGCCGGCAAGCCGGCGGTCGTCGCGTGCGCGAACGGCAAGGTCTTCCCGATGTCGGAGTCGGACATCGAGCAGAAGCTCGGGCGCGACAACCTGGCCCGGATGGAGCGGCTCGGGATCGCGTTCCACCAGAACGAGCCGCGGAACACGGACGCGTACACGTACGTCGGCGTCTCCTCACGCGGCACGCCCGTCTGGATCCTGAGCGTCGTCGCCGAGTGCGACCTGAAGATCACGATCGGCCACGCGCAGGCGAACCACTGGGGCGCAGGCGGCGGCGGGAAGCTGATCCTTCCCGGCGTCGCCTCGGACGAGACGATCGAGTCGAACCACTGCGCCTTCGTCCCCTCGCCGCAGACGCACTACGGCGCGTACGCGGGGCCGATGCGCTCGGACATCGACGAGGTGGCGACGATGTGCGGCCTCCAGTGCACGATGAACGTGCTGCTGGACACGCGCGGGCGCGTGATCGACTGCCTCTTCGGTGCGCACCCCGACGCCCACCGGCGCGCGATCGAGCGCTTCAACGAGATCTACGCGTACGAGCACCCCGGCACGCAGGCGGACATCGCGATCTGCGGGGTGTTCGCGCCCACCGACCACCTCTTCTTCCACACCGGGTGGGGCTGCATGTCGGCGGACTTCGTGCTCAAGGACGGCGGGACGCTGATCTACGCGTCGCCGTCGCCGGGCGTCAGCACCGCGGTCGGCGACTTCCCCGGCCTCGCGCTGATGGACCTGATGAAGCCGTACATGCCGCCGACGCCGGAGAACTACCAGCAGGTGCTTCGGGACATCCACGCGCGCGCGATCCAGATGTGGGCGGGCTGCATCTGGGTGCCCATCTACGAGGTGATGACCCGCAAGCACCTGAAGCTCGTGACGATCGAGGAGAACCTCGAGCTGGCGGCCGACATCGGGATCGACGCGACGACGTCGCTCGACGAGGCGTTCGCGGAGGCGCTGGACCGCCACGGCATGGACGCCAAGGTGATCGTTCTCCCCTACGCCCGGTACCAGCTTCCCCGCAACATGGTGCGGATGGACGCCGAGCCGGTGCGCTTCCCCCAAGAGACGTTCGCGCACTGACGCCGCGCGAGCGCGAGCGGCTCAGATGACGCAGCAGCGCGTGATCGGTGTGGCGGCGAGAGCGACCGCGCCCGAGCCGCCGCCGCGCGAGATCAAGGGCTCGACGACGATCGTCGAGCTCCTGCGGATGTTCCCAGGGGGCGAGGCCGGACGGCTGATGGCGACGCTGTCGCTTCCCTGTGCCCACTGCGGCGGCGCGTTCCACGAGCCGCTGACGCTGGCAGCCAAGCGGCACCGGCGCGACCCGCGCGCGGTCCTCGAGGCGTTCCGCGCGCTCGAGCACGGCGGTCCGAGCGCGGAGCAGATCGAGGCGGCGGCCCGCCGAGTGGCCTAAGGGATCGGCACCGCCGCGCAGGCATCCATCCCGAGCTCGCGATACGCAGCGACCGCGCGCTCGATCAGCTCCCGTGCCCGCTCGACGTCGCCCGGCTCGCCTCGGGCGAGGAGCATCCGGCCGTAGTCCTCCAGCGCGTACGCGAGCCACGGTCTGGTCCCCATGCGCTCGTTGGCCTCGACCGCCGCCTCGAAGTGCGACGCCGCTTCGCCCCAGCGTTCCAGAGCGGTTGCCAGCACGCCCAGGTAGCGGGCGACGGGCCCTCTGAACCCCTCGGCGATGTCGGCGGCGTTGAACGCCCCCCACGGCTCGAGCACCCTGTACAGGACGGCCGCGGAAGCGCGGTCGCGAAGCACCGCCGCCGCCTCGGCGAGCAGGCTGAGCGCGAACAGCCATTCCTGGTCGAACGGCACCGCGGCGACGTCGTCGGCGACGAGGAGCGCGAGCTCGCGGCGCGCCTCGTCGTTTCGCCCCAGCCTCGCGTGCAGATGCGCAAGCGCGCACCTGAAGACCGGCCGTGCCGGATAGGCGACCGCCAGATCGGCGATCAGCGGCTCGAGCTCCTCCGTCCCCCCGCGGAAGAGCGCCAGCGCGTAGCGCTGCAGCCGGTAGATGGGAACCGCCGCCTCAGGGAAGGTCCGCTCCCCGAGCTCGAGCGCCTGCGGAACGAGCGCCTCCGCGTCGGAGAGCCTCCCCGTGGCGAGCGCCATCAGCGCCTGCGCGGCGAGCGCGTCCCAGCGCTGGGCCGGCTGTCTCAGCTCCTCGGCGATTCGGCTCACCTCGGCGAGGTCGGCCTCGGCGCCTCGGAGGTCGCCCGTCAGCAGCCGCGCCAGGATCCCGAGCTGGTGACCGGCCTGGAGGCGCTCGCGATCGCCGGTCGCCGCCGCCACCTGGCACAGCTCCGTGCCGAGCGCGAGGAACTCGTCGACGGTGTCGGGAGCCGTGATCGCATGCGCACGGCCGGCGAGCGCGTACGCGATCGCGCCGGGGTCTCCGGCACGGCGGGCGAGCTCCAGCGCCTCTCGGCTCAGGCGGTCTCGCCGCTCCGGCGAATGCTCGTCTCGAAGCGCACCCGCGAGGCGTGCGAGCAGCCTGACGCGCAGCTCCACGTCATCCGCCCCCAGCGCGGCCAGCCCCTCCTCCAGGATCGGCACGAGCTGCGCCTCGCGTCCCGCCCGCCCCCAGACGATCCGGCCGCCGTAGCCTGCGGCTGCGCGCGCGAGCTCGTGCGAGAGGCCGAGGCGACGAGCGACTTCCGCCGCTGCGAGGAACGTCTGCTTCGCCGCCTCGGTGTGCCCGGCCCGGATGTCCGCCTCGCCGGACGAGAGCAGCAGCTCGCAGCGGACGCGCTCGTCCGCCGGCGCCGAATCCCGGATTGCGCGGAGCGCGAGCCCGTACAGTCGCGCGGCCTCTTCGTAGGCGAGGAGGTCGAGGGCCCGGTCCCCCGCCCGCCGCGCATACGCGATCGCCTGCTCGGGAGCCGCGGCCGGCACCGCCATCGAGAAGTGGTGCGCCAGCTCGGCCAGATGCGGCTCGACGTTGCCCGCGTAGAGCGACTCGAGCACCTCGGCAACGCGCCGGTGGAGGCGGGCCCGGTGGGTAACGGGGATCTCCTCGTACAGCGCGTCTCGCGTCAGCGCGTGGCCGAAGCGGAGGCGACCGACAGCACCCGGCAGCTCCTCGACGACGCGCGCGGCCATCGCCTCGTCCAGGACGGCGAGCAGCCGGTCGATCCCGGTGTAGTCCGCCACCCGTTCGAGCGCGACGAGGCCGAACTCGCGCCCGAAGACCGACGCGAGCGACAGCACCCGACGGCATTCGCCCGAGAGCGCGCGAAGCCGGCGGCCGATCGCCTCGAGGATGCTCTCCGGAATCGGAATACCGCCGGCCAGGTCGGCGCCCAGGCGGCCCTCGGCGGCGAGGAGGCGCACGATCTCCGCGACGAAGAGGGGGTTCCCCTCCGTCTCCGCGTGCAGTGCGGCGACGAGCTGTCGCGGCGGTGGCGCCTCCGCCGTCAGCTCCGCCAGGCGGCCGACCTCCTCCCGGCTCAGCCCCGAGAGCCGGATCCGGCGGACGGCGGATTCGCGGCCGAGCTCGGCCAGCGTCGACT
The DNA here is from genome assembly GCA_035274625.1 of Gaiellaceae bacterium. Taxonomy (GTDB): domain Bacteria; phylum Actinomycetota; class Thermoleophilia; order Gaiellales; family Gaiellaceae; genus DATBLE01. Next base: position 10,706 of record DATENZ010000007.1, read on the forward strand.
CGAGCGGCTCGGCAAGCGTCGGGTCGAGATCGCGAAAGGTCGCGACGATCAGGGCGCGGCTCGGGCCGAGGACGGACGCGACGTACCGCAACAGGAGCAGCGACGGCTCGTCCGCGGCATGGAGATCGTCGATGACGAGGACGAGCGGCCGTTCCGCCGCCGCGTTGACGAGGAACGCCGCCGCCGCGTCGAAGAGGCGGAACCGGGCAGAGTCGGACTCGATCGGCTCCAGCTCAGGCAGTCCGGGGAACAGCTCTCGGAGGTCCGGGACGATCTGAGCGACATCGGCGGCTCCCGCGCCCAGCTGCCGGCGCACGGCGCCCGGCGAGGAGCGGCGGACGTACGCACGCAGCGACTGCGTCCACGGCCAGTACGCCGGCGCACCGCCGGCCTCCCAGCAGCGGCCGACGAGCAGGTGCGCCCCGCGCGCGCCGGCGCGGGCGATCAACTCCTCCGCGAGGCGGCTCTTCCCGATCCCGGGCTCTCCCTGGAGCAGGAAGAGACGCCCGCGCCCGGCGAACGCGTCGTCGAGCGCCTCCAAGAGCTCGCCGAGCTCGCGGTGCCGGCCGACGAAGCCCTCGCGCGCTTCCGGCTCGGCGGCGCGGCGCGTGTCGAGCTCGAGCACGGGATCCTGGTTGAGGATCTGCTGATGGAGCTCCCGTAGCTCCCGCCCGGGATCGATCCCGAGCTCCTCGACGAGGGCCCGGCGAGCGGCCTGGTAGGCCTGGAGCGCTTCCGCCTGCCGGCCATTGCGGTACAGGGCCAGCATCAGCTGCGCGCGCAGTCGCTCTCTCAGCGGGTTCGCGGCGACGAGCCGCTCGAGCTCGGCGACCAGGTCGCCGTGCCGGCCGAGCGCCAGGTCCGACTCGATCCGCTCCTCCAGCGCGGCGAGGCGCCGCTCCTCGAGGCGCACGATCTCGAGCTGAGCGAAGCGCTCGTAGGCGAAGTCGGCGAGCGGCGGCCCCCGCCACAGGTCGAGCGCCTCGACGAGGCGCTCCCGGCCTCCGTCCGCGCAGAGACGCTCGAAACGGTCGAGATCGAGCTCGCCCGACTCGACCCGGATCGCATAGCCCGGAGGCCGGGTGACGATCCGGTCGCGTCCGAGCACCTTCCGCAGCTGCGAGACGTAGACCTGCAGCGCCTTCGCCGCCGTCTCGGGCGGATCGCCCTCCCAGAGCGCGTCGATCAGGCGATCCTGCGAGACGACCTCGTTCGCGTTCAGGAGCAGCACGGCCAGCAGGGTGCGCTGCTTCGCCCCGCCGACATCCACGCCCTGGCCGCCAGAGGTCACCTCGAGCGGGCCGAGGATCCCGAACTCCATCGCGCCTCCCGATCGCAGGCTGCCCGCCGCGACGTTAGCGGCTCGCGCCCGCTCCGCCTAGGCCGGGCTTAACCGGCGTCTTACCGAGGCTTAGGCGGCGTGTCGTCTCCTACACGCAAAGAGTCACAGCGGGTGGCTCGGAGAACAGGGAGGCTCAGATGAACGGCTCGTCATCTCTCCACCGGCTCACACGAATCCTCGTCCTCGGCGCGGTGCTCGCGGGCGCGACCGCGTCGATCGCGACGGCCGGCGCCACCCGGCCGCCGGACGTCCGCGACGTCGCCGCTTCCCTCGGCCAGGCGTACGTCGGCAGCCCTCCGGACATTCGCGACGTCGCCACGACCGGCAACCTGGCGGTGCCCGACGCGTTCGAGCGGTTCGCGACTGCCCATCCGTACGGCGTCGGCCTCTCCTCGCAGATCGGCTCGACGCTCCTCTCCCGGCCGCCGGACGTCCGCGACGCGGCCGAGGCGGCCGCCGCGGCGCCGGACGTGATCGAGCGGTACGCAACAGCCCATCCGTACGGCGCCGGGCTCTCGCCGGCGACGACCTCGACGCTCGTGTCCCGGCCGCCCGACGTCCGCGACGCAGCCGAGGCGGCTCGGTTCGTGTCCGTCGGGCAGCCGAGCAGCGGCTTCGACTGGAACGACTGGGCGATCGGGATCGGCAGCGGCATCGGGATCGCCCTCCTCC
>DATENZ010000008.1:0-3174 GCA_035274625.1 Gaiellaceae bacterium
CAGCGCGGCCGCGAGCCCAGCGCCGATCCGCAGGCCGCTCTCGACCCGCGGCGCCTCGACCGCGACCGCCTCGAGCGCCCCCTTCCCGCAGACCCCGCACGACGACGACGTGTAGAAGCTCCGCTGGAGCCGGCCGGGGTCGAAGTCGGCCGCGTCGACCTCGACCGAATTCGCGGCCAGGTCGTCGGCGGCGCGGGCGCCGCGCGGGCGCAGTCCCTCGGAGAGGCAGAAGCCCAGCGCGAGCTCCTCGTCGTGCCCGGGGGTCCGCATCGTCACCGCCACCGGCCGGCCGCCGATGCGGATCTCCAGCGGTTCCTCGACGGCGACCAGATCGGGCTCCGGCCCTCCCCCTGGCACGCGAACGACCTCCACGGAAGCCGTGCTGTACGGCGGTGCCGCCCGCACCGAGTCGCCGACGCTCATGCCGAGAAGCCTAGCCCCGACCCGCGCGCACGCCGGACTCGGGGCCTCCCCCGCCCCCGGGGAGGGGAGGCCCGACGTCCCCAACACGAACGCTATCGAGGAAGGGCGCTGCGTGGGTGACGCGTCTGTGACGGATGCGTGCCGGTGTTACGGGGCGCGGTGCTCGCCGACCAGTTCCTCGAACACCGCGCGGTAGCCGTTCACTGCCGCCGCGATGTCGCCCGGGTCGACGCCTTCCTCGGCCCCGAGCCGGCGGACGACGTCGCGCGCCTGCTCCAGCTCGCGGTTGATCTCCGGGTCGATCTCGACGGGATCGTCGTAGCCGCGCTCAGCGAGCATCTCGTCGACCAGCCGCCCGAGCTCCGGGAGCGCCTCCGCAGGCGAGTCGCGCAGGTCGGGCTCCAGAGCCTCCCACTGCGACTGCCAGACGTGAAGGTCGAGTCCAGGTTCTTGCACGCCCTCAGCTTGCGCGCGAATGTCCGGCCTGAAACCCCACTAGACTCGGCCGAGTGCGCGTGCTGATCGTCGGCTCCGGGGGGCGCGAGCACGCACTCGCCTGGAAGCTGAGCCAGAGTGCGTCGCTCGACGAGTTGCACGCCGCGCCCGGGAATCCCGGAATCGCCGGCCTCGGTCGCTGCCATCCGGTCCGGCCGGAGGACGCCGACGGCCTGCTTGCGCTCGCGCGCTCGCTGGAGATCGACCTCGCCGTGATCGGGCCGGAGGGGCCGCTCGTCGCGGGCGTCGCGGACACGCTGCGCCACGGCGGTGTCGCGGTCTTCGGGCCAAGCGCCCGCGCCGCGAGGATCGAGGGCTCGAAGAGCTTCGCGAAGGACGTCCTCGAGGCCGCAGGCGTGCCGACGGCCACGCGCCTCGCCGTTGCACAACCGCCGTGCGTCGTCAAGACGGACGGCCTCGCTGGCGGCAAGGGGGTCTTCGTCTGCAACACGGACGAGGAGCTCGACGCCGGGCTCCGGGCGGCCTCCGCGCTGGGCGGCCCGTTCGTGATCGAAGAGCTGCTCGAGGGCGAAGAGCTGTCCCTCTTCGCGATGACCGACGGCAGCAGGACGCTGCCGCTGGCGGCGGCTCGCGACTACAAGCGCGCCGGCGATGGAGACACCGGCCCGAACACCGGCGGGATGGGCGCGTTCTCGCCCGTTCCCGGCATCGGGCAGGCCGAGATGGAGGAGCTCGTCAGCGCGGTGCACCAGCCGGTGCTCGAGGAGCTCGCGCAGCGCGGGACGCCGTTCGTCGGGCTCCTGTACGCCGGGCTGATGCTGACGGATGCCGGGCCGCGCGTGCTGGAGTTCAATTGCCGCTTCGGCGATCCCGAGACCCAGGCGATCCTGCCCCGCGTCGAGGGGGACCTGCTCGGCGCGCTCGCGGCCGCGGCGGGAGGCGATCTCCGCGGTGCCGAGCTCGAGACCTCACCGCGGGCGGCGGTGACGGTCGCGGTCACGGCCGGCGAGTATCCCGAGCGCAGCGACAGCGGCTCCCCGATCTCCGGCATCGAGGAGGCTGAAGCGACCGGCGCGCTCGTCTTCCACGCCGGGACGGCGCGCCACGGCGACCGACTCGTGACGAACGGCGGCAGGATCCTGAACGTGACCGCAGTCGGCGACGACCTCGACCAGGCGCGGGCGCGCGCGTACGAGGCCGCGGCCCTGATCGCCTTCGACGGCGCGCGCTATCGCACCGACGTCGCCGCCGGGGAGCCGAGCCGTGTCGGCTGAGCCGCTCGTCGGGATCCTCGTCGGCTCCGAGTCGGACCGGGAGCGGATGCAGGACGCGCTCGACGAGCTCGACCGGCGCGCGATTCCGTACGAGTTCGAGGTCCGGTCGGCGCACCGCCAGCCCCACGCCGTGGCCGAATACGCAGCGGACGCCGCCGGTCGCGGGCTCAAGGTGCTGATCTGCGGCGCCGGCCTGGCGGCCGCGCTGCCGGGGGTCGTCGCCGCCCACACCGATCTGCCGGTGGTCGGCGTGCCGTTGCGCTCGTCGAAGAGCGTGCTGGACGGTCTCGACGCGCTCCTCTCGATCGTGCAGATGCCGCCCGGCGTCCCGGTCGCGTGCGTCGGCGTCGACAACGCCCGCAACGCCGCCGTCCTCGCCGCCCGCATCCTCGGGTTGTCGGAGACCCCCGCTACGATCAGCTGAGTGATCGCTCGGTACTCCCGTCCGGCCATGGCCCAGGTCTGGTCGGACGAGAGGAGGCTCGCCGCGTGGCTCGAGGTCGAGCTCGCCGCGCTGGATGCCTGGGCCGAGCTCGGCGCCGTGCCCGCGGAAGCGGCTCGCGCCGTCCGCGACCGAGCACAGCCGCCGACGCCGGAACGTGTGGCGGAGATCGAGGAGCGAACGGGCCATGATCTCGCCGCGTTCGTGGACGCGGTCCAGGCCGGCCTCGGCGAGGAGGGCCGCTGGCTGCACTACGGTCTGACCTCGTCCGACGTCGTCGACACGGCGCTGGCGCTGCAGGTTCGTGACGCCGGTGCCGTTCTGCTCGACGGCGTCGCCCGCGCGCTCGCCGCGGTCGCCGTCCGGGCGGACGAACACCGCGGCACGCTCTGCATCGGCCGGACGCACGGCGTGCACGCCGAGCCGACGACATTCGGGCTCAAGCTCGCCGGCTGGGCGTTCGAGCTCGACCGCGGGCGCGATCGTCTCGCGCGCGCGCTGGAGGCGATGCGCGTCGGAAAGCTATCCGGCGCCGTCGGGACGTACTCGGCGACGGACCCGGAGCTCGAGCGGCTTGCC
>DATENZ010000009.1:0-19214 GCA_035274625.1 Gaiellaceae bacterium
CCGCGCACAGCGGCTCCGGCCGCTCCTCGATCTGCGTGCACGCGTCCGCAACGGACCAGGCCAGGCGCTCCGCCTCGCCGGGTGCGGCGGCGCGCGGAACCCTGAGGTAGGCCACGCGTCCGCGTTCCTCTGTCGTGAGCAGGCTGTCCACGCTAGGCGAGGACCTCCGCCTCGACGAGGCGCTCGATCTCCTCGGCCGTCATCCCCAGCAGCGACCCGAAGACGTAGTCGTTGTGTTGCCCGAGCAGCGGGCCCGACGTCCGGATCGTGCCGGGCGTCCGGGACAGCCGCCACGGGATTCCGTGCAGCATCTCGAGGCCGACGAGCGGATGCTCGACCTCGACGTGCATCTGCCGCTCGCGGAAGTGCTCGTCGAGGAACTGGTCCTCGATCGTCATCACGGTCGCGGCCGCGACCCCTGCCGTCTGCAGGAGCAGGGCGACCTCCTCCGGCGGCTGGCCGCTCGTCCACGTCTCGAGCAGCAGGTCGAGCTCCTCCCGGTTGGCGAGGCGGCGGTAGCCGTCCGCGAACCGGTCCTCCGCACACCACGCTTCCCCGATTACGGCTCCGAGCCGGCGCCACTCCTCGTCGCCCGCGACGGCGATCGCGACCCACCGGTCGTCGCCGGCGCAGCGGTAGTTGCCGTGAGGCGCCATCACGGCGTGGGCGTTGCCGACGGATCGGGCGACCCGGCCGTTGAGCTGGTAGTCGAGCAGCGGCTCCTCGAGCCCGCAGACGGCGGCCTCCCACTGGGAGAGGTCGATGAACTGCCCCTCGCCGGTGCGCTCACGGTGCTCCAGCGCGAGCAGGATCGCGAACACGCCGTGAAGACTGCCGTTCGTGTCCCCGTACGGAGGCATCAGCCTGCCGAGGGGGTCCTCGCCGGGGTAGCCGATCGCGTAGCTGAGTCCAGCGAGCGTGCTCACGGTGGGTGCGAGCGTGAGGATGTCGCTGAGCGGCCCGTCCTGCCCGGCGCCCGAGAGCGACAGGGCGATCACGTCGTCGCGGATCTCCTTCAGGGTGTCGTAGCCGAGGCCGTTCCGTCTCATCACGCCCGCGCTGAAGTTGTCGGTGACGACGTCGCACAGCGGCACGATTCTGCGGATCAGGTCGCGGCCCTCGTCCTTCGACAGGTTGACCGTGATGCTCAGCTTGTTCCGGTTCAGCCCGTGGTTGAGGGGCTGCAGCTCGGGCGCCTGCCCCTCGTCGCCGGACACGTCGCCGATGATCGGGCGGCCGAGCCGCGTCCCGTCCAGCCTGCTCCGTGACTCCACCTTGATCACCTCCGCCCCGAGGTCGGCCAGCAGGTGCGTCATCGCGGGGCCGGCCCAGACCCAGCAGAAGTCGAGCACGCGGTACCCCTGCAGCGGCAGCGCGGCGACCTGGACGTCGCCGCTCATACGATCTCTGCCCGGCGGAGCTGGGTGAGCGTCTCCGGCGTCCGGCCGAGGAGCTCGCAGACGACGGAGGCGGTGTCGGCGCCGAGCGACGGGGCAGCCGTCGGCGCCTCGGGCTCGAGGCCGGAGAAGCGGCTCGGTACCCCCGGCACCCGGACGGACGCGCCGTCGACTGCGAGCTCGTCGAAGAAGCCGCGCGCGTGCAGGTGCTCGTTCTCGAGCGTGTCGGCCACGGTCATCCCCGGCGCGAGCGGAAACCGCTTCTCGCGCGCCATCGCGAAGAGCTCGTCCCGCGTGTGCCCGCGCAGCCACGGGACGAGCAGCGCGTCCACCTCCTCCGGGTACTCCTCGAGCATCGCCCGCCGGTTCCGGTAGCGAGGGTTCTCGGCCCACTCCGGCTGCCCCATGCAGTCGAGGAAGGCGATCCAGTGGTGCAGCGGTGTGCAGGTCAGGCAGATGAAGCCGTCTTTGCACGGGAGGAACTCGTTCGGGTACAGCCCGATGCCGCGGTTGCCCTGGCGGATGCCGGTCACGCCCAGATAGAGGTAGGTGAGGATGTTCGCGCCGGTGTGCACGGTGCCCCACACCTGCATCTCGGCCACGTCGACGGTCTGCCCGGAACCCGTCCGCCGGCGGGCGAGGAGGCCGACGACGGCGCCGGCCGCCGCGGCGAGGCCCGCCTGGTAGGCGCCGAGCGAGAACGGCATCGTCAGCGGGCGGCCGCCCGGGCGGCCGATCCCGACCGAGACGCCGCCCATCGCCGATGCCGTGAGCGGAGCTCCTCGCCACTCGCGATACGGGCCCGTCCTGCCGTAGTGGGTGACCGGCACGTGGACGAGGTGCGGGTGGCGCGCGCCGAGCGTCTCCTCGGTCAATCCGATCGCGTCCGCCTCCGGCGCCGGGAGGTTCTCGACCAGTACATCCGCCTTCGCGAGTAGCTCGTCCAGGAGCCCCCGGCCCGTCGGCGTCGTCACGTCGATCGTCGCGCTGCGCTTGCCCGCGTTGAGCGCGAGGAACAGGGCGCCGTGCTCCGGATCCTGACGGCCGTCCGGGAACGGGCCCGCCCGGCGCAGGGGGTCGCCGAGCGGCGGACGCTCGATCTTGATCACGTCGGCCCCGAAGCGGGCGAGGAGACGCGCGCAGTACGGCGCGGCGAGGTCGGTCCCGAGCTCGACGACGCGGCTCCCCGACAGCGGCAGGGCCCTCGCGGTCTCAGCCAATGACCCCGTCCTTCCGCAGGGCACGGATCTCCGCCGGCGAGAGGCCGAGCAGCCCGCCGAAGACCGCCTGCCGCGCCTTCGCCGGCCCCGGCCCCGCCGCAACCTTCGCCTGCATCCCCGAGAGCCGCCACGGAACGCCGATCGTCGTCGTCTCGGCACCGCCGCGGCGCCTGGTCGAGGCGAACCGGCGCGCCGCGAGGTGCTCGTCCTCGAACAGGCCGCGCGCCGACAGCGACGGCGCCGCGGCGACCCCTGCCTCCTGCAGGCGAGTTGCCGCCTCGACGGCCGGGCGCTCGCGCGTCCAGGCCGTGAGCAGGTCGTCGAGCTCGGCGCGCCGCTGCCAGCGCAGGAAGGCGTCGCCGAGGGACGGATCGTCCGCGAGCTCGGGCCGGCCGATCGCCCGGGCCAGCGCGCACCACTCCTCGTCGCTCGACACGGCGACGCTGACCCATTCGTCGTCGCCGCGCGCCGGGTAGACCCCGTGCGGCGCCATGATCGCGTCGTCGTTCCCGGCCCGTTCCGGTGCGCGGCCCGTCAGCTGGAAGTCGATCAGCGACTCGCCGACGAGCTGCGTTGCCCCTTCGCGGCAGGAGAGGTCGACGTACGTGCCGCGGCCCGTCGCCTGGCGCCGCAGGAGCGCCGCCACCGTCACCGCCGCCACGAGTGCGCCGAGCGCGAAGTCGACCGGGTGCCGGAGCTCGGTCGGCGGCGCGTCGGGGTAGCCGGTCAGCTGGGCGAGGCCGCCGAGCGCGCTGAAGACCGGCGCGTAGCCGCCGAAGGCGGCCTCCGGCCCGGTGGCGCCCATGGCGGTCGCCGAGACGACGACGAGCCTCGGATTCCGCGCGCGCAGCGCCTGCTCGCCGAGTCCGAGCCGCTCCATCACGCCGGCCCGGTAGTTGTCGACCGCGACGTCGGCGTGCTCGGCGAGGCGGAGAGCGAGGTCCACGCCCCGCGGCGTCGTCACGTCGAGGAGGACGCTCGTCTTCGGCGCGTTCAGGTCGGCGTAGAAGCCGGCGGTGACCCGCCGGAGGTGACTGCGGAGCGGGCTCTCGATCCGGATCACGTCCGCGCCGAGCGCACGGAGGAGAAAGGTCGCGTACGGGCCGACCGCTGCCCAGGTGAAGTCGAGGACGGTGATCCCCTGCAGGCATCTCGCGGCCGTCGTCCGGCTCACACGACCCCCGTGCCGAGCAGGGCCGCCGTGTCGTCGTCGCCGTAGCCGAGCTCGGCCAGGACGGGTGCGGTGTGCTCGCCGAGCCGTGGAGCAGGCCGGTCCTCGAGCCTCGTCTCGCCGGCGGCGGCGAACGGGACCGAGGGGTACTCGAGCCGCCCCGCGGCCGGATCGTCGACGGCCGTGAAGAACCCGCGCGAGCGTAGCTGCCCGGAGGCGAGGATCTCGGGTGCCGACAGCACCTTCCCGATCGGGCAGCCGAGCGCCTGGCCCCGTTCGTACAGCTCGTCCGCCGAGCGCGTGCGCGTCTCCGCCGCGAGCCGCTCGTGCAGCTCGCCCGCGTGCTCCAGGCGTGCGGGCTGGGAGGAGAACGCGGGCTGCGCCGTCCACGCCGGCTCGCCGAGCAGCGTCCGGAGCGCGTCCCACTGGTGCTCTTCCATCACGACGCACTCGACCCAGCCGTCGCGGCAGGGCAGCATCCCGCCGACGAACGGAGCGTCGGGGTTCGTCCGGCTGACGAGCACGCCCTCGTTCGGATAGCGCCCGTGCTCGCTGCGCGCCAGGTTGACAAGCGCCTCCTGCTTCGAGACGTCGACGTGCTGCCCGCCCGTCGCCTCGCGCCCGAACAGCGCCGCGAGCCCCGCGAGCGCGGCGACGATTCCCGCCTGGTACTCCCCCGCGAGTCCGCCGACCGTGACGGGTGGACGGTGCGGCGTGGCCGGCGAGAGGTGGGAGGCGTGCCCGCCGGCGTGGTAGACGGTCAGCGGCGTCGCCTTCCAGCCCGCGCGTGGCCCGGTCTGGCCGAACGGGGTGAGGGAGATGATCACGAGCGCCGGGTTGGCCGCGTGCAGCTCGGCGAAGCCGAGCCCGCGCGCGACCAGGTAGCCGGGCGTGTGGTCCTCGACGACGACGTCGACGGCGAGCGCGAGCCGCGTCGCGATCTCGCTGGCCGTGGGTTTCGCGAGATCGAGCGTCAGGCTGCGCTTGTTCGCGTTCAGGTACAGGAAGAGCCCGCTGGCGTTTCCGTCGGGAATGTCTCGCGGGAAGGCGCCGCGACGCCGCGCCGGGTCGCCGTCGCGCGGCTCGACCTTGAGGACGTCCGCGCCGAGGTCGGCGAAGAGCTTCGCGCAGAACGCGCCGCCCGGCGTCTCCGTCAGCTCCAGTACCCGGTACCCCTCGAGCAGCGGGAGGCTCACGGGAGCACGACGACCTTGCCGATGTGCCGCCGTTCCTCGACGAGAGCATGCGCCGCCGGTGCGTCGTCGAGGGAGAACTCCGCGCCGACGTAGGGGCGGATCTCGCCCGCCTCCCACAGCGCGACGAGCGAGGCGACGGCGTCCGCGACCGCGTCCGGGCGGAGCCTCGCGAGCCGCCCGAGGTAGAAGCCGTGGACGGCGACGTTCCGGCCGACGAGCAGCGCGGGGTCGATCGGCTCCCAGGTGCCGGCGGAGAAGCCGATCGCCGCGATCGCCCCCAGCGGCCGCAGGAGGGACAGGCTCTGCCGGAAGACCTCTCCGCCGACCGGGTCGACGATCGCGTCGACGCCGGCGCCCGCGGTCTCCTCGCGAATCCGATCGGCCCAGTCCTCGCGCGAGTAGTCGACGGTCACCGCCGCCCCGAGCTCACGTGCGACCGCGAGCTTCTCCTCCGTGCCTGCTGTCGCCAGCACCCGAGCGCCGAGCTGCCGGCCGAGCTGGACCGTGGCGGTTCCGACGCCGCCGCCGGCGGCGTGGACGAGCAGCGTGTCGCCTGCACCCAGGCGGAGCTGGACGGTCAGCGGGATGAACGCGGTGAGGAAGGCGAGGAGGAAAGCGGAGCCCTCGGCGTACGACATGCCGGCGGGCAGCGGAAACGTCGTTGCGGCGGGCACGGCCACGAGCTCCGCGAACCCCCGACCCGGGAGCGTCAGCGCCATCACGCGGTCGCCGGCGGAGAACCCGGAGCCGGTGTCCGCGGCGACGACGTCCCCGGCGACCTCCATCCCCAGGACGGCGGGGAGCTCCGGCGGCAGCGGGTACCGGCCCTGCCGGATCAGGATGTCGGCGTAGTTCACCGACGCCGCCGCCACGCGAACGAGCACCTCCCCGGCGACCGGCGACGCGTCGGGCACCTCCGCGACCGCGAGGAGCTCTGTCCCCCCTGTCCCGGTGAGGAGCAGCGCCCTCAACGGGCAGTCGGGCTCACGTGGCCGCCTTCAGCTCGCGCGCGATCGCGGCGTACGCGCGCGCAAGGATCTTGTAGTCGATCGAGCACACGACGACCTGCGCGCCGCGCCGTCGCCACCGCTGCGCGTCCTCGGCGTCCGTCGCGTAGACGACGGCCGCGATCCCGGGCCGGGCCGCCGCGGCGTCGAGGATCTGCTCGACGGCCGCGGTCACCCGGGGGTCGTCGAGGCGTCCCGGGACGCCGTACGACGCGGCGAGGTCGGACCGGCCGGGCATGACGGCGTCGAGCCCGGGAACCGCCAGCACGTCGTCGAGGGCCTCCACCGCCGCCCGGTCCTCGATCAGCCCCAGGAGCCAGACCTCTTCGTCGGCCGCCGCCGCCACCGAGGCGAGGTCCTGGATCCCGTAGTCGACCGACCGGCTGCACGTGCAGGCGCCGCGCGTGCCCGCGGGCGGGTAGCGGAGCGACGCTGCGAGCTCGCGGCTCGCGGCATCGGCGCCGAAACGGGGTGCGACGATGCCGGCCGCTCCCGCGTCGAGGGTCGCCGCGACGTCCTCGATCCGGTTCACGCGGACGAGCGCGCTCATTCCCTTTCCGTCCGCGGCGCGGATCAGGTTCTCGACCTCACGCCGGCCGAGCGACGCGTGCTCGGTGTCGACGACGACGAAGTCGAATCCGGCCGCCCCGATCAGCTCCACGACCGCGGGGTCGGGTGAGTACACGAAGGTGCCGTTGGCGGGCTGCCCGTCCGCGACCAGGCGGCGCACCCTGTTCACCACGAGCCCGAGCCCCCGCTCATTCGAAGTAGGTGTCCTCGTGCGGCCACGCGTCGGTCCTGCTGATCGCGCTCAGGAACGTCGCCTGCGAGCGCCCGACGTTCGCGTACACGTACTTCGCGTCGGCGGGGATGAAGAGCATGTCGCCGGGGAGGAGCGGGTACGGCTCGCCCTCGATCGTGAACTCGACCTCGCCCTCGAGCAGGTAGATGATGTGCTCCGCGGCGCTGGAGTGGAGCGGGGTCGTCTGGCCGAAGGCGATCGAGGCCAGACCGGCGCCGAAGTTCGTTCCCTCCATGCGGGTGAACCAGCCGCGGACGTAGCCCACGCTGTCGGCCCGCGGGAGCGTCCAGGCCGGCTGCTGATCCCCGCGGGCGAGAACCCAGGGCGTGCTCGTCTCGCGCCGCGCGGCGCTCAATCGTAGTACGTCCCCTCGTGCGGCCAGGCGTCGACCTTGCCGAGGATGCTGATGAACGTCGCGAGGCTGCGGCCGACGTTCGTGTACACGTACTTCGCGTCCGCGGGGATGAAGAGCATGTCGCCGGGCAGGAGCGGGTACGGCTCGCCCTCGATCGTGAACTCGACCTCCCCCTCGAGCAGGTAGATGATGTGCTCCGAGTTGCTGGAGTGGAGGGGCGTCGTCTGCCCGAACGGCATCAGGACGAGCCCGGCGCTGAAGCCCGTGCCCTCCATGCTGTTGCACCGGCCGCGGATGAAGCCGACCTGGTCGGCCTTCGGAAGCGTCCAGACCGGCTGCTGCTCGCGGCTTTTCAGAATCCAGGGCTGCTCCGTCGTCGCCATCGTCTCCCTCCTGCTCGGGTTGTCCGGCTCGTCGTCGTAGGTGGCCTTGGGCGGCCAGGAATCGAGCGCGCTGATGATGCTGATGAAGCTCGCGGTCTCGCGGCCGGTGTTCGTGTACGCGTACGGCGCCCTCGCCGGGATGAAGAGCATGTCGCGGGGCGCGAGCGGATAGCGCTCGCCCCGGATCTCGAACTCCACGTCGCCGTCGAGCTGGTAGATGACGTGCTCGCCCGTGTTCCAGTGCACCGGCGTCGTCTGGCCGAACGGGATCAGGATCACCCCGGCGTTGAAGGACGTCCCGTCCAGCATGCTGCACTTGGCGCGGACGAAGCCGACCGTGTCGGCCTGCGGCGGGATCGTCCAGTCGGGCTGCTGGTCGCGTCTCGTCAGGAGCCGCGGGCTGCTCGTTGCCGCCGGCGAGTGCACGCGCGCTACAGGTCGTCCGGGCGCCGGCCCGGCGCGGCCCAGCCTTTGCGGGTCGCGTAGCCGTACTCGACGTCGCGGTCGAGCAGGGCGGGATCACGCTCCTCGATCGGCCCGTGGCCGCCGCCGCCGGCGCTGTCGATCACGAGCTGCTCGCCCGGCTGGAGGGGGAGGTTCGCGAACTTGCTGTTGCTCGAGAGCGAGAAGTAGTCCTTGAGCGCGTGCAGCCGCCCCTCAGTGTCCACGACGGAGTACCGGTTCGCCAGCCCGCGCTCGCCGGCGTCGATGCTCCAGGGGCCGAGTTCCTGCCGGTCCGCGGTCGAGCTGATCAGCGTCCGGGAGAGCATCCGCATGCGCTTCCGCAGCCCGAGGCCACCGCGGAACCGGCCGCGGCCGCACGAGTCGGGAATCAGCGAGAACTCCTCGAAGAGGAGCGGGTAGCGGTGCTCCCAGATCTCGGCGGACTCGTTCTTGCAGTTCGCCATCACGTGCCACTCCGCGCTGTCGCCGTCGGCCGTCTTCCGCGCGCCGATCCCGCCGGGGCCGAACGAGAACCACTGGAACGGCCGGCCGGCTGCGTCCGAGCCCGACCCGGTGACGTTGTTGCCGGTCTGGAAGCTCCCGGCGGTGATCCGGTCGGGGATCGCCTGCGCGAACGCCTTCAGCACCGTCTCGCCGGCCTTGATGCAGGGATCGGCGGTCGAGAAGAACACCGGTGCCGGGAAGACGGCATGCGCGACCGTGCCCGGCCGGGTGACGACCTCGATGAACTCGAGCAGGCCGGAGTTCAGCGGGACGTCGGGATCGAGCGCGGCCACGCACGCGACATACGCGGCGGAGTGCGTCGTGATCTCGGACGCGTTGATCGGCGCCGCGACCTGGGGGTCCGATTCGGAGAAGTCGGCGACGATGCGGCCCTCCCGCTTCGTCAGGGTCACGCGCAGGTAGTACGGTCCGCCTCCCTGCCCGTCGTCCTCGAACGGCTCTTCGGCCCGCCACTCGCCGTCGGGAAGCCCGTCGAGCGCGCGCCGGAACCGCGTGCGCGAGTACTCGAGCGCCGACGCCATCCCGCGCTCGACCGTCTCCTTGCCGTAGCGCTCGATCAGCGCCTGGATCCGCCGCTCGGCGACGACCGTCGAGGCGACCTGCGACTGGAAGTCGGCCCAGTCGGCGACGGGCAGCCGGACGTTCGAGAAGATCAGCGCCCGGAGCGGCTCGTCGACGACGCCGGCGTGGATCAGCCGGATCGGCGGGATCCGCAGTCCCTCCTGCACGACGTGCGTGGCCGTACCGGCCCAGCCGCCCGCCGCCATCCCGCCGATGTCGAGCCAGTGGGCGCGGTTGACGCCGAAGGCGAAGAGCCCGCCGTCGTGGAACAGCGGCCTGGCGACGATCACGTCGGCCTGGTGCAGCCCGGCGATGTAGGGGTCCGAGAGCAGGAAGACGTCGCCCTCCGAGAAGTCGTCGAACGCGTCGAGGAGCGCGCGCATGCCGCCGGGGAGGCTGCCCGCGTGCAGGGGGATGCCCTCGCTCTGCGCGATCATGTTGCCGTCGCGGTCGAACAGCCCGCAGGTGAAGTCGAGCGCCTCGGAGATGACCGTCGAGTACGCCGTTCGCTTCGTCGCCTCCGCCATCTCCCGCACGGTGGAGATCAGGTACGAGCGGATGATCTCGAGCGTAAAGGCGTCGCCGCGCGCGAGCGCGGCTTCAGGAGGGCTCGACGTCGTCGTCACGGAATCGGGTGCAGACTCCTGCTCACGGCTCGGCAAGATCATATCGCGCCGGAATTGAGCCTCACTTATCCTGGTCGGCGAGCCGCTCGCGCAGGACGCGCTTCAGGACTTTTCCCGACGGATTTCGCGGTAAAGCGTCCACGAACTCGATGCGTTTCGGCACCTTGAATTTCGCCAGCTTTGTCGCGCAGAAAGCGCTGATGTCCTCCGGGGTCGCGGCCGTTTCCGGTTTCAGCGCGACGAACGCCATCGGGACCTCGCCCCAGCGCGCGTCGGGCATGCCGATCACGGCCGCCTCGAGCACGGCGCGGTGCTCGTAGAGCACGCGCTCCACCTCGGGCGACGCGACGTTCTCGCCGCCCGACACGATCAGGTCCTTCTTCCGGTCGTCGATGTACAGGTAGCCGTCCTCGTCGAGGCGGCCGACGTCCCCGGTGTAGAACCACCCGTCCCTGATCGCGCGGGCGGTCGCATCGGGGTCGCGCCAGTAGCCGTGGAAGACCTTCGGCCCGCGCAGGGCGATCTCGCCGACCTCCCCCGGGCCGACGTCGCGGCCGGCGTCGTCGCAGACGCGCAGCGCCAGGTGCAGCACCGGCTTCCCGACCGAGCCGATCTTCGCGATCGTGTGCTCGCGGTCGAGGAAGGTGTCGCCGGAGACGGTCTCCGTCAGCCCGTACGCGTCCGCGAACCACGCCTGGGGAAAGATCCCGAGCAGCCGCTCGATCAGGGGAACCGGCATCTTCTCGCCGCCGTTGATGACGAAGCGGACGGTGCGCGTGTCGTAGCTCTCGGCGTCGCCGAGCGCCAGGATCTGGTTGACCATCGCCGGCGCGAGCCAGACGTTCGTGATCCGCTCGGCGGCGATCGTCTCGAGCACGGCGACGGGGTCGAACCGCGGGAGGATGACGAGGCTGCCGCCCGCGTACAGCACTCCGGTCGCCGGCAGGTCGAGCCCGCCGACGTGGTAGAGCGGCCCGGCGACGAGCGTCCGGTCGGCGGCGGTGATCCCGAACTCCAGGATGTGCGCGACGTTCTTCCAGAGGAGGTTCCCGTGCGTGATCGGCACCCCCTTCGGCCGGGAGGTCGTTCCGGACGTGTACATCAACCGCTGCACGTCGTGCGCCTCCGCCGGAGCCACGCCCGCCGTCTCGCCGAGGTGTGCCTGGACGAGCCGCTCGTGCGGCGTCCATCCCGCCGGCGCGTCGTCTCCGACCGACCACAGGCCCTCGAGCGCCGGCAGCTCGGCGCGCACGGTGTCCACCGACGAGTGGAAGTCGGGCTCGCTGACGAGCAGGCGGGCGCCGGCGTGGTCGACGATGTAGCGCCATTCGTCCGCGGCGAGCCGGTAGTTCAGCGGCAGGAACGCGGCGCCCAGGCAGTTCGCGGCGAACGCCGCCTCGAGGAACTGCGGGCAGTTCTGGAGCAGGAGTGCGACGACGTCCCCCGGGCGGACGCCCGCCTCCCGCATCGCGACGGCGGTTGCGTGGACGCGGCCGGCGAACAGCGCGTTCGTCAGCGACCGGCCGCCGAAGGCGATGAGCTCCTTGTCCGGCCACCGATCGACGTTGCGGTCGAGGATCGAGCTGAAGTTCATCATCGGCGCCCCGGCGGATATGTCTACCAGGCGATCGGAGGCAATGTGCTAAGACACCTCGCCACCGAACGAGGAGTGCATCCGTGGAAATGACTGCCCGTCAACAGGAGCTCAAAGAGAGCTTCATCGCCGCGCGCGGTTACTGGAATCGGTTCTGGGACGGGCTGCTCTCGCTCGATCCCGATTTCTTCGAGGCGTATCTGAACTTCTCCAGCGTGCCGTGGCGCAAGGGGCCGCTGGAGCCGAAGATGAAGGAGCTGATCTACATCGCGATCGACGCGGCCACCACGCACCTGTACGAGCCCGGCCTCCGCACCCACATCCGGAACGCGCTCGGCTACGGCGCGACGAAGGACGAGATCATGGAGGTCTTCGAGCTTGTCAGCGTGCTCGGGATCCACACCTGCACCGTCGGCGTTCCCGTTCTGCTCGAGGAGCTCGAGAACGCGCAGCAGACCGCCGCGCCGTCCGCCTAGACGCGGGCGTTCGCACGCACGTACGCCGCGATCTCCGGGACGGGAGTGCCCGGATGGAAGACGGCGTCGATACCGGCCGCTTCGAGCACCGGCACGTCCGCGTCGGGGATGATCCCGCCGGCGATCAGCAGCACGTCGCGAAGCCCCTGGGCGTCGAGCGCCTCGCGCACCTTCGGGAGCAGGGCGAGGTGCGCGCCCGAGAGGACGCTGATCCCGACCGCCGCCGCGTCCTCCTCGAGCGCGGCCCGCGCGACTTGCTCGGGCGTCCGGCGCAGGCCGAGGTACACGACGTCGAACCCGCACTCGACGAGGCCCTGCGCGACCACGCGCGCGCCGACCTCGTGGCCGTCGAGGCCGACCTTCGCGATCACGACCCGCAGGGGCGCGGCCTCGGGCTCCGCGTCTAGAAGGCCCGGTCCGGTTCCCACTCGCCGAAAACGCTGCGGAAGACGTCGGCGACCTCGCCGACCGTTGCATAGGAGCGCACGGCCTCGATCACGCTCGGCACGACGTTGGCGCCGCTGCGCGCCGCCTCGGTCACGGCGGCCAGCGCCGCGCCGACTGCTCCCGCGTCGCGCTCGGCCTTCACCTCGGCGAGGCGGCGGCGCTGCACCTCCTCGACCTCGGCGTCGACGCGGAGCACGTCGACAGGCTCGGGCTCGTCGTCGGAGGCGAGGACGTTGACGCCGACCATTGCCCGCGAGCCGGCCTCGAAGCGCCGCTGGCGGCGGACGGCGCCTTCGACGATCACGCTGCGGACGTAGCCGTTCTCGATGCACGCGATCGCCCCGCCCTGCTCGTCGACGCGGGCCAGCTCGTCCAGGATCAGCCGCTCGAGGTCGCTCGTCAGCGACTCGACGTAGTACGAGCCCCCGAGCGGGTCGACCGTCAGGCTGATCCCCTGCTCGTGGGTGAGGATCTGCTGCATCCGCACCGCGATCTTCAGGGCGACGTCCGACGGGATCGCCAGCGCCTCGTCGTACGACGCGTTGTAGAGCGTCTGCACCCCGCCGAGGTAGTACGCGAGCGTGCCCAGGGTCGTCCGAACGATGTTGTTCAGGGGCTCCTGGCGCGTCTCGCGCCCGTGCCCGTAGGCCGTGACGTGAAGCGCGAGCGACCGGGGGTCGCGGGCGCCGTAGTCGTCCCTGAGCATCCGCGCCCAGATGCGCCTCGTCGCCCGGATGTTCGCGACGGCGGCGAACAGGTCGTCGCGCTCGTCCAGGAACATCTGGAGCAGCGGCGCGAAGCTGTCGATCTCGAGGCCGCGGCCGAGCAGCTCCTCGATGTAGCAGCGCGCGTTCGCGAGGGCGAAGGCGGTGCCCGACGACGATCCGGCGCCGGCGGCGTTCAGGTGGTTGACGCAGACGTCGAGGGGATACCAGTGCGGCGCGTTCTCGACGCACCACTCGACGACGTCGGCCGCAAGCCGGGTCGCGGGGCGGATCGGGAGGAACTGCGTGCCGCGGGCGCTGTACTCCTTGAGCGGGTCGTTCTGGAGGTCGACGACGTAGTCGTCCGTGGTCAGGCCCTGCTGCTCGCCGAGCGCGACGAACAGCGCGAGCGCCAGCGGCCCGAGCGAGCTGAAGAGTGCGCCGACACGCTTGAAGCTCGTCAGCGGGAGCCCGTCGAACATCACCTCGAGGTCGCGGAGCGAGGCGATCGAGACTCCGGCCCGGCCGACCTCGCCGGCGGCCATGATGTGATCCGGGTCGTACCCGACCTGGGACGGGAGGTCGGACGCGATCTGGATCTGCTCGACCCCCCAATCGCGGAGCTTCCGGTACCGGCGGTTCGTCTCCTCGGGCGTGCCCTGGCCCGAGTAGAACTTGACGAGCGGCGGCCGGCTGCGCGGCCCGTTCGGCGTCGCCCCGCGGGTGAACGGAAACGCGCCCGGCAGGCCGATGTCGCGCTCGTGCTCGATGCCGCGCTCGAGAAGATCGAGCGGCGTGTAGAGAGGCGCCGCCTCCGGCCCGGCGTCGAGCTCGAACAGCTCGCTCGGCCGCTCGGGCGCCTGCTCGAGCCACGGCGCGAGCACGTCGCGCTCCCAGCGCTCGCGGTCCTCTCGCAGGCCGTCGGCCTCGCCGTTGGTGAGGTGGGTTTCCGGACGACTCGACTGCTCTTTCACGCTGCCTCCGGGAAAATCGCGCGGGCGACGCAACCGCGAAGATTATTGCCTCGTTGGCGTCGCGGTGCGCGGTTTGACAGGTCTGCGTGGTTCTGCGCTAATGCAGAAGCATTCGCAACGCGTGATCGCGCGGCCGGGAGGGAGGATCGATGTGGCAATCCGAAGGGAATCCGATTCGGTGGCTGGAGCGGCCCGAGATCGATTTCCGGTGGGAAGTATCGGCGGCACCGACGCGCGCGATGTGGGAGGCAATGCAATCGGTCTCGATTGGGATGGCCGATTTCGGCGAGGACGCCGCCGTCAACGAGCTCGAGGCGCTCGGCGCCGAGCTCACCGGGCACGAGGCGGCCTTTCTCGTGCCGACCGTCACCTCCGGCACGGTTCTCTCGCTGCTCTCCGGCGCGCCGCGCGGGACGGTCGTGCTGATGGAAGAGCGCTGCCATCTCTACTGGGTCGAGGAGCTCCACGTTTCGTATATCTGCGGCGCAACGCCGCGGCTTGTTCGCGGCGACAAATTCGGGGCGATTTCCATCGAGGCGCTCGAAGAGGCGTTCGCGCACCAGTACTACGGTCACCCGTCGCGAATCTCCCTCGTCGCCCTGGAGAACACGCACAACATCTGCGGCGGAACACTGCTGACCCCCGGGTACATGGACGAGGTGTCGGCGTTCTGCC
Organism: Gaiellaceae bacterium; assembly: GCA_035274625.1. Taxonomy (GTDB): domain Bacteria; phylum Actinomycetota; class Thermoleophilia; order Gaiellales; family Gaiellaceae; genus DATBLE01. The sequence continues at coordinate 14,558 of DATENZ010000009.1, forward strand.
GCGACCGCGGTGCGAGGCTGTACGTCGACGGCGCGCGGATCTTCAACGCCGCCGTCGCGCTCGGAGTTCCCGCGAGCGAACTGACGCGGCAGGCCGACTTCGTCGTCGTCGGGCTGAACAAGGGGCTCGGAGCGCCCTTCGGGTCGCTGCTCTGCGGTTCCGCCGAGTTCGTCGCCGAGGCGCGCGTGAACTGCCGGCGCCTCGGCTCGATGGGCATGCACAAGGCCGGCATCTACGCGGCGGCCTGCCTGGTCGGCCTGCGGACGATGGTCGATCGCCTCGCCGACGACCAGCGCCGCGCGCGGGAGCTCGCCGAGGCGGTCGCGCAGGTACCCGGCCTCGCCGTCGACCTCGAGACCGTGCAGACCAATCTCGTTCGTGTGGACGTGACGGAGCCCGGTGTCACCGCGCAGGACGTCGCGCTCGGGCTGGGGGAGCGCGGCATCGCCGTTCATTCCTTCGAGCGCACCGCGTTCAAGTTCGCGCTGCACTTCGAGATCGACGACGACGACGTCGCCCGTGCGATCGAAGAGACGACCGACGTGATGCGCTCGCTGGCGGCCGCGGAGGCCGGCGTCGCGCGGCCGGTCGGGTCGAGGTAACGGGTCGCTGCCAGCCGAGGGTCCGGCCGGGCGTGGTCGATGACTGTTGAGGCGGAGGCCGGCTTCCGCGCCGGCCTCGACATCGGCGGGACGTTCACGGACCTCGCGGTCTACGACCCGCGGCTCCGGCAGGCGTTCGAGTTCAAGAGCCTGACGACGCCCGACCCGGTCGAGTGCGTCGGCGCGTGCCTCGAGAAGGCGGCGGCGCACTTCTCCCTCCCCCTCGGCGAGTTCATGTCCCGGATCGAGCTCCTCTTCTGCTTCGGCAGCACGATCGGCGTGAACACGCTCCTCACCGAGGCCGGCGCGCGTGTCGGGATCGTGACGACGAAGGGGCACCGGGACGCCTACCACATCGCCGAGATGGACCGGCAGGGGATCCACGACGTCCGAGACGCCGCCGAGGGGACGTTCCGTCCGCTCGTTCCGAGAAGCCTCGTGGTCGAGGTCGCCGAGCGGATCGACTACTCCGGCCGCATCGTCATCCCGTTGAACGAGGACGAGGTCGCGTCGGCCGTCACGCACCTGGTCGAGGACCAGGGTGCGGAGGCGCTCGTCGTCTCGTTCCTCTGGGCGCACCGGGTGTCGGCCCACGAGGAGCGCGCCCGCGAGATCGCCCTCGAGCTCTACCCTCGGCTGTTCGTCACGATCGGCTCCGAGATCAGCGGGACGCTCGGGGAGTTCACCCGGCTGGCGACCGCCGTGATCAACGCGTACATCGGCAAGCGCGTGGAGGAGCAGGCGTCGAGGCTCCGTGACTTCCTGACGTCGTCGGGCCTGCGCGTCCCGCTCCTCGTCATGCAGATGGTCGGCGGCGTCGCACCGCTCGAGGAGATCGTCAAGCGTCCCGTCGCGCTGTTGAAGAGCGGACCGGCGGGCGGGGCCGTGGCGGGAGGAGTGACTGCCGCGCAGGTCGGAGAGCGGAACGTCGTCTGCATCGACATGGGCGGCACGAGCCTCGACGTCAGCCGCATCACCGACGGCGAGGTGCAGATCACGCGCGGGTTCTCGATCCTCAAGCACCCGATCGCGATGCCGGGCGTCGAGATCGAGTCGGTCGGCGCCGGCGGCGGCAGCATCGCGGTGCTCGAGCGTGCCGGTACGACCGGCCGGCTCCGCGTCGGCCCGGAGAGCGCCGGGTCGTCGCCGGGCCCCGCCTGCTACGGGCTCGGCGGCGAGCTGCCGACGGTGACCGACGCGAACGTCGTCCTCGGCATCATCGATCCGGACGTGCCGCTCGGCGGCGAGATCCGGCTCGACGCCGGCCGCGCCCGCACGGCGATCGCGTCGCGCCTCGCCGAGCCGATGGGTCTCGACGTCGAGGCCGCCGCCTGGGGCGTGTACCAGGTCGTGACGGCGCAGATGGCCGACGCGATCGAGAGCACACTGATCTCGAACGGCGTCGACCCGCGCGACTACTCGCTGATGGCTTTCGGCGCCGCCGGGCCCGCGCACGCCGCCGCGATCGGCGCGCGGCTCGGCGTCAAGAGCGTGATCGTGCCCGCGTTCTCGCCTGTCTTCTCCGCGTTCGGCCTGATGACGACGGACATCCGGCACGCGTACCACCTGACCGACACGAGCGTCAGCGTGCCGCTCGACGGGACCCCGGCGCTCGCAGGCGAGGCTGCGCACGTCGCGGAGCGACTCCGGCTCGTGTCGACGTGGCCGCTCCAGCTGCTCGAGCGCGAGCAGGTGCCGCTCGAGAACCGCGAGCTGGCGCTCTACGTCGACCTCCGCTACTCGGGCCAGGAGCTCCAGCTCGCGATCGAGGTGCCTCCGCCGGCGGCGGAAGGGGAGTTCGCGGGCGAGGACCTCCGGCGGGTGGTCGCCGCGTGGGAGGAGAAGTACGTCCGCGTGTACGGGGAGGGCGCCGCCTGGAGCGAGGGCTCGATCGAGATCGTCAACTACCGCGCCGTCGGCATCGGCCGCATCGACCCGCCGGTCCTGGCTCCCCGCCCACCCGCGGCGAACGGCGGCGGCGCGCAGCCGATCGCCACGCGGCGCCTGTATCTCGGCGACTGGGTCGACGCGGCCGTGCATCGCCTGGAGGACGTTGCGCGCGGGGTCGAGCTGTCGGGGCCGGCGGCGGTGACGGGTGAGCTGACGACGGTCCTCCTCGGCCCGGGGGACACGGCGTCGGTCGACGGCTTCGGCCATCTGCACCTCGTGCCGGGCGACGGGTGGAGCTGGTGAGCGCAGAGCTGGTGCGCACGCGGAAGGATGCGGCCGCCGCCGGGGCCGACCCGGTGACGCTGCAGGTCGTCCAGAGCCGGCTCGAGACCCTGATGCGCCTGATGACGAGGACGCTCGAGCAGCTCGCGGGGACGGCCGTCGGACGTGAGGCCGGCGACTACTCGACGGCCTTCATGGACGCCGAGGGCGACGTGATCGCCTTCGGCAGCGCCGTCTGCACGCACCTCGGGCACGAGGTCCAGATCATCCCGTGGATCTACGAGCACTACGGGCGCGAGAGCATCCGTCCGGGCGACATGTTCCTCAGCAACGACCCGTACACCGGCGGGTCAGTGCACGCCAACGACGTCGGGTGCGTGGCGCCCGTGTTCGCCGAGGACGAGCTCGTCGGCTGGGTCTTCTGCGACATGCATTTCGCGGACGTCGGCGGGATGGTCCCGGGGAGCTTTGCCCCCGGTGCCGTCGACGTCGTCGCGGAGGCGATCCGCTTCCCGCCGACACGGATCTACGCCGCCGGCGAGTACTGCCCCGAGATCGTCCGCGCGTTCATCAACAACACGCGCGTCCCGACGCGAATCGCGCGCGACATCGCCTCCGAGGTCGGCGCCCTCAACGTCGGCATCCGCGCCGTCGAGGACCTCGCGCTGCGGTACGGCGTCAAGCGGCTGAAGACGATCATGCGCAGCCTGATGGACTTCTCGGAGCAGATGTTCCGACAGCGGCTCCGCGACCTGCCGGACGGCGTCTACGAGTGCGCGGACTACATCGAGGACGGCTACCGCAGCGACGCGATCTACCGGGCGTTTCTCCGGATGACCGTCGCAGGCGACGAGCTGTACCTCGACTACCGCGGCAGCTCGGAGGCGGCGCCGGCGCTGATCAACTGCGCCCGGTCCGGCCTCGTCGGCGGGATCATCGGGCCGCTGATCCAGCAGCTCGCGACCGGGATCCCGTTCAACGCCGGCGTGCTGCGACCGATTCACATTCGCTCCGAGCCGGGCTCGTTCATCGACGCGACCTACCCGTCCCCGGTCGGCCTCGCGACCGGCTACGGCGCCGCGGCCGTGATGGAGACGGTCTTCGGCGCCACCTCCGTTGCGTTCAGCGGCTCCGGCGATCCCTACCTGGCCGCGCGGGCGACGGCGCAGTGGGGCGCGATGCATCCCTGCTTCATTTTCAGCGGCGCGTCGAACCAGTACGGCGAGTACTCGCTGTTCCTGAACATGGACGGGCCGGGCGGGCAGGGGCAAGGAGGGATGCTCGGCATCGACGGCGGCCGCGGCAACCTCAGCTGCCTGTACGGCTCGGTTCCCAGCATCGAGGCGCACGAGGTGTCCGAGCCGTTCCTCTACCTCTCCCGCGAGATCGGCGTCGACTCCGGCGGGCCCGGCAGGTGGCGCGGAGGCTTCGCCCTGCGGGCCGCGGTGATCGTCTGGGGCGAGCAGTCGAGCCCGCAGAGCGGGACGTTCGTCACCGGCCGGAATGCGGTGCCGACACGGGGGCTGTTCGGCGGCTACCCCTCGTCGGGCGTCTACTACGGCCCCGTGCCCAACACGCGGGTCTGGGAGCGGATCGAGGACGGCCGCATGACGACCTGCAGCGAGGTGATGGCGGAATGGGGCGAGGCCTTCGAGCCCCAGCGGTCGAAGGAGGTCTGGGAAGGCCGGCGCTTCCTCGCGAAGGGCGAGGGCGGGGAGGTGTTCGTGATGGCGCACCCGGGCGGCGGCGGCTACGGCGATCCGCTCGACCGGGAGCCGCCGGCGGTCGCGCGCGACGTCGCCGACGGCGTCGTCTCGGCGGAGGTGGCCGCAGGCGTCTACGGCGTGGCGATCACCGGCGACGGAGGCGTCGACGCCGAGCGG
>DATENZ010000010.1:0-15633 GCA_035274625.1 Gaiellaceae bacterium
CGATCCAGCGGCCCCGGCGGCGAGCGGACGGAGGCGGTCGAGGACTTCGTCGCCGACGGCGGGGGACGGCTCGTCCTCGACGTCTCGTACGACGAGGCGAAGCGCGACACCGCCTACACGGCCGCGACGCGCCCGCACGCCCACCACTACACCATCCTCGCCGTCGCGGCGGCCAGACGCGACGGCGAGCTGCGCGTCGCCGCAACGGGCCTGAAGCCGCACGCAGTCCGCCTTACCGCGGTCGAGCAGGGCGGCGACGCCTCGGCGGCGCTCGCCGGGATCGAGGCTCAGGACGACCCCCTCGCCTCGGGCTGGTACCGCGCGCAAGTCCTGCCCAAGCTCGTCGAACGCGCACTCGCCGACCTCTCGTAAAAGGAGCCAGATGCGACTGACGGTCAACGGAGTCGAGCACGAGATCGAGAGCCCTCCGCTCAGCCCGCTCCTGTTCGTGCTGCGCGAGGAACTGGGGATCACGAGCCCGAAGGCGGGCTGCAACCAGGGTGGCTGCGGCGCCTGCACGGTGCTCGTCGACGGCGAGCCCCGGCGCTCGTGCCTCCTCCCCGCAGCCGCCGTGGACGGCTCCGAGGTCACGACCGTCGAGGGGCTCGGCACCCCGGAACGCCTCTCCCCCGTGCAGGCCGCCTTTCACCAGCAGTACGGCTCGCAGTGCGGGTTCTGCACGCCCGGCTTCCTGATCGCCACGCATGCGCTGCTCGAGCAGACGAGCGAGCCGTCGCGGGACGAGATCGAGGAGGCGCTCTCGGGGCACATGTGCCGCTGCACGGGCTACGTGAAGATCATCGACGCGGTCGAGGCGGCCGGGCGCGGCGACGTCGGCGTGATGGAGCTGATGCCGGAGCCGAGCCAGGACGAGCCGGAAGTGCTCGTCCCGGGGAGCCCGGCGTGAAGGCCGTCGGGGCGCGGCTGCCGCGCTACGACGGCGTCGCGCACGTCACCGGGCGGACGCAGTTCGTCGACGACGTGCGCGTGCCGAACATGCTCTGGGGAAAGGCGCTCCGGTCGCCGCTCCACCACGCGGGGATCACGAAGCTCGACACGGCGCGGGCGGCCGCAGTGAAGGGCGTGCAGGCCGTCGTCACGTGGGAGGACGTCCCGCGGCTCGTCTACGGCCACCTGGAGGCGCTCGGGATTCCCGGCGACGAGCCGCTGCTCGCGAAGGACGAGGTGCGGTACAAGGGTCAGCCGATCGCCTTCGTCGCAGCCGAGGACGAGGAAGCCGCGCTGGAGGCGGTCGAGGCGATCGACATCGACTTCGAGGAGCGGCCGGCACTGTTCGACGTCCGCAAGGCCGGCGATCCGGACGCGCCGCAGGTCCACCAGTGGGGCAACTGGTACCCGCACTACGAAGCCGAGATGGACGTCCGCCAGATCCGCAAGGGCGACATCGACTGGGCGTTCGAGCATGCGGACACGATCGTCAAGGGCGTCTACCGGCCCGCGGCGATCGAGCACTGCCCGATGGAGCCGCAGACGGCGCTCGTCGTGCCGGAGCCGAGCGGCCGCCTGACGATCTACTCGTGCACGCAGGCGCTCTACTTTTCGATGGGCGTGGTCGCCGCGCACCTGCAGTGGCCGCTGAACAGGCTCAAGTTCGTCGGGGGGACGGTCGGCGGCGGGTTCGGCGGCAAGGTCGACACCGCGACGGAGACGATCTCGGCGCTCGCGGCGCTGAAGTCGGGACGGCCCGTGAAGTGGCGCTGGACGCGCGAAGAGGAGTTCCTCTGCTCGTCCACCCGCGCGCCGTGGCACATCGAGATCGCGGACGCGGTGACGAAGGACGGCTGGATCCTCGGCCGGAAGATGCTGACGCTGCACGACTCCGGCGCCTACGCGCGGTTCTCGCCGTACGGCGTGACGAAGCACAGCTTCCACCACACCGGCGCGTACACGATCCCGAACCTCCACTTCGACGGCTACGTCGTCTTCACGAACCGGGTGCCGACGACTGCGATGCGGGGGTTCGGCGTCACGTCCGTCTCGTTCTCGACCGAGACCCACGTCAGCCGGGTCGCCGAGGTGCTCGGGATCGACCCGTTCGAGTTCCGGTTGAAGAACGCGAACCGGATTGGCGACACCTCGCCGAACGGCGTCGCCTACTCGGACCCGTCGACCGTCCCGACCATCCTCGCGATCGCCGACGCGATCGGGCACGAGCTGCCGGCCGAGTACGGGACGATGACACGCGATCCGCGCGCCGCCGAGCTCCTCCCGGAGCACCTGGTCGCGCAGGTCGGGGAGGTGACGCACTGATGGCGAAGCACACCGGCAGAGGCATCTCGGCGATCGAGTACCCGACGGGGATGAACCAGAACGGCGACCCGTCGCAGGCGTGGATCAAGATCAAGCCGGACGGTCGCGTCGACGTCTTCTCCGGCACGGCCGACATCGGGAACGGCTCGAAGACGATCCAGAGCCAGATCGTCGCCGAGACCCTCGGCGTTCCGTACGACTGGATCACCTATGACAACTCGAACACCGACTCGTCCCCCGTGTGCACCGGGACGTTCGCCTCCCGGGCGACCTTCGTCGCGGGGAAGGCGGTGGAGAAGGCGGCGCTGTCGGCGCGGCAGAAGCTGCTCGAGATCGCCGCGAAGGAGCTCGAGATCGCTCCCGATGACCTCGAGGTCGTCGACGGCGAGGTGGTCGCGAAGGGCGCGCCGCAGAAGAAGATCGGCGTCCCGGACGTCGCCGCCGCCGCGACCTGGGTGCACGGCGAGCTGATCACGGGGACCGGCGCGCACCTGAACCCGTATGCCGCGATCATCGAGCCGGAGACCGGGCGGGTGGACAAGCCGCCGCATGCGGCGATCTCGTACGCGGCCTGCGCCGCCGAGGTCGAGGTCGACGACGAGACCGGCGAGGTGCGCGTCTGCCACCTCTGGCAGTGCTTCGACGTCGGCCGGGCGATCAACCCGACGCTGGTCGAGGGGCAGATCCAGGGCGGCGCGCTGATGGGCCTCGGCCTGGGCGTGCTCGAGGAGTGCTACCCCTACTACCCGAGCCCGGAGCACCGCGGCGGCGAGTTCGGCTCGTATCTGATGCCCGGGATCGAGAACCTGCCGAAGGTCGACACGATCATCATCGAGAACCCCTCCGCCGACGGGCCGTACGGCGCGAAGGGGATCAGCGAGATGGCGAACAACCCGCAGCCGCCCGCGATCGCCGCGGCGGTCTACGACGCCGTCGGCGTCTGGGTGACCGAGCTCCCGATCACCCCCGAGCGCGTCCTTCGCGCGCTGACGAAGCGGAACGGGGGCCCTCGCCGCGACGGCAAGTGGGTCGTCTTCGACGAGGACATCTCCGTCGACACCGTCGCCCACGCGGACTCGAGGTTCCGCTTCCCCGTTGGGTAGCAACACGTCGCCGTTCCGCACCTGGAACGGCGTCGATCCGCACCGCCAGTTCGACGGGGTCTGGCTGCACGCGGTCGGCGGCGAGCAGGTGCTCCTCTGCCGGGTTCGCTACGAGGCGGGCAAGGAGGTCGTGCGCCACTCGCATCCCGAGGCCGAGCAGGTGATCGCCATCACCGCCGGCGAGGTGACCGTGATCTCCCAGGGCGAGACGCGGACGATGCGCGCCGGCGACGTCGCCGTCTTCAACCGGAACGTCGAGCACGAGCTGGTCGCCGGCGACGAGGGCGTGGAGTTCTTCGAGGCGCTCGCGCCCGTGCCGCTCGACCACGTCCCGGATCGCGAGCGGGACCTCGTGCTCGGCCCGGACGGCGGCTCGGGGCACGTCGAGCGCTGATCGTCTCCATGCACGTCGCGACGGGTGCCGCGGGCGGCGCGGTCGCCGGCTCGAGGCGCCGCGCGGTGCTGGTCGGGCTCGTCCTGCACGGGCTCTGCGACCGCGTGCCGCACCGGGACATCCCGTCGCAGCGGTTCGAGCTGCGGTCGGGTCTCGCGCTGCTCGGGCTGCTGGCGGCGACGCGGGGGCCGTTCGATCCCGCCGTGCTCGGCGCGGCGGCCTCCTCGGCGCCCGATCTCGAGCACGTCGTCCGGCTGCCTCGCCCCGGCGGCAGGAAGCTCTACCCCAGCCACCGCTTCCACGGGTGGCATCGCAGCGGCGGGGTGCCGGCGTGGCTGCAGCTCCTCGCCGCGGGGGTGATCGTCGGGCTGCTCGTGCGGCCCGCCTCGCGTTAGAGTCGGGACTCCCGAGCGAGGAGGACGCCATGCCGTGGATCGACGTGAAGCTGTACGACCATCGGGTCAACGAGGATTCGGTTCCGAAGATCATCGAGGCGCTGACGAACGCGCTCGCGGAGTCGAGCGGCGCATCGCCGGACCACATCCAGGTCGTGGTGCAGGGGATCTCGCCCAAGCAGTGGGGCATCGCCGGCAAGCCCGGCGGCTAGCCCCAGCGGCCGTCCGCCTTCGCGCTCGCGATGGCGGCGGCGCCTGCGGGGTGCATGCGTCCCTCCGCGATCAGGCGCTCGACGAGCTCGATGTTGCGCTTCGACCACGTGCTCTTCGGGCGGCGCGGCGTGAAGCGCTGCCAGTAGGTCGCCTGGTCGCGGCCGCGGTTCTGGCCGTCGATCCAGCCGTGGCAGAGCGCCTCGTCGAGCGCCTGGTCGAACGTGAGGCTGGTCGGAGTGGTCGTGCCCTTCTTCGCGAGCACCAGCCAGACGCCCGGGTCGGTGTGGTGGTCGGCGAGCCACGCGCGCCACGCGGCGGCGTCGGGAACCGTCAGCTCCGGTAGTTCGACGGGCACCGCACGCAGCTTGCCACGCCGGCGTTAGGCTCGGGTCGTGGCGCCGGCCGGGTTCAACTTCGCTCGGAACGTGGTCGAGCAGGCCGATCCTGCTGCGCGTGCGATCCGGTTCGTGGACGCTGCGGGCGGCGTGCGCGACCTGGCGTTCGCGGAGGTGGCCGAGCGGGCGGCCCGCTGGGCGGCGCTACTGCGTGCCCGGGGGGTGAACCCGGGTGATCGCGTGCTGGTCCTGGTCGGGAAGACGCCCGAGTGGCACGCCGTGATGGTCGGGGCGCTGAAGGCCGGCGCCGTCGCGATCCCCTGCTCCGAGATGCTCCGGGCGAAGGATCTGGACTTTCGCGTGCGGCACTCCGGCGCCGTGCTGCTCGTCGCGGATCCAAGCTGTCGGGCGGAGGTCGCCGCAATGACGGAGCAGGTGGACGTCGTGTTCCTGGACGACGCCCGGCTGCCGGAGCCGGATTGGGCGGCGGCGGACACCGCCGCGGACGACCCCGCGCTGATCCTCTACACGTCCGGGACGACGAAGGACCCGAAGGGCGTCGTGCACACCCACCGGTACACGTGGGCGAAGCGTGCGCAGGCGGAGTCCTGGCTGGATGCGCGACCGGGCGATCTCGTCTGGTGCACTGCGGGGACCGGCTGGGCGAAGTCGATCTGGAACGTGCTGCTCGGGCCGTGGAGCTGCGGCGCCGCGATCGTGCTGCACGAGGGCGGCTTCGAGGCCGCCGAACGGTTCCGCCTGCTGGAGGAGCTCCGGCCGACCGTGGTCTGCCAGGCACCGACGGAGTACCGGCTGATGGCGAAGGTCGACGGTCTGGAGCGGTACGACCTCTCCGGTGTCCGGCACATGGTCTCGGCCGGCGAGCCGCTCAACCCGGAGGTGATCCGGGCCTTCGAGGGCGCGTTCGGCCGCACGATCCACGACGGCTACGGCCAGACCGAGAACACGCTGCTCGTCGGCAACGTCCCGGGCGCGGAGATCCGCCCGGGGTCGATGGGCAGGCCTGCGGCGGGGTACGACGTGCGCCTGATCGACTTCGACGGGCACGAGTCGGCGGTGGGCGAGGAGGGCGACATCGCGCTGCGCGGCGACGCGCCGGCCCTTTTCGCCGGCTACTGGAACGCGCCGGAGGAGACGGCGGCCGTCTACCGCGGCGAGTGGTACGTGACCGGCGACCGCGCCGTCCGCGACGAGGACGGGTACCTCTGGTTCACCGGCCGCGCCGACGACGTGATCCTCTCCGCTGCGTATCGCATCGGGCCGTTCGAGGTCGAGAGCGCGCTGCTCGAGCACACGGCGGTGGCCGAGAGCGCGGTCGTCGGGAAGCCGGATCCCGACCGCGGCCAGATCGTCAAGGCGTTCGTCGTCCTGCGGCCGGGCCACGAGGGCGGCGACGCGCTCGCGCGCGAGCTCCAGGAGCACTGCAAGCGCGTGACGGCGCCGTACAAGTACCCACGCGAGATCGAGTTCGTCGACGAGCTGCCGAAGACGCGCAGCGGAAAGATCAGACGCGTCGAGCTGCGCAAGCTCGAAGAGGCCCGCGCCGGACACGTCTGATCGGGCCGTGACCCGGGGACAGTCCCTGTAACGAGAGCGTCACGCGGCTCGTCTACAGGCCCTCGCCACCGCCTCGACGGATGTCCGCTCAGGACGCGGCCGCCTCAGGCGTGACCCGGGGACAGTCCCTGCAACGTACGCGTCACGCGGCGTCCACAGGCTCTCGCCACCGCTCGAGCACCGCCTGCGCTGCGGCCAGCGATGTGCAGATCTCGCCGCCCGCCTCGATGCAGCCGACGACGAAGAGGTTCAGCCCGCGCGCCTCGCCCTCGCGCAGGGTCTCGCGCGTCGCGCGGAGGTCGGTCACGAGGCCGACGATCCCCTTCTTCGCCGGGTCGCTGCGCATCAGCGCGTGGAAGATCCCGGTCTCGCAGGCCGTCCCGTCGTCGATCATCGGGCCGTCGAGGATCGCGAGCACCGCGTTCGCCTCCGACAGCGCAGCCCAGTCCTTGGCGAAGATGCGCTCCGCGGTGACCGTGCCGTCGAGAGCGAGTTCGTGCTCGTGCGGGACGAAGACCTCGAAGCCCGCGCCGCGCAGCTCGGCCGCGCAGGCGTCGATGAACCCCCGCTCGTACGGCGTGAACAGCGGACCCGCGAAGTAGATCTTCACGAGAGGCGAAGCTCCACGGGCGGCGCGCCGGGCACCGCCTCGGCCGTCTCGCGCGCATGCAGCAGCGTCGTCCGGACGATCAGCTTCGCCCGCGCGAAGTTGTCGAGCGTCGTCGGCACGGGCCCCACCGCCTGCCCGAGCGCGTACGCCGCGGCATTGCGGCCGATCGCGCGGTAGGACTCGAGCGTGTAGAGCGGCGACATCCCGAAGAGCTCGAGGTTGTCGAGCGGCTGGAGGTCGGCGCGGTGGATCACGGCGGTCCCCTTCGACTGCAGGCCGACCGAGACACCGGAGCCGGAAAGCCGTGCACCGTCGTACCCGATGAAGGCGACGTCCGAGGCGCGTCTGACCCGCACGAGTCGCGGCTCGGCACCGCCTGCGCGGACACCATCCGCGAGCGCCTCCAGTACGTCGCGATGCGACAGGCCGTTGATCGTCTCACGGAGCCCACTCCCGAACGCGGGCCCGACCGCGATCACCACCTCGTCCCGCCTGTCGCCCGCACCCGCGACGACGCCCTCGTCCAGCACCGGCCGCGCCCCGTCCTGAGAGGTCTCCTCGCGCGGATCGACCATGTACGGCAACTGCTGGAGCAGCTGCCAGCGTGCACCCTCCAGGCGATACCCGGTCCCGGGCCCCTCGTACCGGTTCGGATCGCTGACCGCCGAGTGGACGATGCCGTCGCCGTCGATCACCGCCGAGGTCTGGAGGTAGTCGGCCGAGACACGCTGCCGCTGCATTCCCAAGACGGCCTCGGCGACGTCCTCGAATCCCGCCGCGTCGAGCGCGCGTGCGACGTCGAGCGCCGAGATCCGCTCCTCGAGCACGCGATCCCCAGCGGCGACGTCGCCGGCCCGGTCGCGGTCGGGCAGATCCCGGCTGGAGTTGCCGTAGGTCGCCGCCTCGACCTCGTCGTCGGTCACGGGCGGAAACTCGAGCGCCGCAAAGACCGCCTGCACCGCGCGCGCCGCCCGCGCGCGCACGCGCAGCACGTCTTCCTCCGCCACCGGCTCGATTCCGCCGTCCACCTGCCAGTCCCGTTGGACTGTCAGCCACTCGTCCAGGTCGTCGGCGTCGTAGTTGCCGCCGCCGAACGTGTTGTCCGCGCGCTGCATCACCGAGTAGCCGGAGGTGACGAAGTCGGTGCCGGGCAGGAACTGCCCCATCAGCTTCGCGGTCTTCCGGATCTCGGAGTGGGACGCGATGGCGTCGTTCCCCGACGCGACCTCGAGGTCGAGCCAGGCGGCGAGGACGTTCTCGGCGAGGATCGCGCGCACGCCGCCCGGGACGGCGAGCATGAGCGCGACGCACGAGATCGAGCCGTTCTGCACGCCCTGCGAGCCGGCGGCGCGGATCGCGGCGAGGCACCTCGCCTCGAGGTAGAGCATCGAGCACCCCTGCGCATGACCCATCAGCGCCTCGGAGCCGCCGCCGGAGGTGAAGCGCACCTTCACTCCCCGGGACGCGTACGCCGACGCAAGGAACGCCTTCGACCAAGGCGTGTCGTCGCCGTCGACGAAAACCGGCTCCGTGCCGTAGACCGACAGCGTCTCCGCGTACGTGACCAGCCCCTGGATCGCGAGCTGCAGGTTCCGTCGCTCCTCGACCGCGCACTGCGTCATCACGCCCGGCCGCCCGGTCTGGGAGCCGACGAGGGTCGCGATCGCGTTCAGCGGCGCGTACCGGGAGACGCCGACGGTCGTCTCGACCTCGGCAAACCCGCGCGCGGCCGCCTCGGCGGCGTCGGCAGCGAGCAGCGCCGGGTTCTCCTTCAGGTTCGTCACGTGGGCCTGGTTGGCCGGCGCCCGCCGGGCGCGCAGCTTCTTCAGCGCGAACATCAGCTCGACGGGATCCAGCTGCGAGATCACGCGCGCAAGCCGCGCCGGCGTCAGTCCACGGGAGAGCCGGACGAGGTCGGCGCGCGGGACGTCGACGTCGACCAGACGATGCGCGACCTCCGCGTCCGAGAGCGCCATGGCTTCGGCGGCGACGTCGAGGTCGAGGCCGTAGCGCGCAACGAAGCGGTCGATGACGTCGAACTCCTCCGCACGCCGGCCGTCCATCGCGACGACACGGCCGTCCTCGATCGCCAGGGCCGGCTCGGGATCGTTCGGGCCGCCCATCGCCACGAGGCCGAGCTCGGGATAGGGCGAGATCAGCAGCTCGCTGCGCAGCTCCCGCTGCTCGCGCGAGACGAATCGCTCAGACCGGCGCTCGGTCACTCGCCTTCAGGAGCCCGCGCTCCGCGTACGCGGCGACGGCGTCGCGGACGAATGCGGCCGACAACGGCGCCTTGAACTCCGTCTCCAACCTGCCCGCCCATGTCTCGAGCTCGTCCGCCGTCGATCGGTGCGGCCGCAGCGCCGTGTAGACGGCGAGGAGCGTCTCGCCCGGCACGCTCGCGAGCTCGGCCGCCCGCGCGAGGTTGTCGGCGAGCTGGGTCCGTCCCGACGCGAGCGCGACCGCCGACTGGCGCCTGAGCGTCTCGGGCGTCGCCCGTAGGTCCTCGAGCCCGACTCGCCCGGCCCGCACCGCCTCGAGCGTCAGCTCGTCGAGCGTCAGTCCCGACGGAGTGCGGACGAGATCCGGTCTGCGCGAGCCGAGTGGGTAGTCCGAACCCGGGTCGAAAGCCATAAGGAGAGCTTAGAGTCTAGGTCGCGTGAACTCGTACGACTTCACGGGCCGGACAGCGCTCGTCACCGGCGGCGCGAGCGGTATCGGCGCCGCCGCCGCGGCGCGCCTGCGTGCGGGCGGAGCCGAGGTCGCGGTCTTCGACCGCGAGCAGGTGGAGGGCTACGTGTCCGTCACCGGCGACATCTCATCGTCCGCGGAGGTCGAGGCGGCGGTCCGGGAGGTCGAGGGGGCGCTCGGCCGGATCGACATCCTGGTCAACTCGGCCGGCATCCCCGGCCAGTCGCTGCGGACGGTGGACGTCCCGGACGAGGAGTGGCACCGCGTCCTGGCGATCAACACGCACGGGAGCTTCTACATGTGCCGGGCGGTGCTGCCGGGGATGGTCGAGCGCGGCTACGGGCGGATCGTCCTCGTCGCGTCGATCGCCGGCAAGGAGGGAAACCCGATGGCCGCGGCCTACTCTGCCAGCAAGGCGGCGGTGATCGCGCTGACGAAGGCGATCGGCAAGGACGTCGCCGGCACGGGCGTGCTGATCAACTGCATCGCGCCCGCGGTAATCGAGACGCCGATTCTTGCCGGCCTCTCGAGCGAGCACATCGACTACATGGTCCAGCGTATCCCGCTCGGGCGGCTCGGGCACGCCGACGAGGTCGCCGCCCTGATCGCGTTCTTGGCCAGCGAGGACGTGTCGTTCTCGACCGGCGCCACCTACGACATCTCCGGCGGACGGGCGGTGTACTGATGCTCCGGTTCCGTTACCACACCGCCGAGGGCATCGTCGCCGGGACGGCGGCGTCGCCCGAGGAGCTGGACTCGTACACGCTCGCGCTCCCGGTCGAGCCGCCGGAGGTCTGGTGCGCCGGCGTCACCTACGAGCGCAGCCGCGACGCGCGGATCGAGGAGAGCCAGGTCAAGGACGTCTACACGCTCGTGTACGACGCGCCGCGGCCGGAGCTGTTCCTGAAGGACGCCGCGTGCCGGCGGACGGTCGGGCCCGGCGAGCCGGTCGGCGTCCGGTCGGACTCGGCGTGGAACGTTCCCGAGCCCGAGATCGGAATCGTGCTCGGCGACGGCGGGACGCCGGAAGGCTTGACGATCGGAAACGACATCTCCTCGCGCGAGATCGAGGGCCTGAACCCGCTCTACCTGCCCCAGGCGAAGCTGTTCGCAGGTGCATGCGCGATCGGGCCGGCGGTCCTCGTCCCCGACGACTGGGAGGCGCCGCTCGAGATCCGGATGCGGGTTTGGGATGCCGCCGGTGCGGAGCTGTTTGCCGGCGAGACGTCGACCGCGCGGATGCGCCGGTCGTTTCCGGAGCTCGTCGAGTGGCTCCTCTTCGACAACCCCGTGCCGGCTGGAAGCGTCCTGCTCACCGGCACCGGCCTCGTCCCGCCCGACGACTTCACGCTCGAGCCCGGGCACGTGGTCGAGATCCACGTCCCGGAGATCGGGACGCTGACGAACCCGGTCGTCGCCGCAGCCGAGCTGCTGACCACGAAGAGGAGCGAGATCCACGTCTGAGCTCCCGGACGCTCGGGCCACGGTCTCTCCGCACGCGTGACGGGGACAGTCCCTGCAACGCGAATCGCACGAACGCTCCACAGTGAGCACAGCGCGCCATGGCCCTGCGGGCCATGGCGCGGGGACAGTCCCTGTAACGAGAGTGTGGCGGCGTGACCGCGGAGCGCTGGCTCGTCACCGGCGCGCTCGGCTGCCTCGGCGCGTGGACGGTCGCCACGCTCGCCCAGGAGGGCGCCGACGTGGTCGCGTTCGATCTGGGCACCGACGACCGCCGGCTGCGCCTCGTGGCGTCGGACGACGAGCTCGGCCGCGTCACGTCCGTGCGCGGCGACATCACCGACCTCCCCGCCGTCGAGGCCGTGCTGGCCGAGCAGGCGATCACGCACGTCGTCCACCTCGCCGCGCTACAGGTGCCGTTCGTCAAGGCCGACCCGGTGCGCGGCGCGCAGGTGAACGTTACGGGGACGGTGAACGTCTTCGAGGCGGCGAAGCGGCACGGGCTCCGAACCTCGATCGCCTACGCGAGCTCGGCCGCGGTCTACGACCAGCACGGCGACATCGCGCCGAGGACGCTGTACGGCGTGTACAAGCTCGCGAACGAGGGCACGGCCCGGGTCTATTGGCAGGACGACGGCATCGCGAGCATCGGCCTCCGCCCCTTCTCGGTCTACGGCCCGGGCCGCGACCAGGGGCTGACCGCCGGGCCGACACTCGCGATCGAGGCGGCGGTCCGCGGCGAGCCGTACCGGATCGGGTTCGGCGGCCGGACGCAGCTGCACTACGCGCCCGACGTCGCGCGCGCCTTCGTCCAGGCAGCCCGCTCGGCGCCGGGGGGAGCCGCGGTGTACAGCCTCGGCGGCCCCGCGACGGCGATCGCCGACTTCGTCGCGCGGCTCCGCGCGGAGATCCCGGAAGCCGGCGTCACCTTCGACGAGACGCCGCTGCCCTTTCCGGACGAGTTGCCGCAGCCCTGGTTCGAATCGCCCCTGACCTCGCTCGAACAAGGCATCCACGAGACGGCGGAGCTCCTGAGAGCCGCCGTATAGTCGAGCCGTCCGACAGAAACGGAGGGAGAGCATGCCCGAGCTTCGCGGTTGTGACCTCGTCGTCGAGTACCTGATCAAGGAGAAGGTCCCGTACCTCTTCGGGTACGCGGGCCACGGCGCCGTCGGCCTCCTCGACGGCGTCTACAACCACCAGGACGAGCTCAAGATCATCTTCCCGCGGATCGAGTCCGCGGCCGGCTACATGGCCGACGCCTACTTCCGGGCCACGGGCAACCTGATCCCCGTCTACACCTCGACCGGCCCGGGGCCGATGCTGCTCACCGTCGCGCTCGGCAACGCGTTCTACGACTCGTCCGCGTTCATCGCGATCACCGGCCAGGTGGCGACGAACCAGTACGACTCCGGGGCGCTCCAGGAGGAGTACCGCCACTACCAGGCCGACTTCCCGAGCATGAGCAAGGTGATCACGAAGCGGAGCTTCCAGGCGCAGAGCGTCGAGGATCTCGGAAAGTTCCTGCCGAAGGCGTTCAAGCTCGCGCGCACCGGCCGGCCCGGGCCGGTCCACATCGACGTGCCGTACGACCTGTGGATCCGCAGCGCCGACGTCGAGGTGCCGGAGCCCGAGGAGCGCTCCCTCAGCCTGAACTGGCGGACCCCCGGGTCGCCGGAGGCCGTCGGCCGCGCGCTCGAGCTGCTGATGAAGGCGAAGCGGCCGCTGATCCTCGCTGGCGGCGGCGTGATCTCGTCCGACGCCACGCCGCAGCTCCAGGAGTTCGCGGAGTACGTGAACGTTCCCGTCTACTCGACGTTCATGGGCAAGGGCGCGCTCTCGGCGCGGCACCCGCTCCACCTCGGGATCGCCGGCTGCTGGGGCGAGTATCCCGCGACCGAGGCTGCGCGCAACGCCGACGTGATCCTCGCGCTCGGGTGCCGGTTCTCGGACATCCACTGCAGCTCGTGGGTGCCGGGCTACACGTACAACATCCCGCCGACGAAGCTGATCCACGTCGACATCGACTCACAGGAGATCGGCCGCAACTACCCGACGGAGATCGGAATCGTCGGCGACGCGCGGGAGGTGCTGCGGCAGCTGCTCGAGCTCGCGCAGCGCGACGCGAAGCGCGAACGCTCCCCGTGGCACGACCAGGTCGAGGCGTGGAAGGCCGAATGGGACAACTTCATCTCGCCCGACAAGGCGTCCGACGCGGTCCCGATCGAGCCGCGCCGGCTGATCGCGGAGCTGCGCAAGGCGGCGCCGGACGACACGCTGATGATCACCGACACCGGCAACCACCAGACGTGGGTGGAGCAGTACTGGGACGTCTACGAGCCGCGCTCCGTCTTCACGCCCGGCGGCTTCGCGGGCATGGGCTTCGGCACCTGCGGCGTCCTCGGGCTGAAGCTCGCGCGCCCGGACCGCCCGGCGGTCTGCGTTACGAGCGACGGCAGCTTCATGATGTTCCCGGGCGCCGTCGCGACCGCCGTCGAGCACGACATCCCGGCGGTCTGGGTGATCATGAACAACTACACGATCGGCGTGATCCGCGACCTCCAGCGCTTCTACATGGACAACCGCGAGATCGGGACGAGCTTCGTCAAGCAGTCGACCGGCGAGTTCTGGAACCCGGACTTCGCCGCGATGGCGACGGCGATGGGGGCCGGGGCCGTCTCCGTCGACCAGCCGGGCGACCTCGCCGACGCGCTGGACACGGCGATGAACGCCGGCGGGCCGTACGTCGTCGACGTGAAGATCAACCGCGACACCGCCGTTCCGCTGATCGGGACGTGGCAGTTCCCGCCGATCACGCAGGCCGAGCCGACGTTCGGGAAGCGCTTCCTGCAGCCGGTCCTGGCCGAGTCCGGCGGCGTGCTGCCGGCGGGGTAGCCATCCACTACTTCCCGTTCACGGCGATCGTCGGGCAGGAGCGCCTCAAGCAGGCGCTCCTGCTCAACGCCGTCAATCCAGCCGTGGGGGGCGTCCTGATCAAGGGCCCGAGCGGCACGGGGAAGTCGACCGCCGTTCGCGGCCTCGCCGAGCTGCTGCCCGAGATCGAGGTCGTCGGCGACTGCCCGTTCTCGTGCTCGGCGCACGATCCCTGCGGATCCTGCGCCGAGCGGATCTCGCGGGGCGAGGAGCTTCCGGTCGTTCGGCGCCGAAGGAGAATCGTCGACCTGCCGCTGAACGCGACCGAGGATCGCGTGGCGGGTTCCGTCGACGTCGCGGCCGCGCTGTCGTCCGGCGAGCGGGCGCTCGAGCCCGGCCTCCTCGCCGAGGCGAACCGCGGGATCCTGTACGTCGACGAGATCAACCTGCTCGACGACCACCTGACGGACGTCCTGCTCGACGCCGCCGCGCTGGGGGTGAACGTGGTCGAACGAGAGGGCGTGTCGCTCTCGCACCCCGCGCGGTTTCTCCTCGTCGGGACGATGAACGAGGACGAGGGCGAGCTGCGGCCCCAGATCGCCGACCGGATCGGGCTGCAGGTCGAGGTCGACGCGCTCCGGGACCCGGATGGTCGCGGCGAGGTGATCCGGCGCCGCGAGGCGTTCGCGCGCGATCCGGAAAGCCTCCGCTCCGAGTGGTCGGATGCGCAGGACGCGCTCGCGGCCGAGGTCGCCGCTGCGGAGGGCCGGGTCGCGGACGTGCGCGTGCCGGACGCGCTCTACGCCGCGGTCGGGCGCGTCGTCGTCCGCTCCGGCGTCGACAGCCACCGCGCCGACATCACGATCGTCGAATGCGCAAAGGCGATCGCGGCGCTCGGCGGGCGCGACGAGGTCGGCGCTGAGGACGTCGTGCAGGCGGCAGAGCTGGCGCTCGGCCACCGGCTGGACGTGGACCCCTTCGCCCCGGCGCCCCGGGTCGAGCCGCAGGTGCTGCGCCGCCTGCTCGACGAGGCGCTCGAGATCGAGGTGAGCCCAAAAAAAGTGGAGGGCCGGGCGAGGTAGCCGTCGAGGTGGGCAAGGCTCCGGAGGGAGCGCCCGCGATCGAGGAGGCGCGCGTGGATCCGGCCGCGGTCTTCGAGCGGCATCGACGCGTGGACCGGGTCGAGCGGGCGAGGATCGGGCGCCGCGCTCGCTCTTTCGTCGGGCGGCGCAGGGGGAAGTACACGCGGCACCGGCTCGCGCGGCCGGGCGACCGAGACATCGCGCTCGACGCAACCCTCCGCGCCGCCGCGCTGCGCGCACGGCGGGCGCCGCTCAGGGTCGGTACGGCAGACCTCCGCCGGCGCGTGCGCGAGCACCGCTCGCCGTTCAGCGTCTGCTTCGTCGTCGACAACAGCTGGTCGGTGCACGCCGAGCGGATGGTCGAGAAGGTGAAGGGGGTCGTCTTCGAGCTGCTGGAGGACGCGACGCGGCGGGGGGACAAGGTTTCGCTGGTCGCGTTCAAGGGCGGCGTTCCGGAGGCGACGGTCGCGCTGCCGCCGACGTCGAGCTGCGCCCTCGCCCGGCGCCGGCTGGAGGAGATCCCGCTGAGCGGCCAGACACCGCTCGCCGATGCGCTCAGGCGGGCGCGGCTGCTGCTCCGCGGCGAGCTGCTCCGGCACCCGAACGCGGTGCCGCTCGTCGTCGTC
>DATENZ010000011.1:0-19346 GCA_035274625.1 Gaiellaceae bacterium
CGAGGGGTCGGTGTGGGAGGCGTTCGAGCACGCCGCGCACTACGCGCTCGACAATTTGACGGCGATCATCGACGTCAATCGGCTCGGCCAGCGCGGCGAGACGATGGTCGGCTGGGATCTCGACGTGTACCGCGACCGCGCGCACGCCTTCGGGTGGGAGACGATCGAGATCGACGGTCACGACGTCGAGGCGATCGACCGGGCGTACACCGAGGCAGCCGGCACGACAGGAAAGCCGACGGTCGTGATCGCGCGAACGATCAAGGGGAAGGGCGTCAAGGCGATCGAGAACCAGCCCGGTTGGCACGGCAAGGCGCTGGACAACCCAGACGAGGCGATCGAGGAGCTCGGCGGGGTCCGCAACATCCGCGTCGAGGTGGCGAAGCCCGACGCAGCCGAAGCGCACAGGTTCGCCGGCGGGACGCTCGAGCTACCGCGTTACGACGTCGGCGGCGAGGTCGCGACGCGCAAAGCGTACGGCGAAGCGCTCGCCGCGCTCGGCAGCGCCCGCGGCGATGTCGTCGCCGTCGACGGCGAGGTGAGCAACTCCACGTTCGCAGACATCTTCGCGAAGGCGCACCCGGAGCGGTACTTCGAGATGTACATCGCGGAGCAGCAGATGGTCGCGGCGGCCGTCGGGCTCTCGAGGCGCGGGTGGCGCGTGTTCGCCTCGTCCTTCGCAGCTTTCCATTCGCGCGCGTACGACTTCATCCGGATGGCGGCGATCTCGCGCGCGAGCTTCTCGCTCTCCGGCTCGCACGCCGGCATCTCGATCGGCGAGGACGGTCCGTCGCAGATGGCGCTCGAGGACCTCGCGATGATGCGCGCCGTCCACAGCTCGACGGTGCTCCACCCGTGCGACGGAAACCAGACCGTGAAGCTGGTCGCGGCGATGGCCGACCTGCCGGGAATCTCCTATATCCGGACGCTGCGGCCGGCGACGCCCGTGCTCTACGGGCCGGACGACGAGTTCACGATCGGCGGCAGCCGCGTTGTCCGCGAAGGCGACGACATCACGCTCGTCGGCTGCGGGATCACCGTGCACGAGGCGCTGAAGGCAGCCGACGCGCTCGCCGTCGACGGCGTGTCGGCACGGGTACTCGACTGCTACTCCGTCAAGCCGATCGACGCGGAGGCGCTCGCCGCCGCAGCGGAGGAGACCGGGCGAATCGTCACCGTCGAGGACCACTGGCCGGAGGGGGGACTGGGCGAGGCCGTCCTCTCCGCGCTCGCTGAGCATGGCGTGCAGGCCGAGGTGTCTCGCCTGGCCGTGAGCGACATGCCCCGTTCGGGGAAGCCGGGCGAGCTCCTGGCCGCCTACGGAATAGACGCTCAGGCGATTGCTGCGGCGGCACGGCAGCTGGTAGGCGCGACACGCGTCACCAGCTAGGGAAACTGCGAACGCAGTTTCCCTAGCCTTACGGCGGCATGGCCGTCGTCATCGGGACCAACCTGCGCAAGGAGCTCGCCGGCGGGCTGCTCTTCGACGGCGTGTCGTTCAAGGTCGAGCGCCGCGAGCGGCTCGCGCTCGCCGGCCCGAACGGCGCGGGGAAGACGACGCTCCTCCGCATCCTCGCCGGCGAGACCGGGCGCGACGGCGGGCAGCTCGTCTTCGACAAAGGCACCCGCGTGGCACTGCACGACCAGCGGCCGCCGCTCGAGGTCGGTCTGAGCCTGCGGGAGTACGCGCTCGCGGGCGCCCGCGACCTGGTCGCGCTGGAGGAGGAGCTCCGCCGGCTGGAGTCGGCGATGGCAGCCGGCGACCACGGCGACGAGACGCTCGCCCGGTACGCCGAGGCCCAGGCACGGCTGGAGCACGCCGGCGGCTACGCCTGGCGCGAACGCTCGCTCGCGGCCCTGCGCGGGCTCGGGTTCGCCGAGGACGAGCTCGACCGGCGGCTCGACACATTCTCCGGCGGCGAGCTGACGAGGGCATCGCTCGCGCGGGCGCTGGCGGGCGACCCGGACCTTCTGCTCCTCGACGAGCCCACGAACCACCTCGACGTCGAGCGGCTCGAGTGGCTCGAGCGGACGCTCGTAGGGCTCGACGCAGCCGTAATCCTCGTGGCGCACGACCGGTGGTTCCTCGAGGCGACGACGACCGCCGTGCTCGAGCTCGAGGCCGGCCGCTCGACGTACTTCCCGGGGCAGTGGCACGTGTGGCGCCGGGAGAAGGCGGCGCGCGCGCTGGATGCGTCGAAGTCGATCGAGCGCTACGAAGCGGACATCGCGCGGCTCCAGCGCTTCGTCGATCGCTTCCGGTACAAGAAGACGAAGGCCAAGCAGGCGCAGGCGAAGATCAGCCAGATCGGACGGCTGAAGCAGGAGCGGGCCGGCGCCGCCGACGAGCTCGCGCTCCTGACCCGGCGGTCGAAGCGGCTCGGGTTCGACTTCCTGAACCCGCCGCGAAGCGGCCGTACGGTCGTCGAGGTCGAGGACCTGACGCTGGTTGCGGGCGAGAAGCCGCTCCTGGCCGACGCGTCACTCGCGCTCGAGCGCGGCGAGCACGTCGCGCTCGTCGGACCGAACGGGAGCGGCAAGACGACGCTGCTCGAGACGAT
Organism: Gaiellaceae bacterium; assembly: GCA_035274625.1. GTDB lineage: Bacteria > Actinomycetota > Thermoleophilia > Gaiellales > Gaiellaceae > DATBLE01. The sequence continues at coordinate 2,562 of DATENZ010000011.1, forward strand.
CCTGGGCCGGCGCGGGCCGGAGGCGGGCCACGCGCGGCTGGGGCACGGCGTCGTCCCGGCGTACTTCTCGCAGCACGAGGCGGAGCTGGACGAGCGCGGCTCGGTGCTCGACTGCGTCCAGTCGATGACACGGCTCCCGCGGCCGCAGGCGCAGACGCTCCTCGGCCGCTTCCTCTTCTCCGGCTGGGAGGCGCACGAGAAGCCGGTCTCCGTGCTCTCCGGCGGTGAGCGGCGCCGCCTCGCGCTCGCGACCGTCGTCGCCTCCGGCGCGAACCTGCTCGTCCTCGACGAGCCGACCAACCACCTCGACCTGGAGAGCCGCGAGGCCCTGGAGGCCGCGCTCGAGAACTTCCCGGCGACGGTGCTGCTCGTCTCCCACGACCGCGCGCTACTCGACGCCGTCGCGGAGCGGACGCTCGCGATCGAGGACGGATCGGTCCGGAGCTACGACGGCGGCTGGGCCGACTTCGTGCGCGCCCGCGACGCGCGCCTCTTGACCGTGCCAGGCACGGTAAAGACCCCGCAGCGAGCGGCAATCGCCCCGAAAGCGCGCCCCGAACGACCGCGGCCGGTGAAGCCGAGCCAGCTCGAGCGGGTGGAGGCCGAGATCGCCGCGAAGGAGGAGGCGGTCGCCGACCTCGAGCGGCGGCTGGCGGACGACTGGGGGAACGTCGAGCTCCTGGCCGCACACCGCAGCGCGAGAGACGAGCTGACCTCGCTGCTCCAGCGGTGGGAAACGCTCTTCGAGCAGGCACAGGCGTAGTCGGTGCGCTGGACGGTGCACGGCGAGCGTCCGCTGTACGCGAGCGACTGGGTCTCGCTGACGCTCGCCGACGTCGAGCTGCCGGACGGCCGGCGCTTCGGCCACCACGTCGTACGGATCCCGCAGGAGGCGGCGGCGCTGGTCGTGCACGACGACGAGCGTGGCGTTCTGCTCCTGCACCGGCACCGCTTCGTCGTCGACGCCTGGGGCTGGGAGATCCCCGGCGGCCGGATCGACGAGGGGGAATCGCCCGCCGAGGCCGCCGCGCGCGAAGCGCTCGAGGAGACGGGCTGGCGCCCGGGCGCGCTCCGGCCGCTCTTCGCGTACCACCCGATCAGCGGCCTCAGCGACCAGCGCTTCCACGTCTTCGCCGCGGACGGAGCGACATTCGAGCGGGACCCGGACCGGGTCGAGACGGATCGCGTCGAATGGGTCGCGCTTCCGGAGGTTCGCCGGCTTATCGCGAGCGGCGAGGTGACGGACGGGTTCTCGCTGACCGCACTACTGTGGTTCCTGACCCTGTGAGCGAGACCCGTGACTTCCTCCGGTCGATGGGGCTCGCGCCCGGCGATCTCGGCGACCTCCCCACCTCGGAGGCCCGGTTCCCGGACGGCGCGCAGTACCGGATCGAGATCCCGAGCGTCGAGGGCCCGCGCTGCCTCGAGGCCGTGCTGGAAGCAGCCGAGAACCTGGACGTCCGCGTCCACCGCGTGTCCCAGGGCAGCGGCGTCTTCATGCTCACCGACGCCGAGCTCGACGAGATGGCGCAGATGGCCGCCGACGCGCAGGTCGAGGTCAGCCTCTTCGCGCGGCCGAACGCCGGCTGGGGCGCGTCGGCGATGGCGCGCTCACCGGCCGGCGGAGTCGTCGCTCCAACAGCCCACGGGCAGGAACAGGTCGTCGCCTGCCTGGACGACATGCGCCGAGCGGCGGCCCACGGCATCCGCAGCGTGCTGATCGCGGACCTCGGCGTCCTCACAGTCTTCGTCCAGGCGCGCGAGGACGGCTTCCTGCCGGAGGAAATGCAGGCGAAGGTGTCCGTGATGCTCCCGGTCGCGAACGCGGCGGCGGCACGTCTGATCGCAGGCCTCCAGGCCGACACGATCAACCTGCCGGTCGACCTGACGCTCGCGCAGATCGCGGCGATTCGCGCGGCGATGGACGTCCCGCTCGACGTCTACGTCGAGTCGCCGGACAACGTCGGCGGCATCGTCCGCCTGCACGAGATCCCGGAGCTGATCCGCGTCGCCGCCCCCGTCTACGTCAAGTTCGGTCTCCGGAACGCACCGGACGTCTACCCCGCCGGCACGCACCTGGACGCGACGACCGTCGCGCTTTCCCGCGAACGCGTCCGCCGGGCTCGCCTCGGGATGGAGCTGCTCGAGCGCTCCGGCTACGAGGCGACGACCTCGGAGCTCGGAGCGGAAGGGCTCGCCGTACCACGGCCGTGATCCTCCGCCTGCTCCTGTGGAACCTGGCCGACTCGAAGACAAGCCTCGACGAGCTGCGCCCGCGCCTCGAGGCGAGCCCGAACCGCACCTGGATCTCGGACGAGTCGACCGAGCGCTTCGGCGTCGTCGAGGTCTGGGAGGAGGAGCCGGAGGACTTTCCGCGCGAGCTCCTCGACCTGATCGGCAAGGAGCCGGAGGTCGCAGAACAGTTCGAGGTCGAGGGCTGACGTCAGGCCGAGCGCGCGGCGGGCCGCATTCCTTCCCCCCAGGATCCGCGGCCACGGTTCGCGGCAGAAGGCTCCAAAGGCAACGCCGCCTCTCACCGGCGTTGCCTTTTGGAACTAGCCGGACTCGAACGTCGCGATCAGTGCGTCCGCAACCACCTTCAGCGGCCGGCCCGCCAGCTGCGACGCCCGCCGCAGCCGTTCGAACGCTTCGTGCTCGGAGAGGCCCTCTTTCGCCATCAGCAGCCCCTTCGCACGCTCGATCGACTTTCGCGCCGCTAGCGCCTCGGCCAGCGACTCCGCCTCCTCGCGGAGCGCGGTCAGCTCTTCGTACCGCGCGCGCGCGGCCTTGATCGCCGGTAGGAGGTCGGCCTCGCGGAACGGCTTGACGAGATAGCCGAAGACGCCGGCCTCGACCGCGCGGGAGACGAGCTCCTCCTGCCCATAGGCGGTGAGCATCACGATCGGGATCGGCCGCTCGTCGAGGATCCGCCGCGCCGCCTCGATCCCGTCGAGCCGCGGCATCTTCACGTCCAGCACGGCCAGGTCCGGCTGCTCCGAGCGCGCCAGCTCGATCGCCTCCACCCCGTCCTTCGCCTCGGCGCAGACGTCGAAGCCGGCCTGCTCGAGCAGCTCCCGCAGGTCGAGACGGATGATCGTCTCGTCCTCGGCGATCAGGATCCGCACGCGCCGAGTCTAGGCGCCGAACCGCATCCCATCCGGAACGAGCCACGTGAAGACGTCCGCGCGCAGCCGGCCGGCGGCAACCGCCGGATCGCGCTCGACCCGGGCCCGAATCTCGTCGATCGAGGCGTTCATGACGCCGAACCCCCGCAGCGACTCGTCCGGCTGGTCCGCGAACGGCCCGCTTGCCAGGATCATGCCGGCCTCGCGCTCTCCGGCGAGAAAATCGAGGTGCCCGCTCTGGAGCCGCTCGAGCTCCTCCTCCGTGAACGCATCCGCCGCGGGACCGCTTCGGTACAGCCGCACCGTGTACGGAACGAGCTCGGGTTTGCTCATGCCAACCTCCTTCTCTGATTTGCTAGGCCGGGAAGACGACCTCGGCGCGCAGCCCCCCGTCGTCTGCGAGCGACAGCGTCCCGCCGAGCTCGTCCCGCACGAGCGCCTGCACGATCGACAGCCCGGTGCCCTGCGCTGCATCGTCGATTCCGCCGCCGTCGTCGGCGATGGAGAGGACGACGTCTCCGTTCCGCTGAGCGAGCCCGATCCGGACGAGCTCGCCGCCGTGCTCGAGCGCGTTCTGGAACAGCTCCGAGAACACGAGCGCGAGCGCGGTCGCACGATGGCCGGCGAGCGAGACGGGCTCGAGCTCCGACTCCACTCGCTTGTCCCCGGCGAGACCCTGGACGAGCATCGCCCGCAGCCGCTCCAGGAGCTCGCCGAGGTCGACGTCGTCGTCCCGGCGCTCCGTCAGCACCTCGTGCACCGCCGCGATCGCGAGGATCCGGTTGACGGAGTCCTCGAGCGCCCGCCGGGGATCGACGCCGCTCCCCCGCGCCTGCAACCGCAGCAGAGAGGCCACGGTCTGCAGGTTGTTCTTGACGCGGTGGTGGATCTCCTGGGCGAGCACGCCGCGCATCACCGCGCGTCCGTGCTCGAGCGCGACTGCGGCGTGGTGCGCGATCGAGGCGAGCAGCTGCCGTTCGTCGTCGGTGAACGGCGTGTCCTTGTCCGCCACGAGCTCGCCGATCTGCCGGCGCTTCCAGCGCAGCGGCGTGCGGACGGCGTGCTTCCCGGCCCGTCCCTCGGGCCAGGCGATCTTTCCGTCCTCGAGCACGAGTGCCGCGCCGGTCGCGGACACGGCGTGCATCGTCGTCTTCACGATCGCCTCCAGCGACTCCTCGAGGTAGAGCGACTCCGAAACCGCCTCCGAGATCCGCGCGAGCGCCTCCAGCTCCTCGACCCGCCGCTGCGCCTGCGCGTACAGCTTCGCGTGCTCGATCGACTGCGCCACCTGCGCGGCGATCGCGAGCACCAGCTCGATCTCCGCCTCCGAGAACTCGCGCGGCTCGCGCGTCCGGACGTTCAGCGCTCCCTCGAGCTTCTCGCGAGCCAGGATCGGCACGGCGAGGATCGACTCGTACTCCTCCTCCGGCAGGTTCGGGAACGGCTTGAACCGCGGATCGAGATGCGCCTGCGCCGGGATCATCACCGGCGCCCGCGCCGCCGCAGCCGCTCCCGTGATCCCCTCGCCCGGCCGCATGCGCGGACGCCTGGTCATCTCCTCCACGCGGGTCCCGTGCGTCGCACGCAAGACGAGCTCGTTCGCGCGCTCGTCGTACAGGTAGACGAAGCAGGCATCGGTGTCGAGCGCCGCGGCGACCTTGCTCGCGACCAGCTCGAGCACCTCCTGGAGGTCGAGCGTCGAGTTGACGGCGGCGATCGTCTCCGTCAGGAGTCGGAGGTGCCGCTCGCGGGCGTCCATCGGGCCAAGTGTAGGCCGGGTGCCCCAGTAGCCTTGTCGCGCGTGACGAAGTACGACTGGCTGCTCCTCTTCCACCTGCTCGGCGCGTTCCTCTTCGTCTCCGGCGCCGTGGTCGCGGGCATCCTCCACTTCGCCGCGACGCGTCGCGAGCAGCCGAGCGAGGTCGCGTTGCTCCTGCGGCTCACGCAGCCCGCCGTCGCCCTCGTCGCGGTCGGCTCCCTCGCGACGCTCGCGCTCGGGATCTGGCTGGCCGAGTACGTCGGCTACGGGATCGGCGAGGGCTGGGTCGTGGCCGCGATCGTCCTCTGGGCGGTGAGCGGCGCGCTCGCAGGGCCCGCAGGGAAGATCCTGCGCCGCGCCCGGGAGCTGGCGGAGCGCCTCGCGCAGGCCGACGACCGCCCGAGCACCGAGCTGCGGCGCGCCGTCACCGACCGCCGCGCGATCGTGCTCAACTCGCTCAGCTTCGCGGCGCTGATCGCAATCCTCGTCCTGATGGTCTGGAAGCCGTAGTGCGGAACGACTGGCTCCTCTTCTTCCACGTGCTCTCGGCAATGGTGCTCTTCGCGGGGGTGCTCGCAGTGGTGACCGTCTCGACCGCCGCCGCGCGGCACGCCTGGCCGACGCAGTTGCCGCTGCTGCGGGTGATCGCCTTCAGGACGAACCTCCTCGTCGTCCTCCCGGGCTTCATCGCGGTGCACGTCTTCGGCGACCTGCTCGCCAACCGTGAGTTCAAGGACAGCACGCCCGACTGGCTGGACATCGGCTTCGCGATCACCGACGGCGGACTGATCGTGGGCGGCGTCCTCCTGACGCTGCTCCAGTTCTGGGTGCTGCGCCGCACGCGAGCCGGTCAGACAGGCGGTTGGCCCGCCCAGGTCGCGACGATCCTGCCGCCGCTCGTTCTCGCCGCACTCGTCGCCGTGCTCGTGCTGATGGCCGCGAAACCCGTCGGCTGAGGCAGGACTCCGGCGCCCCAGCGGGAACCGGAGGACGGCGACCGGACTAGTAGAGGCACGACAGCCGACCCGCAGTCCAGACTGGGCTCGAAGCGGTTAACAGAAAGATTACGAAAGATGTGTTTTTCCCCAACAGCGCATGGATAGCGTCAGGGTCATGAGTTCCGCAGCTGCCGCGACCGACCTCGCTTCGACGACGGGCTACCTCGTCGCCGACGCCCGGGGCCGGCTCGTCGGACGCGTCGAGGCGCCGATGTACGGCACCTCGCCCGACGTCCCCGACGCGCTGGCGGTGCGGTCGGGGTTCATGCGCCGCCGCCGCCTCGTCCCCGCCGATGCGATCAGCGCGATCGACGGACGCAGCGGCGTGATCGGCCTCCGGCTCGTCCGCGAGGCGATCACAAGCTTCGGCTAAGCCTTCGTAGCTGTCCTGGAGGAGGCGTGGAGGGGCACGTCGCCTCCTCGACTGCCGTCAACCACTCTGGAATTCGCCAGGCTCCTGCGTGTTTCGGTGGTTTTGGCCCAAAAACGACCACGAGCTGCGGAAGTGCGCAGCTCGCAGTCGGCCGTCAGTCAGCCTCGCCGCCGCAGGGCTGGCGAGGCGTGGACGCATCTTAGAACAGTCGAGCGAGAGTCGCACCCTGTCCCTTTCGGACCATGTGGGCGATCTGCCGTCGCGGCCGACATGGCGGCCGCGACATCGAAACGCAAGCCGTCAGCCGATGGGGAGGGGGCCCACGGGGGGAACCGGCCGTTCCCCCCGTGCGAGCGACCAATGCCGCCCCTAGGGCGGCGAGGGAGCGCTAGAGGGCATGGAGGTACCGCTTCATCTCCCACTCGGTGAGCTGGACGCGGTACTCGTCCCACTCCTTCCGCTTCAGCTCGATGTAGCGGTCGAAGATGTGCGGCCCGAGGGCCTTCCGCGCCAGCTCTGACTGCGACAGCTCGTCGATCGCCTCGCCGAGCGTCTCCGGCAGCGCGACGATTCCGCGCTCGCGCCGCTGCTCGGCGGTCAGGTGGTAGAGGTTCGTCTCCATCGGCTCCGGCAGCTCGTAGCCCTGTTCGATCCCCTCGAGCCCCGCGTGCAGGAGCGCCGCGAAGGTCAGGTACGGATTGCAGGCCGGATCGGGGCACCTGATCTCGGCCCGCGTCGCCTGCTCCGAGCCCGGCTTGTACAGCGGGATCCGGATCAGCGCGGAGCGGTTCCGCTGCGACCAGGCGACGTACACCGGCGCCTCGTACCCCGGCACCAGCCGCTTGTAGGAGTTCACCCACTGCGCGAAGACCGCGGCGATCTCCCGCGCGTGACGGAGCTGCCCGGCGATGAACGCCTTGCCGACGTCGGAGAGATGCCACTTGTCGTCCTCCGCGAAGAACGCGTTCCGCCCGTCGCTGAAGAGCGACTGGTGGGTGTGCATCCCCGAGCCGTTCTCGCCGAAGATCGGCTTCGGCATGAAGGTCGCGTAGACGCCGTTCTTGGCAGCGATCTCCTTGACGATCAGCCGGTAGGTGAGCGTGTGGTCGGCCATGTCGAGCGCCGGCGCGAACCGCATGTCGATCTCGTGCTGCGACGGCCCGACCTCGTGGTGGTGGTACTCGATCGGGATCCCGACCTTCTCCAGCGCCTGGATCGTCTCGTTGCGCAGCTCGGTCGCGGCGTCCTGGGTCGTCATCGCGAAGTAGCCGCCCTCGTCGAGGGTCTCGGTACCGCGCGCGTCGCGGAAGAGGAAGTACTCGAGCTCCGGCCCGACGTTGAACGTGTCGAAGCCGAGCTCCCGCATGCGTTCGAGCGCGCGGCGGAGCACGTAGCGCGGGTCGCCCTCGTACGGCTCGCCGTCGGGGGTCACGACGTCGCAGATCATCCGGCCGACCTTCGACTCGCCGGAGCGCCACGGCATGACGACGAACGTGTTCGGGTCGGGGATCGCGACCATGTCGGATTCCTCGATCGCGTTGAAGCCCGTGATCGACGAGCCGTCGAAGCCCATGCCGTCGTCGAGCGCGCCCTCGAGCTCGTCGGGCGTGATCGCGAAGCTCTTCAGGTGCCCCTCGAGGTCGGTGAACCAGAGGAGCATCGACTCGACGCCCTCCGTCTTGCAGCGGGCGACGACCTCGCGACGAGCCTCCTCGCTCGACGTCGCCCGGTTCTTCGACTCGACCTGCGCCATTCTCTCCTCCTCCAATAAAAAAGCCTCGCGCGCGGAACCCGCGCCCGAGGCAGCGTCGCCTTCGAACGCAGGCAGCATACCGGGTTAGGCTGTCGCCGTGGCTCCCGACCTGGAGGGTGCCGAGTTCGCCGCCTACCTCGACGCGTTTCGCGCCGCGCCCGAGATCTGCGAGGTCGCCGAGCTCGGCGGCGCGACGTGCACGGCCGTCCGGCGCGCGCCGAACCGCATGTTCAACCGGGTGATCGGCCTCGAGTCGACCGATCCGCTCGACGAGATCGCCGCCTTCTACGGCGATACCCCGTGGTGGGTCTCCGACTCGCACGGCCTCGGGGCGCAGCTGGAGGAGCGTGGCTTCGTCCGCGACTACGGCTGGATGAAGTTCTCGCGCGGCGTCGGGCCGCGTCAGGCGCAGAGCGAGCTGCACGTAGAGCGGATCGGCCGGGAGCGCGCCGACGACTTCGCCCGTGTCATCGTCGCGGGCTACGGCCTGCCCGGCTGGACGGCGCCGCTCGCGGCAAACATCGTCGGCCGGCCGAGCTGGACGTGTTACGTCGCCTACGACGGCCAAGCGCCGGCCGGAGCCGGGGCGCTGTTCGTCCACGAGCAGGTCGGCTGGCTCGGTTTCGCCGCGACGCTGCCCCAGCTCCGCGGCCGTGGGGCGCAAAGCGTGATCCTCGCGGTGCGGATCGAGGACGCGCGACGGCAGCAATGCGCGATGGTCGTCACCGAGACCGGCGAGCTCGAGGAGGGACGGCCGTCGAGCTCGTACCGGAACATCCTCCGGGCCGGCTTCCGCGAGGCCGGTGTCAGGCCGAACTACCGCGTGCCGTCGACGACGTAGTCAACCGCCTCTCACCCCGTTCCCCTTCTCCCAGACGGTCACGTGCCGAGGCGACTCGGTCGTAAACGGCTCCCGCTTCCAGCCGCCCCAGCGCTGCCGGAGCCGCAGACCGGCAATGCGCGCCATCAGGTCGAGTTCGGCGGGTGAGACGGACCGGAATGGGATCGACCGGCGCTCCCAGCCGGTGCCGACGAGCGAGAAGTGGTGCGAGACGAGCCGTTGCGACGCGCGGTCGTACTCGTCTATCCCGACGTGCGTCTCGTCCAGGTCGAAGACGCGCAGCGCCTCGCCCGACGGCACGCCGACCTCGACGACGAAGCACCCGCCGGGCTCGAGATGCGCCGAAGCGTTCTCGAAGCAGGCAACTTGCGCGTCCTGCGTCGTCAGGTTGTTGATCGTGTTGAAGACGACGTAGACGAGCGCGAACGTGTCGTCCACGCTCGTCGTCGCGAAGTCGCCGAGCGTCACGCCGATCTCGTCGCCGCCCGGCTTGGCGCGCAGCTGCGCGACCATGTCGGCCGAGAGGTCGATCCCGTGGACGCGTACGCCGCGCGCCGCGAGCGGCAGCGCGATGCGGCCGGTCCCGATCCCGAACTCGAGCGCAGCCCCGCCGCGGGCAAGCTCCGCAAGCAGCTCGACGGTCGCGCCGACCGCGTCCGGCCCTCCCCACTCCCCCAGACTCGAGTCGTACCGCTCCGCCACCGGCCCGGCGAACCAGTCGGGAAGCGCACGCTCCGGCGACCGTTCCGTCATCCCGACCGCTTCAGCTTCCCGTGCTTCTTCGCGTACCGCTCGCCGCGCCGGAAGACGGCGAGCCCGAGCGGAATCGACACCGCGCCGATCACGAGCAGCGGCCAGATGTCGCCCCACACGGCCGCCGGGCCTGCCCCTTCGAGGATCGCCGCCCGGATCCCGCGCAGCGCGTAGGTCGCCGGCGAGATCTTCGCGATCACCTGCATCCAGTCCGGCAGCACCGCCACCGGGTAGTAGACGCCGGAGACGACGAGCATGATCCCCTGCCCCATGAACCCGAGCTGCGTGCCCTTCTCGGGCGAGATCAGCGGCAGAACCGCGGTCATCATCCCGATCCCGATGAAGGAGACCGACGCGACGCCGAGGAGCAGGAGCGCGGCGCCGAAGTTCGCGTCCGGCATGTGCAGCGAGAAGAACGCCGCAACCGCGCCGAAGACGAGCGACGCGCGAACGATCCCGTAGGCGATCGCGAACAGGCCCATCCCGATCAGGTGGACGGGGCGCGAGAGCGGCGCCATGAACGTGTACTCGATCGTCCCCTCCCAGCGCTCCCACGCGACCGTCTCCGTCAGGATCTCGAAGATGATCCCGAGGTAGGCCCAGATCACCGCGCCGATCAGGAGGATCGTCGTCAGCCGGTTCTCCTCGGCCGGCGAGAGGTTCGCGGCCTTCGAGATGAAGACGATCGAGAGCGTGTTCGCGATCGTCCAGACGAAGAACGCGAGCTCCCACCAGGCGTAGCGCTTGACGAGGTACCAGTTCCGCTCGACGACCCCGTAGAGGCCGATCAGCTCGTGGCGGACTCTGGCGGCGGCGGCCGTCATGCGAATGCCTCCTCTTCTTCGTGCTCCTCCTCGAAGGAGCGACCGGTCGCGGCGAAGAAGGCCTCCTCGAGGGTCTCGACCTCGTAGCGCTGCTTGATCTCGTCCGCGGGCTCGAGGCAGAGCAGGCGGCCGTCGTCGAGGACCCCGATCCGCTCGGCGAGGAGCTCCGCCTCGGCGAGGTCGTGGGTGCAGAGCAGGATCGTCGTGTCGTGGACCGCCCGCACCTCGCGGATGAAGTCCTGCACCTCGAGCTTCGAGCGCGGGTCGAGCCCAGTCGTCGGCTCGTCGAGCAGGAGCAGCACCGGCGAGGTGAGGAGGGCGCGCGCGAGCGCGACCTTCTGCTGCGTCCCGCGCGACAGGTTCTCCATCGAGTGCGTGCGGCGCGACGACGGGAAACCGACGCGATCGAGGATCTCCGGGATCCGCCGGCGCGTCTCGCTCGGCGTCAGCCCGTAGAACCGCGCCGCGTAGGCGAGGTTCTCGGTCGCGGACATCTTCTTGAAGAAGGAGGCCTCGACCGAGACCCGGTTGACCATCTGGCGGACCGCGCGCGTCTCGGAGATGTCACGGCCGAAGATCCGGGCGCTCCCTCCGTCCGGGAGCAACAGGGTCGAGAGGAGGCGGACCAGGGTCGACTTGCCCGAGCCGTTCTGGCCCAGGATGGCGATGCACTCGCCGCGGCCGATCGAGAACGTCAGCCCCCGCAGCGCCTCGACGCGCGCGCGCCGGCGCCCGTCCTTGCGGACGAACTCCTTGCGCAGGTTGTGGACTTCGACCGCCTTCATGTGTGTTGCTCCTTCGTCAGCTCGAAACGGACACGGATGGACGCGACCCCGATCCCGGCCGGGGGCGCGCGCGGGCTTCCTGTGTCAGCTGAAGAGGCGCAACATCGAGCCGCCGAGGCTACCAGACGGCTCGGCGGGCGCGCAAACGCGGCGAGGCCGAGAACCTAAAGGTGTCGGTCTGGATGTCTTCGCTTCACGAGGGCGACCTCCGATCGTCGCGAAGCTCGGATCGTACCGGCCCGCGCCCGCACGCGCGAATTTGACCCCGGCCGACGGCGTCTCTATCGTGAGGGAGCGCTGCCGGCGAAGGCGGCGCGGAGGCAATGGGGCCTCGCGACCTACAGGTCGTGGGGTCTTTTTTGTTGGTCCGAACCCGGAAGGAGCGAGATGTCGGAGCTGGAGACGAAGCACTACCTGGCGAACGGGGCAGCGGAGAAGCCGGCTGCGCGGGAGGCGCTCGAGTGGGCCGGCGAGACGCGCGCGAAGATGGTCGACCTCAAGTTCTGCGACCTGCTCGGCACGTGGCAGCACGTGACGATGCCGCTCTCCTCGTTCGAGGAGTCGGCGTTCGACGAGGGGCTCGGCTTCGACGGCTCCTCGATCCGCGGCTGGAAGGGCATCTCGGAGTCGGACATGCTGCTCGTGCCTCAGGCGGAGACCGCGTTGCTCGACCCGTTCACGGCGGCGCCCACCCTCTCGCTCGTCTGCGAGGTGCTCGACCCGATCACGCGCGAGCCGTACGCGCGCGACCCCCGGCGCATCGCCCGCCGCGCCGAGGAGTACCTGCGCGAGACGGGGATCGCCGACACCGCCTACTTCGGGCCGGAGTGCGAGTTCTTCGTCTTCGACTCGGTCTCGTACGACTTCGCGCCCAACCGCGCGTCGTACGCGGTCGACTCGATCGAGGGCCACTGGCGGAGCGGCGAGCCCGGCCTCGGGTACACGATCCGCGAGAAGCAGGGGTACTTCCCGCCGGCGCCGCACGACACGCTCTCCGACCTGCGGACGCAGATGGTGCTGACGCTCGAGCGCCTCGGGATCCGCTGCGAGTTCCACCACCACGAGGTCGCCTCGGGCGGGCAGTGCGAGATCGACATGCGCTTCGACACCCTCACGCGCATGGCCGACCAGGTGATGACGTACAAGTACGTCGTCCGGAACGTCGCCCATACGGCCGGCAAGACCGCGACGTTCATGCCGAAGCCGATCTTCGGCGACAACGGCTCGGGCATGCACACGCACCAGTCCCTCTGGAAGGAGGGCACGCCGCTGATGGCGGACAAGTCGGGCTACGCCGGGCTGTCGCAGCTCGCGCGCTCGTACGTCGGCGGGCTGCTCGCGCACGCGCCGGCGCTGCTCGCGTTCTGCGCGCCGACGACCAACTCGTACCGGCGGCTCGTCCCCGGCTACGAGGCGCCGGTCAACCTCGTCTACTCGCAGCGCAACCGCTCGGCCTGCATCCGGATCCCGGTGTACTCGAGCTCGCCGAAGGCGAAGCGGATCGAGTTCCGCTGTCCGGACGCAGCGGCGAACCCGTACCTCGCGTTCGCAGCGATGCTGATGGCCGGCATCGACGGGATCGAGCGCGGGCTGGACCCGGGCGTACCCGCCGACTACGACCTCTTCGAGGAGGCGGGCGCGGACGTGCCGCAGGTGCCCGACTCGCTCGCCGGCGCGCTCGACGCGCTCGAGGCCGACCAAGAGTTCCTGCTGCGCGGCGGCGTCTTCGGCGAGGACCTGATCCGGACCTGGATCGACTACAAGCGCGAGACCGAGGTCGACACGGTGCGTCTGCGGCCGCACCCAGCCGAGTTCGAGCTCTATTTCGACTGCTAGTGCAAGCTGCTTCGCACCTTGCACTAGCTGTTCGTGCGATGCGTCCGCCGGACTGGCCTGCCGTCGCGGACATCTACGAGGAAGGGATTGCGACCCGCAACGCGACCTTCGAGACCGAGGTTCCATCGTGGGACGAGTGGGACGCCGCTCACTTCCCGGCGCATCGAATCGTGGTCGAGGCCGACCGCGAGGTCGTCGGGTGGGCAGCGCTCTCGCCGGTCTCGCAACGTCCGTGCTATTCGGGTGTGGCCGAGGACAGCGTCTATGTCGCCCAGAAAGCTCGAGGGCTGGGCGTAGGTACTAGCGCTCTGCGCGCTCTCATCGAGGGGGCGCAAAGCGCGATCTGGACGATCCAGACCTCCATCTTCCCCGAGAACGAGGCGAGCATCGCGCTCCACCGCCGGTGCGGCTTCCGCGTGGTCGGGATCCGCGTCGCGATCGCGCAGCTCGACGGCGTCTGGCGCGACACCGTGCTACTGGAAAGGAGAGCCCCTTGAGCTTCGTCAAGGTCGAGGCGGTCGTCATCCGCGAGCGCGTCGAGACCGTGATCGACGCCGTCGAGGAGACGGGTCACGTCGGGGTGACCGTGATCGAGGCCGTCGGCCACGGCCGGCAGCGCGGGATCACGCACGAGTACCGCGGGCGCGTCTTCGAGTCGCGTTTCCTGCCGAAGGCGCTGCTCGTCTTCGTCACCCGCGACGACCGCGCGGCGGCCGTCGTCGAGGCGGTCGTCGACGCCGCGCGAAGCGGCAACGAGTCCGGTGACGGGATCGTCTGGACGACGCCTGTCGAGAACGTCATGCACAGCCGAACCGGCCGGGCGCTGGAGGAAGTCGAGGTGGCGGCATGAGCGTAGGCTTGACGGAGCTCATCAATGAGCGGAGGCGCCGGCTTGGCCGGCGCCGGGAGCGGGTCCGATGACGAACAAGGAGCTCCTTTACGCGGCGAGCACGATCTGGGTCGTCTTTGCAGCAGTGCTCGTGATGTTCATGCAGGCGGGCTTCGCGTTCCTCGAGGCCGGGCTGACCCGGATGAAGAACGTCGGCCACATCGCGGCGAAGAACGTGCTCATCTTCGCCCTCGCCTCCGTCGTCTACTACCTCGTCGGTTTCGGGATCGCGTTCGGGGACGGCGGCGGCGGCTTCGTCGGAGGCTCGGGCTTCGCACCGAGCGTCGGCGACCTCCTCCAGATCGGCGCGGCGCCGTTCTCGTGGTTCGGCGAGATCCCGGGCGCGGCCGGCTACCTGTTCGAGGTCGTGTTCGCCGGCGTGTCGCTCGCGATCGTCTGGGGCGCGATGGCCGAACGGGCGAAGCTGTACGTCTACATCGTCTTCGGCGTCGCCTTCACGCTCCTCTACTCCGTCGTGTCGCACTGGATCTGGAGCCCCGACGGCTGGCTGTTCGGGCGCGGCATGCAGGACTTTGCCGGCTCGACGGTCGTCCACTACCAGGGCGCGCTCGCGGGGCTCGCCGGCGCGCTGCTCCTCGGGCCGCGGATCGGCAAGTTCCAGGAGGGGAAGGCGAACGCGATCCCGGGTCACAACATGGCGTTCACGACGCTCGGCGTGATCATCCTCTGGTTCGGCTGGTTCGGGTTTAACCCCGGATCGACGCTGAGCGTGCGGTTCGGCGACGTCGGCTTCTTCGCCTACGTCGCGCTGAACACCAACATCGCGGCCGCCGCGGGCGTGCTCGGGGCGCTGTTCGCGTCGTGGGCGATCATCAAGAAGCCCGACCTCTCGATGATGCTGAACGGCGCGATCGCGGCGCTGGTCGCGATCACGGCAGCCTGCGCGTTCGTCGCCCCGTGGGCGGCGATCGTGATCGGCTTCGTCGCCGGCGTGATCGTCGTCGTCGGGGTGCTGGCGGTCGAGCGCGTCGGGATCGACGACCCCGTCGGCGCGATCGCCGCGCACGGCATGGCGGGCGTCTGGGGCACGCTGTCCCTCGGGTTCCTGACGGTGCCGTCGCTGGCGGACAAGCTCGCGACGGGCCAGGGCGGGCTCTTCTACGGCGGCGGGCTGCACCAGCTCGGCCAGCAGGCGCTCGGCCTCGCGGCCGTCGGCGCGTTCACCTTCGGCGCGTCGTTCCTGATCCTGCTCGCCCTGAAGGCGACGTTCGGGATCCGGGTCGAGCCGGAGAAGGAGACGGCCGGTCTGGACGTCTCCGAGCACGGCATGTGGGGCTACCCCGAGTTCTACATTCCGGTCCCGGGCGGGTACGGAACCGAGTCCCACGCGCACCTCGGACACGCACACACGCTGCGGCCCGCACCGGCCGCGCCCGCCCACCAGCCAGCTTTGGTTCCGGAGCTTTCCGGGTAGTACGGTCGTCGAGGGCGCGGGCGGAACGTGCGGCGTCCGTCCCGCGCCCTTCTTTGGCGATAGCGTTGCGGCCGTGGACGACGACTGGCGCGTCACCGTCACGCTCCGCGACGAGGAGCTCGGCAGGCTTCGCCGGGCCCTAATCGAGCACGAGGTCGAGCGGGATGTCCGCGAGCGGCTCGGCGACCGGGTTCCGGTGGGTGAGGGCGACAACGCGCTCTACCTGTACGCCGCGACACGCGAGATTGCGCGCGAGGCCGAACGCGTCGCTCGCGCGGTTGCCGCCGAGCACGGCGTCGAGGCGGCGTTCACCGTCGACCGCTGGCATCCGGTCGAGGAGCGCTGGGAGAGCGAGGCGGTGCCTCTGCCGACGACCACGGCCGAGCGACAGGCAGAGCACGAACGGCGCGAGCAGGACGAGATCGCCGAGTCCGAGGAGCTCGGCCGCTCGTTGTGGGAGGTGAGGATCGATTTCGACTCCCGGTCGGACGCCGTCGCCTTCTCCGAGCGGCTCGAAGCGGAGCGAGACTCGCTCGTCCCCGGCTGGACGTTCTCCGTCGACCGGTGGTGGACGTATGTCGTCATCGGGGCGGACACCGAAGATCGGGCGAATCAGGTCGCGCAGAAGCTGGAGGGCGACCTCCCGCCGGGGGCGACGCTGCGAGTCGAGCCGAGCGCGGCACTCGCGGGGCGGACCGTCTTCGCCGTGCTCGCGGGCTTCGCGAGCTAGCGCATCCGCCGGCGGAGCTCGTCCTCGACCGCAGCCGGGTCGAGACCGCGCGCGGCCAGCAGGACGTAGCTGTGGAACCAGAGGTCGGCCAGCTCCTCGACGAGCCGCTGGTCGTCTTCCGCGACGCCGGCGAGCGCGGCCTCGACGCCTTCCTCGCCGACCTTCCGGGCGCAGGCGGCGGGGCCTTCGTCCAGCAGCCCTGCGACGTAGGAGCCTTCCGGGCGGTCTTTCGCGCGCTCGGCGACGCGGCGCCAGAGCCAGGGCGCAAAGCAGGAGAGCGAGCCGGTGTGACACGTGGGGCCGGCGGGGCGGACCTTCAGCAGGATCGCGTCGCCGTCGCAGTCGTCGCGGAGCTCGACGACGGCGAGCGTGTTGCCGGACGTCTCGCCCTTGTGCCAGAGTTCCTGCCGGGAACGGCTCCAGAACCAGGCCTCGCCGGTCTCGCGCGTGCGGCGGAGCGCCTCGTCGTCCATCCAGGCGAGCATCAGCACACGGCCGTCGCCGGCGTCCTGCACGATGGCCGGGGTCAGGTCCGGACCGGCCAACCCGCCGCCTGCAGCTCGCGCTTCAGCTCCGGCAACCGCTCGGGTCGCTCATGGACGATCGACGCGACCAGCGCGGCTTCCGCGCCGGCCTCGAACGCCGCGGCGAGATGCTCCGCGGCGCCGGCGCCGCCCGACGCGA
>DATENZ010000012.1:0-19029 GCA_035274625.1 Gaiellaceae bacterium
CGTCTCCAGCGCGGCGCGGCGGTTCGCGGCCGAGCTCGAGGTCGTCTTCGCCGCCGCGGTGCTGCTCGCGCTCGGCGTCGCACTCACGTTCGAGTCGCCCTACTTCCTGACGAGCCAGAACATCTCGAACCTCCTGGAGCAGGCGGCCGTGCTCGCCATCGTCGCCTTCGGCATGACCGCCGTGATCGTCGCGGGCCACTTCGACCTGTCGGTCGGCTCCGGCGTCGCGCTCGTCGGCGTGGTCGCGGCGCTGACGATGATCAACACGGAATCGATCGTCCTCGGCGTCCTGGCGGGCATCGGGGCCGGCTGCGGGATCGGCCTCGTCAACGGGATCGTCGTCACCGTCTTCCGGGTCCCGTCGTTCATCGCCACCCTCGCGATGCTCGTGATCGCACGAGGGGCGGCGCTCGCGATCACGGACGGGCAGACGCAGATCGGCTTTCCCGAGGGCCTGGCGAGCTTCATCACGTCGACGTTCCTCGGTCTCCGCATGTCCGTGTGGCTCGCGCTCGCGGTGCTCGTCTTCTTCTTCGCGCTCATGCGGTACACGCGCCTCGGCGTACAGTTGTACGCCGTCGGCGGGAACGCCACCGCCGCGCGGCTGTCGGGGCTGCCCGTGGGGCGCGTGCAGACGGCGGCGTTCGTCCTCAGCGGCTTCGCGGTCGGAGTGGCCGGAATCGTGCTCGTCGGCAGGCTCGACGCCGCCCAGCCGAGCGCGGGCGCGCTGCTCGAGCTGTTCGCCGTTGCGGCGGTCGTGATCGGAGGGACGAGCCTCTACGGCGGCCAGGGGTCGGTGATCCGTACGGTCGTCGGCGTCGCGCTCATCGCCGTGATCCAGAACGGCCTGACGCTGCTGAACGTCAACTCCGACATCCAGAACGTGATCCTCGGGGGCGTCTTCATCGCCGCGACGCTCTCCGGCGTCGTCCGCTCGTTCCGCCGTTAGGGCCTCTTGGAGGCGCGGAGCCGGGGTGGTACGCTCGCCCACCGACGGAGTCCCGTGCTCCGGCCACTCGACGGCAGGTGAAAGGAGACGCCGTGACCAAGAGGGTTTGCGCAACGGTCGCCGCAGTCGCCGTCCTCGTCGCGATCGCGCTGGCGACGAGCGGCGCCGGCGCGGCGCCGAAGGCGCCGAAGACGTTCACGATCGGCATCAGCCACTACGCGCTCGTGATCCCGTTCTACCGGGCGATGCAGACCGGCTTCCAGGCGGGCGCGAAGCGCTACGGCGTCAAGCTGGTCACGACCGACTCCGGCTTCGACCCGAGCAAGCAGGTGTCGAACATCCAGTCCCTGATTGCGCGCAAGGTGGACGCAATCGTCGTCAGCCCCGGTGACGCGAGCGCGCTCATTCCCGCGTACAAGGCTGCGGCCGCCGCGAAGATCCCCGTCTTCTCGATCGCGAACCACCTCGCGCCGGCGGGCAGGAAGTACGAGACGAGCTTCTACGGCCGCCCGTGGGATCAGGTCAGCGCGCTGCGAACCGAGCGGCTGGCACGGTTGATGAAGGGCAAGGGCAACGTGATCGTCATCCGCGGCCCGTCGGGAATCGCGTTCGTCCAGGAGGACAAGGCCGGCTTCGAGCGCGTGATGAAGAAGAACCCGGGGATCAAGGTCGTGTTCGCGCAGAACGCGAAGGACCTGAGCGTCGGCGAGGGGCTGCGGCTCGCGCAGGACGCGCTGACCGCGAACCCGAAGATCGACGGCGTCTGGGTCGAGAACGACGACCTCGCCGCCGGTGTCGCGCGGGCGCTCGAGAGCCGCGGCCTCGCCGGCAAGGTGCCCGTCGTCTCGATGGACGGCACGGCGCAGGGCTTCCAGCTGATCTCGAAGGGGATCCTCACCCTGACGGTCGCTCTGCCCACGTACTCGTGGGGGGCGGACCAGATCCGGATCGCAGCCGGGCTCGTGAAGACGAAGAAGGCGGTTCCGAAGTACGTGCCGTCGCAGCTGATCTTCGCGACGAAGGCGAACGTCGGGTCCCTGCTCGCGCAGTGCAAGAGCACGCCCGCCCAGGTGTGGTGCGGGAAGTAGCGGACTGCGAGTGAATGCGGTCGGGCCGCGCACGCCGCGCGGCCCGACCGCTCCTCAACGCGTTTCGCGAAGCAGCGCCCAGATACGCGCGGGGGAGAGCGGCGTCTCGGTGATGTGCTCCGCAATCTCGGGCAGGGCGGCGGCGACCGCATTGCCGATCGCGGCGGGCGCGCCGATCGTGCCGCCCTCGCCGACGCCCTTCATCCCGCCGGGGACGAACGGCGAGGGCGACTCCTGGTGCGCGACCTCGATGTCGGGAACCGTGTCGGAGGTGGGCAGCAGGTAGTCCATCAAGGTCGCGCACAGCGGCATCCCGTCCGCGTCGAAGGCGGACTCCTCGAGCAGCGCGATCCCCAGTCCCTGCGCGACGCCGCCCTCGATCTGCCCCTCGACCACCGTCGGGTTGACGGCCGTGCCGCAATCGTGGACGACGGCGTACCGCTCGACCTCGACCTCGCCCGTCTCGGGATCGACCGCGACCGCAGCCGCGTGCGTCGCATAGGAGTACGAGATCCCCGCCGGGTCGTGGACGTCCCTCTCCTCGAGCCCCGGGGAGTCGCCGTCCGCCAGATCCCAGCCGAGCCACGCCCGCGACGCGACGTCGGCGAGCGGCACCGAGCGCCACTCGGCGCCCCGCACGCGGACCTCGCCGTCGGCGAGGACGAGATCCGCCGCCGAGGCTTCGAGCAGGTTGGCGGCGACGCGCAGCACCTTGTCGCGCAGCCGCTCGCTTGCCCGCACGATCGCGCCCCCGGCGACTGTCATCGAGCGTGAGGCGATCGCCCCCGCGCTGCCGAACGGCGTCGTCGCGGTGTCGCCGGCGAGGACGCGAACGCGCTCGAGCGGGACGCCGAGACGGTCGGCGGCGAGCTGCGCGAACGTCGTCTCGTGCCCCTGGCCCTGGGCAGACGTCCCGGTCGCGATCGTCAGCGTGCCGTCGGTCTCGACGCGTACAACCGCCGTGTCGTAGCCGCTCAGGTGGAAGCCGACGGCCTGGTTCGCCGCCGTCGGCCCGAGCCCGGTGAACTCGACGTACGACGCGAAGCCGACGCCGCGCCGGCGCCCGTCGTCCGGTCGCGGCGGCGCCGCACGCATCAGCTCGGCGGTGCGCTCGAGCGCGCGCGGGTAGTCGCCCGAGTCGTACTGCTGGGAGGTGCGCGTGAGGTAGGGCAGCTGCTCTGGCCGGAGCATGTTGCGCAGCCGCAGCTCGACGGGATCGACGCCGAGCTCGCGTGCGGCTTCGTCGACGAGCCGCTCGCGCACCCAGGCGGCCTGCTGCATCCCGAAACCGCGATAGGCGCCCGTCGGCGGGCGGTTCGTCAGCACGGCGCGGAAGGTTGTGCCCACCGCCTCGAACGCGTACGGCCCGGGCAGCATGCCGGAGGAGACGAGCGCGGGGCCGGCGCCGACGTTGGACGGTCGCGCGCCGACGTTCGAGACGATCCGCGAGTGCAGCGCGAGGAAGCGCCCGTCGGCGTCGAGCGCGAGTCGCGCGTCGTGCAGGTGGTCGCGCCCCTGAACCGCGCTGAGGAGCGACTCGCTGCGATCCTCGATCCACTTCACGGGCGCGCCGAGTCGCATCGTCGCGAGCGACACGAGCACCTCTTCCGGATACAGGTGCTCCTTCTGGCCGAAGCCGCCGCCGACGTCGCGCGCGATCACGCGGATGCTCTCGGCCGGGAGCGTCAGCACCTCGGCGAGCATCTCCCGGAGGTGGTGCGGAGACTGCGTCGACGACCACAGCGTCAGCGTCCCGGTCGCGGCCTCCCAGTGCGCGACCGCGCCGCGCGGCTCGATCGGGCAGTGCGTGACGCGCTGGATGCGGAGCCTGCGCTCGACCACGTGCGCGGCGCCCGCGATCACGTCCTCGACGGCGTCGGCGGGATCGCCGATCTCCATCTCGACGACGACGTTCGTGCCCCAGTCCGCGTGCAGCAGCGGCGCCCCCTCCGCGAGCGCCTGGTCGGGGTCGGCGAGGGCGGGGAGCGGGTCGAGGTCGAGCTCGACCAGCTCGGCGGCGTCCTCGGCGGCGGCACGGGTCTCGGCGACGACGAGGCCGAGCGGCTCGCCCACGTAGCGCGCGACATCGGCGACGACGGGGTACGTCGTCTGGCGCTGACCCGGCAGCACCCAGATGCAACGCACCTCCCGCGTCGAGCGCGCGACGTCCGCCGGAGTGAGGACGAGCGGGGCTTCCGCGCGCGACGCGTCGGCCCCGGCGATGCGCGCGTGCGGCAGCGGGCTGCGCAGCACGGCGGCGTGCAGCATGCCGGGCAGACTCAGGTCGTCGACGAAGGTGCCGGCTCCCGTGAGCAGCCGTCGATCCTCGCGGCGGCGGACGCGGGCACCGACCAGTGAGCGCGGACGCGCGAGCTGCTCGGTCATGCCCGCGCCTCCAGCTCGGGCCACGCCGCCCGCACGGCCGCGCGAATGCGGCCGTAGCCGGTGCAGCGGCAGAGGTGACCGGGCAGCACGTCCGCGACCACCTCGTCGAGCGAGCGCCCCGCACGGTGCTCGCCCACGACTGCCATCAGGATCCCGGGCGTGCAGAAGCCGCATTGCAGGGCGTGCTGCTCGGCGAAGGCCTCCTGGAGGGGATGCAGCGCTCCCTCCCGGCTGAGCGACTCGACCGTCGTCACCTCCGCGCCCGCCGCCTGCGCCGCGAGCATCAGGCACGACCGCACCGCCTCGCCGTCGAGCAGGACGGTGCAGGCGCCGCACACGCCGTGCTCACAGCCGACATGCGTGCCGGTCGCGCCCAGCTCGTGGCGGACGAAGTCGGAGAGGAGGGTCCGCGGCTCCGCGTCCCCTTCGCGGTCGACGCCGTTCAGGCGCAGGCGCACCTTCATCAGACGGCGAGCGCCGACAGCGTCCGGCGCGTGAGCACGCGCGCGAGGTCGCGCCGGTACTCGGCGGGCCCGTTCAGGTCGTCCCACGGGTCGACGGCCGCGGCGGCCGCCTCCGCCGCGTCGTCGATCGCACGTTCGTCGAGCGGCCGCCCGGCGAGCGCGTGTTCCGCGTCGACGGCGCGCAGCGGGACCGGCGAGGCCCCGCAGAGCGCGATCCGTGCCGCTCCCACCGAGCCGTCGTCGAGGTCGACCCCGGCATAGACGCCGACGAGAGCGAAGTCGCCGTGTCGGCGCGCGACCTCCCGGAAGGCGGACGCGCCCGGCCGCGCGCCGACCCGAACCTCCGTCACGAGCTCGTCGGGACGCCGCGCCGTCGTGAACGGGCCGACGAAGAAGTCGGCCGCCGCGAGCTCACGCGCACCGGCGGTCGACCGGAGGGTCACCGTCGCCTCGAGGGCGACCAGCACCGCGGGCAGCTCCGACGCGGGATCGGCGTGCGCCACGCTGCCGCCGACCGTGCTCCGGTTCCGGATCTGCGGGTGGCCCGAGTGGCGGATCGCCTCGCGGAGACCGGGCCAGCCCGCTGCGACGCCGGGATCGCGCTCGACTGCGGCGGTCCGGACCAGCGCACCGAGCCGGAGTGCTCCACCTCCGGCCTCGAAGCCGCCGAGGCCCGCTACGCGATTGACGTCGACGACGACGCGCGGCCGCGCGATCCGCAGATTCAGGAGGGGAACCAGGCTCTGCCCGCCGGCGAGCACCGTCGCCTCGTCCCCGTGCTGCTCGAGCAGCGCGAGCGTCTCCTCCAGCGTCTCAGGAGCGCGGTACGCGAACGCGACGGGCTTCACGCAAAGACCGTCGGGCCCGCGTCGCGCACCAGTTGCATCGTCGTACAGCGGACGCCGCCGCCGTAGAGGATCACCTCGTCGTACTCCACCTCGACGACCTCGACGCCCTCGGCCTCGAGCAGCGCGCGGGTCTTCGGCGCCGGGCCGGGCATCACGACGAGGCGAGGCTCGATCGTGATCAGGTTGACGGGCGTGACCGTCTCCTGCTCGTCTCGCGGCGCCTCGAGCAGCCGGTAGCCGATCGAGCGGAGGTAGCGGATCGTCTCGAAGTCGCACCACGGCGGGTAGATCAGCGCCAGGTCGCGGTCGAGCGGCGCGATCCACATGTCCGCGTGCATCCACCCGGGCACTTCCGGGTGGAACTCGTGCAGGGGGCCCGGACTGTGCGCCGCCCAGACGGTGTAGCCCGCGCGCTCCAGCACCGGCCGGACCTGCTCGAGCCCGTCGCCGTTGCAGTCGGTCGAGAGCATCGCGACGATCAGGTCGTCCGCCATCCGCGTGAAGGCTCCGCCCTCGCAGACGCCCTTCCCGTGCACGGTGTAGAGGATGGGGCAGCCGATCGACTGCAGGAACTGCGAGACGTACCGTGACCGCCCGCGCCAGAACGGCGCCGCCTCGCGCGCGACGATCGCACCGCCGTTGACGACGAAGCCGGCGGCGGCCGAGACCGCGCGCTTCATCACGCCGTAGGGCGAGTGCGGCGTCTCCGGGTACTCGAACGTGAGCACCTCGATTCCGAGCCCCTCGTAGGTCTCCTGCAGCGCGGCGTGCTGCTCTCGCATCTTCCCCAGGTCCGGGAGGCGGCCGCCGTACAGGAAGAACGCCGGCTCCTGCTCGTACACGGGCAGCACCTCGACCTCGAGCGGGGGGGTCATCGCCACCTTGCGCAGCCGGCCGATCCCCTGGGCGCCCCAGCGCTCGCCCCAGATCGCCTCGAGCTCGTCGAGGAAGTCGACCTCGGCGTGGTACGAGACGTAGTCGGGGACGCTCCCGGGGCGAAAGCCGGGAAAACGGGTGAGTTCCTCGGCGCCCGTCTGCGCAACGCTCTCCATCTCACGCCTCCTCTCGCGGCGGCTGCAGGACGCGCGCTACGTTAACCGACCGCCGAGAGACCGAAGAGCCGGTCGGCGTTGCGGTGGGCGACCTGCACGGTCGCGTCACCGGGCAGCTCGAGCGCGGCGACGGTGGCGAGGCCGTCCTCGACGCGCCAGAAGGGCGCATCGCTGCCGAACAGGACGCGCTCCGAGCCGAAAACCCGCAGCGCGAGCTCGAGCGCGGGCGGCCACGCGCAGACGCTGTCGACGTGGAGCGAGCGCAGGTGCTCGCTCGGCGGGCGGTCGAGCGCGCCGCGGCCGCCGGGGATCAGGCCGGCCTCGTAGTCGATCCGCCCGAGCAGGAACGGGATGACGGCGCCGACGTGCGGGACGACGAGGACGAGCTCCGGATGGCGGTCGAGCAGGCCGCCGAGGACGAGCCGCAGCGCGCAGACCGCCGTCTCGACGACGAATCCCAGCGTCGTCGGCAGCGCGTAGCCCGCGGCCGCCTCCACACCCGCCGGCGTCGTCGGGTGGAGGACGAGCGGGACCGCCAGCTCGACGGCGACGGCGAAGAGCGGCTCGAAGCCCGGGTCGTCGGGACGCGCGCCGTCGGCGTTCGTGAAGAGGACGCCACCGCGGAGCCCGCGCCCGACCGCGCGCCGCAGCTCGTCCGCCGCCGCATCAGGTGCCTGGAGCGGGAGGAGCGCCAGCGCCGCCAGCCTTCCATCCGCGCCCGCGGCCAGGTCGGCCAGCTCGTCGTTGCACGCGCGCGCGACGGCCACCGCCTCGGCAGGCGCGAAGCGGTCGACACCGGGGGGCGGGGCGCTCAGCACGGATGCGGAGATCCCGTGCTCGTCCATCGCTTGCAGGCGCAGCTCGGGGTCGAGCAGCTCCGGGAAGAGCGGGAAGACGATGCCGCCGCCCATGTCCACGAGGCGCTCGTCGCCTTCACGGACGAGCAACGGCCGCTCGCGGCGCAGGTCGTACGCGTCGACGAGGACACCCGGGAGGTGGTGGACGTGGACGTCGACCAGGCGCTCGGGCACCATGCCCGGCCTCAGCGGTAGAGCTCGCGGGCGATGATCTCCCGCTGGATCTCGGACGCGCCCTCGTAGATCCTGAGCGCCCGGACGTCGCGGTAGAGATGCTCGAGCAGGTGGCCCTCCTCGAGGGCGGCTGCTCCATGGACCTGCACCGCGGCGTCGATCACCTGCTGCGCGGTCTCCGTCGCGAACAGCTTGGCCATCGCCGAGAGCTTCGGGACGTCCGGCGCGCCCTCGTCGTACGCGGTCGCCGCCGCCTGGACGAGCCGGCGTGCGGCCTCGAGCCGTGTCGCCATCTCCGCGAGCCGGTGCGAGACGGCCTGGAACTCGCGCAGGGCCTTCCCGAAGGCCTGCCGTTCGGCGGTGTGGCCGACAGCGGCCTCGAGCGCCGCCTGCGCCATCCCGACGGCGCCCGCGCCGACGCTCGGCCGGAAGAGGTTCAGCGTCCTCATCGCGACGCGGAAGCCGTCGTTCACCTCTCCGAGCACGTGCGTGTCGGGCACGCGGACGCCGTCGAGCTCGAGCGTCCCGATCGGGTGCGGCGAGATCAGGTGGAGCTGCGTGCCGCGGAGGCCCGGCGCGTCGCCGGGCACGACGAACGCGGTCAGTCCGCGGGACCCGGCGTCGGGCTCCGTCCGGGCGAACAGCGTGTAGACGTCCGCCTCTGGAGCGTTCGAGATCCACTTCTTCACTCCGGAGAGGACCCAGGCGGACCCGTCGCGCGTCGCGGAGACGCTCAGCGAGGCGACGTCGGAGCCGGCGGCGGGCTCCGTCAGGGCGAACGCCGAGACCGCCTCGCCGCGCACGACCGGCGGCACCCACCGCTCCACCACCTCCGGGCGGCCGTTGGCGAGGATCGGATGCGTCCCGAGCCCCTGGAGGGCGAACGCGGTCTCCGTCTCGGGCGACTCGGACGCGAGCGCCTCCCGGATCCGGCAGAGCTCGAGGGCGGACGGCGTCCCCTCCACCGGCAACACCGCCTCCAAA
The DNA here is from genome assembly GCA_035274625.1 of Gaiellaceae bacterium. Taxonomy (GTDB): domain Bacteria; phylum Actinomycetota; class Thermoleophilia; order Gaiellales; family Gaiellaceae; genus DATBLE01. The sequence goes on from DATENZ010000012.1 coordinate 8,802, forward strand.
AGGCCGTGCGCGCCGAGCGCGCCGACCAGCCGGCGGTTGACGCGTCCGGGCTCCCCTGCCGCGGCGAGCGGCGCGAGCACCTCGCGCGCGAGCGTCCGGACGTCCTGCGGCACGGGCTGATCCTATGCACCCGTATAAGGTTCGGCGCCACGCATGGAGGGCGCTCGCGGCGGCCGAATCACCCTTGTCGGAAGCGACGTCCCGCGCCGGGAGGACCTGCCGCTGCTCACCGGCGCCGGCTGCTTCGTGGGCGATCTCGACCTGCCGGGGCAGCTCTGGGCACGGGTCGTTCGGAGCCCGGTCGCCCACGGGCGCATCACGCGGCTCGACGTCGAGGCCGCCCGCGCCGCCCCCGGCGTCGCCGCGGTGCTGACCGCGGCCGACCTTCCGGACGTGCGCCTCCCGATCCGGTTGCCTTTCGCGGAGACGCCCGAGGCCGTGCGGGCGCTGCAGCCGCCGCTCGCCCGCGACGTCGTGCGCTACGTCGGCGAACCGATCGCCCTCGTCGTCGCCGCCGACCCGTATGCGGCCGAGGACGCCGCCGAGCTCGTCTTCCCGGAGCTCGACGAGCTACCGCCGGTGCTCGACCTGGCCGCGGCCGAGGAGGCGGAGCCGATCCACGCGGGGCTCGGCTCGAACCTGGTCAACCGTCTCGGCGTGCGCCACGGCGACGTCGACGCGGCGTTCGCGGCGGCAGATCTCGTGGTCGCGGAGCGGCTCGAGCTCCCGCGCCTGACCGCCGTCCCGCTGGAGACCCGCGGCGTCGTCGCCGAGTACTCGGCCGAGGACGACCGGCTGACGCTCTGGGGCGCGACGAAGGTCAAGCACTTCAACCGGGCCGCGCTCGCAGCGATGCTGGAGCTGCCGGTCGACCGTGTGCGGCTGCTGGAAGTCGACGTCGGCGGTGGTTTCGGCGTGCGCGGGGAGCTCTACCCCGAGGACGTGGTCGTCGCCTTCGCCGCGAGGCACCTGCGGCGCCCGGTGAAGTGGATCGAAGATCGCCACGAGCACCTGCTTGCGACGAACCACGCGCGCGAGCAGGTGCACGAGGTCGAGGTCGCGGCGGCGGCCGACGGAACACTGCTCGCCTTCCGGGACTGGGCGTGGTGCGACCAGGGCGCCTACGTGCGCACGCAGGGGATCCTGCCGCCGGCACTGCCGATCGACCATCTGCCCGGCCCGTACGGCTGGCGCGCGTTCGAGATCGAGTCCGCCGGCGTCGTCACCAACCGGACACCGGTCGGGACCGTGCGCGGGCCGGGGATGACGGAGGCCGCCTTCGTGCGCGAGCGGATGGTCGACCTCGTCGCCCGGCGGCTCGGGCTCGACCCGACCGAGATCCGCCGCCGGAACCTCATCCCCGCGGACCGGATCCCGTGGAGCTTCGACCGCGATCCGTGGCCGCCGGTCGTCTACGACAGCGGCGACTTCCCCGCCTTCTTCGACCGGCTGCTCGACCGGGCGGGGTACGGCCGCCTCCGCGCGACCCAGGCGCGCCGGCGCGCGCGGGGGGAGAGCGTCGGGATCGGGGTCGCGACCTACATGGAGATCAACGCGATCGGGCCGCTCGAGCGCGCGACGATCACTCCGACGCCGGACGCGGGCTACATCGTCCGCGTCGGGGTCGCCTCACTCGGCCAGGGCCTCGCGACCGCTCTCGGCCAGATCGCCGCGGACGAGCTCGGCGCTCCCTTCGACCACGTCGAGATCCGGCACCACGACACCGACGACGTGCCGGAGGGCTTCGGGACGTTCGCGAGCCGGAGCACCGTTCTCGCCGGAAATGCGATCGCGGTCGCGGCGGCCGACCTGCGGCGGCGTGCGTCCGAGGCGGGCATCGACGCCCGCGACGCCTCCGCGGCGGCGGCGGCAGGCCTCGTCGGCGAGGGGACGTACGAGCGGGCGGGCTTCTCGTTCTCCTTCGGCGCTCACCTCGCGTGCGCGACGGTCGACCGCGAGACGGGCAACGCCCGGATCGAGCGATACCTCGTCGCCCACGACGTCGGCCGCGCGGTCAATCCGGCGCTCGTCCGCGGGCAGCTCGCGGGCGCGGCCGCGCAGGGAATCGGCGCCGCCCTGCTCGAGCGCCTCGCCTACGACGAGCACGGACAGCCCCTGTCGGCGTCGCTCGCGGACTACCTCCTGCCGACGGCGGGGGACGTGCCCGGTGTCGACGTCCTCGTCATCGAGCACCCGACCGACTCGAACCCGCTCGGGCTCAAGGGCGGCGGCGAGGGCGGCATGGCCGGCACGCTCGCCGCCGTGGCGAACGCCGTCGAGGACGCGCTCGGGCCCGACGCGGCGACCGTGCGGACACTGCCGCTGTCGCCGAGCGCCGTCCGCGCTCTGCTGCTGCCGGGCGGCGCCGCCGCCGCTACGTGACCGCGACCGCCGGGTCGAGCGACTCCTGCAGCTCGCCGAGCGCCTCGTCCGCCGTCATCACGCGTCCGAAGAAGACGTCGATCGTCTTCAGCGCCGCTGCATGCATCTCAGGGTCGAAGCTCGCGGTGCAGTCGCTGAGGAACACGACCTGGTAGTCGCGGAAGAACGCGGAGCGGGCAGTCGACTCGCAGCAGATGTTCGTCGCCGTTCCCACGACGACCACCGTCTCGACGCCGGAGTTGCGGAGGATCGCGTCGAGGTCGGTCTCCCAGAAGGCGTCGTACTTGTGCTTGACGACCCTGAACTCGCCCTCGGCCGGCTGGACCATGTCGCCGTAGAGCTCGAAGCTCGGCTCGCCCCGCCAGAGCTCCCGGTCCTCGCGGATCGTCGGAAACTTTTTCAGCATGATCCCGCTGTGGGGCGCGCTGTGGTCGGACTGCGTCCACACGATCGGCATGCCGTGCTCGCGCGCGAAGGCGATCAGGCGCTCGAGCGTCGGGATCATGTCGCGCGCGGGAGGCGTCTCGTAGGTTCCGCCCTCCGCGACGAAGGAGTTCTGCATGTCGATCACGATCAGTGCTGTCGTCGAGGGCTCGAACGTGAAGAAGTCGCGTCCGAAGGCGATGCGTTCGGCGGGCATGTGCTCCTCCTCTCGGGCTACGGGCGGCCCCCGGACGATACTCGCTCGCGCCGAGCGGCACCAGCGCGTCGAAGTTGACCCTTCGCGAGGCGATGTGATATCTCGGGCACCCACCCACGAGCGAGGAGGCAGTCTCATGAAGAGGGGTTCAATCGTTGCGGTCGCTGTGGTCGCAGCCCTCGCGACCGCAGGGGCGATCCTCGCCTCGTCGTCCGCTGACAAGAACCGGATCGGGCTGGCGCTCGACGGGCCGAAGAACGACCACTCCTTCCGGCAGGCGCACTACATCGGCCTGACCATGGCGGCGCAGAAGTACAAGCTCAAGGCCTCGGTGGTCGACAACCTCACGGACCCACAGGCGCAGCTGGACGCGGTCCGGAACCTCGCCCAGGACAACGGCCTCGTGATCGGCGGCGGCGCCGAGTTCGCGAAGTCGATCGACGCCGCGGCGAAGGCCTTCTCCGACGTGCAGTTCGTCGTCAGCGCCGGCGTGCCCAAGCCGGCGGCGAACGCCCACTTCGTTCTCACCGACTGGACCGGCCCCGGCTACGTCGCCGGCTACCTCGCCGCGAAGTTCTCGAAGAGCGGCAGGATCGGCTTCGTCGGCGGCGCCCTCATCCCGCCGACGATCCAGGGACGGGCCGGGTTCATGGCGGGCGCCAAGGCCGCGAATCCGAAGATCAAGGTGGCGACCGTGATCGTCGGCTCCTTCATCGACCCGCAGAAGGCGAAGGCCGCGAGCGCGGCGCAGATCGCGGCGGGCGCGGACGTCCTCTACGCGTTCCTCGACAGCGGCTTCGCGGGGCTCCTGAAGGCGATCTCGGAGTCGGGCAAGGACGTGAAGACGATCGGCGTCATCCTGCCGCAGTGCTCCGTGAGCAAGACGGTGGTCGCGGACACGCTCTCGAACATCCCGCAGCTCGTCGTCAACACCGTGCGGGACTACCGGGCCGGCAAGCTGACGAACAAGGTCTACGGGATCGAGGACCCGAGCGTGCAGTCAGTGGCGATGTGCCCGCCGTACGCGACGGCGAAGTACAAGAACCTGATCAAGTCCCTGGCGGCGCAGATCGGCAGCGGCAAGATCAAGCTGCCCAAGACGTAGGCTCGCATGGGGGGAACAGCCGGTTCCCCCCATCGACCCCCCTCCCCAAGCCCGCGCGGACCTCAGCAGCGGCTGGGTGCCACGCCCGCCATGTCGGTTGCGGCGGCGAAAATCTCCGCCAGAGTGCGGGAGTTCGGCCCATGAGCAGCTCGGCTACCGGCGCGGGCGCGCCCCTCCTCCGGCTCCGCGGCATCACGAAGCGCTTCGGGACGCTCGCTGCCAACGACGACGTCTCGCTCGAGGTCGAACACGGCGAGATCCACGGGCTGCTCGGTGAGAATGGCGCCGGCAAGACGACCCTCGTCAACATCGTCTACGGGCTGCTCCAGCCCGACGCGGGCTCGATCGAGATCGACGGCGCGCCCGTGCGGATCGAGAGCCCGCGCCACGCGCTCGAGCTCGGCATCGGGATGGTCCACCAGCACTTCATGCTCGTCCCGGACATGACCGTCGCGGAGAACGTCGCGCTCGGTCTCGGACGCGGCCGCCCGACACCGTCCCGGGTGCGCGTCGTGTCGTCCGAGCTCTGGCGCCTGTCGACTCGCTTCGGGCTCGAGGTCGACCCGGAGCAGCGCGTCGACGAGCTCTCCGTGGGCGTCCAGCAGCGGGTGGAGATCCTCAAGCTGCTCTACCGCGGCGCGAGGCTGCTGATCCTCGACGAGCCGACGGCGGCGCTGACGCCGGCGGAGTGGCAGGCGCTCAGCGAGGTCCTCGGCTCCCTGACCGCCGAGGGGAAGGCGATCGTCTTCATCACCCACAAGCTCGACGAGCTCTTCGGCGTCGCCGACCGGTGCACGGTGCTGCGCGACGGCGCGGTCGTCGGTACGGCCGCGATGGCGACCGCGACGAAAGCGGACCTGGCGAGGATGATGGTCGGCCGGCCGGTCACGCTGCGGGTCGAGCGACCGCCGCTCGACCCGGGCGTGCCGGTGCTCCAGGTCGAGGGGCTGACGCTCGTCGAGCGCGGGCGGACGCTCCTGGACGGGCTCGACTTCGAGGTGCGGGAACGCGAGATCCTCGGCATCGCAGGCGTCGACGGCAACGGACAGCGCGAGCTTGTGGAGACGCTGATCGGCCTCCGGAAGCCGACGGAGGGCACGGTCCGGATGCACGGGGAAGCTCTCGAGCACTGGAGCCCGCGCGGCTTCGGCCGGCGGTCCGGCGCGGTCGTGCCCGAGGACCGGCAGCGAAGCGGCGCCGCGCTCGATCTCTCGCTGCTCGAGAACCTGATGCTGAAGGACTACTTCGCGCGGACGTTCTCGAGGCGCGGCGTGCTCGACCGGCGGCGCGCCGCGGAGCACTGCCGGCGGCTCGTCAACGCCTACGACATCCGCGCGGCCGGTCTCGACGTGCGGATGTCGCAGCTCTCCGGGGGCAACCAGCAGAAGGCGGTGCTCGCGCGGGAGCTGCACCGCGAGCCGAAGCTGCTGATCGCCGCGCAGCCGACGCGCGGGCTCGACGTCGGCGCGATCGAGTTCGTCTACCAGCAGCTACTCGCGCACCGTGCCCGCGGCGGCGCGACGCTGCTGATCTCGATCGAGCTCGACGAGGTTCTCTCCCTGTCCGACCGGATCGCCGTCATGTTCGGCGGCCGCTTCCTGCGCGTCCTCGAGGCCGCGGAGGCCGACCCTGAGCTGCTCGGGCTCCTGATGGCGGGCACGGAGGGGGCCGCGGCGTGAGACGCGGCCTCGTCGGCTCGGCTCTCTCGCTCGCGACCTCGACCGTGATCGCAGCGACGGCGATCGCCGTCTCCATCGCCGTGATCGCGATCGCGGGGCACTCACCCGGCGCCGCCCTCAGCGCCGTCTGGGACGGGGCGTTCGGCGGCCGCACCGAGCTCGGCGGGACGCTCGCGAAGATGATCCCGCTGACGCTCGTCGCGCTCGCGTGGATCGTCGCGTTCAGCGCGCGCCGCATCAACATCGGCTTCGAGGGCCAGCTGACCGCGGGCGGGATCACGGCGGCGGTCGTCGCGCTCCAGGCGCCCGGCCTCCCGATCGGGGTCCACCTGCCCCTCGCCGTGCTCGCCGGCGTGGCGGGCGGCGCCGTCTACGCCGCCGTCCCGGCGTGGCTGTGGGCCCAGCGCCACGTCAACGAGATCATCACGACGCTCCTCCTCAACTTCGTCATCGTCCAGATCCTCAACTGGCTGGTGCGCGGGCCGCTGCAGGAGTCCTCGCACGGGTTCGCCGAGACCGACCCGCTGCCGGGCTCGGCCCGCTGGCCTGTCGCGCTCTCGGGCTCGCCGCTCACGTGGGACGTCCTCTACATCCCCGCGGGCGCGCTGCTCGTCGCCTTCGTGCTCGCGCGGACGACGGTCGGCTTCCGGCTGCGCCTCACCGGTGCGAGCGAGGAGGCGGCCCGGTACTCGGGCACCCGCACCGTCCGCGTCGGCGCCGCCGCGCTCGTCGCGTCGGGCGCGATCGCCGGGCTCGCGGGGAGCTCTCTCGTCCTCAGCTCCCAGAGCGGCGTCATGACCGACGGCTTCTCGGCGGGCTACGGCTTCGCCGGGATCGTCACCGCCCTGCTCGCCCGCAACTCGCCCCTCGGCTGCATTCCCGCCGCCCTTCTGTTCGCCGCGCTCCGCCAGGGCGGCGGCCTGATGGAGGCCCGCGTGGGCGTCTCGTCGTCGCTGGTCGAGATCACGCAGGGGCTCGTCGTCGTCTTCCTGGCCGGGTCGGTCCTGCTCGTCGCGCGTGCCCGTGCGGGGCGGCGCCGGGCCGTCCAGGAGCCCGCGTCACCGGTGCCGGAGCCGTCGTGACCGGGATCTTCGACGCCGCGTGGCTCGCCGCGACCATCTCGCTGACGACGCCCGTGCTCTTCGCCGCCCTCGGCGAGGCCGTCTCCGAGCGCACCGGCGTGATCAACGTCGGCCTCGAGGGGATGATGCTCACCGGCGCCTTCTTCGCGTTCCTCGTCACGTGGCAGTCCGGCAGTCCCTGGCTCGGTGTCTTCGCCGGGCTCGTCGCGGGCGCTCTGCTCGCGGCCGTGATGGCGGGTCTCGCGATCGAAGCCGGAGCCGACCAGATCGTCACCGGGATCGGGCTGAACATCCTCGCGCTCGGCATCACGAGCTTCGCGTTCGACCAGATCTTCGCCCACCGGAGTCAGGTGATCCTCGACGCGATGACCCCGGTCGGGATTCCGGGGCTCGAGGATCTCGGGGGGGTCGGTAAGGCGCTCTTCCACCAGCCGCCGCTCGCGTACGCCGCGTACCTGCTCGTGCCCGTGCTCTGGCTTCTGCTCCACCGGACGAACGCCGGCCTCGCGCTGCGAGCCGCGGGGGAGCTGCCGGAGGCGGTCGACACCGCCGGGATCAGCGTCCGTGCGGTCCGCTGGACCGGCACCCTGACGGCCGGGGCGATGGCGGGGGTGGGCGGCGCGTACCTCTCCGTCGTCTCGCTCGGACTGTTCGTGCAGGGAATGAGCGCCGGCCGGGGCTTCATCGCGCTGGCGGCGGTGATCTTCGGCCGCTGGCGGCCGTTGAGCGTGCTCGGCGCGTGCCTGCTGTTCGGCGGCGCGGACGCGCTGCAGCTGCGCCTCCAGGTGGCGGAGACGATTCCGCGGGAGGTGTGGGTCGTCGTGGCGGCGGTCCCGCTCGTCGCGCTCGCGTACGCGATCGCCCGCAGGCGTGTCTCCCGGATCGAGCGCGGAGGCGTCGCGGTCGGCGCGGCGGTGCTCGCAGGCGGGACCGTGCTCGCGATCGTGCGTCCCGACTGGTCGATTCCGGGTCAGCTCTGGCTGACGATGCCCTACGTCGTCGCCATCCTCGTGCTCGCGGGCTTCGTCGGCCGGACGCGGCTCCCGTCGGCCCTCGCCGTTCCGTACCGGCGCGGAGCGGCGAACCAGGTGTAGCGTCCGGCCATGAAAACGATCGTCGTCGGCGCCGGGATCGGCGGCCTCGCCGTGGCCGCGGGGCTCGTGGAGGCCGGGGTGGAGACGGTCGTCGTCGAGCGCGCGCAGCCAAGCGATCGTGCGGGGGCCGGTATCGCGCTCGGGCCGAACGCGCTCGCCGCGCTCGAGCACCTCGGCGCGCTCGAGCGCGTCCTCGCGTACGGCAACACGTCCGCGGGCCGGATGATCCTCGACCGGCGCGGCCGCAAGCTGACGGAGGGCCCGTGGCACGGGGCGGTCGTCCGGCGGACGGACCTCTACGCCGCCCTTGTCCAGCGGCTCGGGACCGACATCCGCTACGGCACGCGCTGCGTCGGCTTCGACGAGAGCGACGAGGGTGTGGAGGCGCAGCTCGACGAGGGACCTCCCGAGCGCGGTGACCTGCTCGTCGGCGCGGACGGACTGCGCTCGTTCGTGCGGTCACGGCTGTTCGGAGACGGCGATCCCGTCTACCGCGGCGCGACCTCGTGGCGCGGCATCGCGGAGTTCGCGCATCCGCTGATGGCCGAGCGCATCGCCGAGAGCTGGGGCTGCGGTCTGCGCATCGGCCTCCAGAACCTCGGGCGCGGCTGGACGTACTGGTTCGTCGCACGGAACGCCCCTGCGGGGACGCGGCTGCTCGGCGCCGAGGCGAAGGACCAGCTGCTCGAGTGGTTCCGCGGCTGGCACGAGCCCGTGGAGGCGGTGCTGGCCGCGACCGATCCGGCCGAGATCCTCCAGACGGACCTCTACGACCGCGATCCGCTGCCGCGCTGGAGCACCGGTCGAGTGACGCTGCTGGGGGACGCCGCCCACCCGATGACGCCGGACCTCGGGCAGGGCGCGAGCCAGGCGATCGAGGACGCGGTCGCCCTGGCCGAGTGCGCACGGGCCGCCACGTCCGTATCAGACCTCCTGCGGGCCTACGAGGAGCGCCGCCGAGAGGCCGCCTACGGCGTGATGCGGCGGGCGCGGCGGCACTTCCGGATCTCGCATCTGCCCAGCCCGACCGCGTGCAGGGTCCGGAACGCGACCGTCAAGCGACTGCCGTCCGTGATCCAGCTCGCGCTCGGAGTCCGCCGCCCCGCGTGGGGCGGAGGTCGCCCCCGCTAAGCGCGGGCGCGGAGGGCTTCGACCGTCCGGTCGGGCGTCCCGTCGTCGGCCTCGGGCGTCAGGACGACGTTCTCCTGCTCCCGTGGGTCGTTCCGGGCGACGACGGCGGCCGCCGGCTCGTCGAGGCTGAGGTTGTAGGGCTTGTGCGGCACGCCCGGCGGGATGAAGCAGAACGTCCCGGGCTCGAGGACCGCGTGCTCCTCCAGCCGCTCGCCGTAGAACAGCGCGATGCGGCCGCTGACGGTGTAGATCGCGGTCTCGAAGTCGCGGTGGGCGTGCGGCTCCGCGCTGGCGCCGGGGGGAAAGGAGGTCAGGTTCATCGAGATGCCCGTCGCGGCGGACGTCGTCTCGCCGACGCCGAAGAACTGCGGCACCCCCTGGCGGGACTGCTCGGTCGACGGCGGGCGGATCACCGTCACCTGCGATTGCGCGTCGGTGCCCATCGGCCTCCCTTCTCGCCTGCAGACGGTGCGACTGTACCGCTCGCTGCGCGCGGCGTCACGCGCCCGCGGTGACGACGTCGATCAGCGCGGGCTCGCCGCGCTCGACCGTCTCGCGGGCCGCCCGCCACGCGTTCTCGAGCTCCTCCGGCGCGGTCACGGGCCCGAAGCCGGCTACCCCCAGCGAGCGGGCGAGCGAGGCGAAGTCGACTTCCGGATCGTCGAGGCTCGCCCCCTCGCGGCCGTCCGCGCCGGGGCGCCCGCGGATCGACGCGATCCGCTGGGCGTGCTCGACGGTGTTCCGGTACTGCCGGTTGTTGTGCATGACCGTCAGCACCGGGACGCGGTAGCGCGCCGCCGTCCAGAGCGCCGAGGGGAGGTAGAGGAGCTCGCCGTCGGCTTGCAGGTTGAGGCAGAGCGTGTCGCGCCCGAGCGCGAGCGCTGCGCCGATCGACGCGCCGTAGCCGTAGCCGAGACCGGCGCCGCCGTGCCACCCGAGGTGCTGCCCGTGGCGCTCGAACGGCCACAGGCGTCGCTCCCAGCCCTCGAGCGTCCCGTGGACGAGCGTCCACCGCTCGCCCTCGAGGAGGCGCCGTAGCTCCCCCGCCAGCCGCGCCGCCGGCATCGCCCCGTCGGCCTCGGCGCCCTCGGCCTCCGCGCGCCACGCCTCGAGCG
>DATENZ010000013.1:0-28147 GCA_035274625.1 Gaiellaceae bacterium
AAAAAGTCATAAAGGGTCTGACCCCTTGCTCGCGCGCATAGCCCACGACCTCTACTGGCTCGGCCGTCACCTCGTGCGGGCGGAGCACACGGCGCGCATGCTCGACGGCCTCTTCCACGCCGACCTCCAGGGCCGCCCCGACGACCCCACCTCGGTGACGCTCTCGTGGGACGCGCTGCTCGTGATCATGGGCTCCGGCCCCTCCCCGGACGGCCCAGCCCAGCGCGACGACGTAGTGCGCCTCCTAACGACCGCGTCCGAGAACCCGGTCTCGATGGTGTCGTCGGTGACCGCGGCGCGCGAGGGAGCACGAACGCTCCGCGACACCATCTCGGCCGAGATGTGGGAGTCCGTGAACACCTTCCAGCTTCAGCTCGGCCGCCAGGATCTCGACGCCGGCCTGCGGGCCGGTCCGTACTCGATCTACAGCCTCGTGAAGGAGCGCAGCGCGCTGTTCTGGGGCCTCACCGCGCGGACGATGCAGAAGGACGATGCGCGCGCCTTCCTCGTGGCGGGAGGACGGCTGGAGGCGGCCGACATGGTGCTGCGGATGCTCCGGGTGGCCCTGCCCACCACCCCGGCCGCCGACGACGACGGCCCCGAGGCGCCGCGCCGGGACGGCAACGCGCTAGCGCTGCTCAGGGCGGTCGGTGGCTTCCAGGCGTTCATGCGAGCCGCCGCGGCGCCGCCGAACGCGGGCCCAGTCTCCTCGTTCATGCTCTACGAGCGCGAGTTCCCGGACTCGGTGGCGTCGTCGCTGGAGTCACTGGCGGCTGCGATGGATCGCGTGGAGGGCGAGCCGCAGGACTCGCCGCCGGTCCTGCGCGTGCGCAGGCTGCTTGCCGAGATGGACTTTCGGGCAAGGGTGTCCCCTGGCCCCGATGCCGTCACCCCGCAGCTGCACCCGATCCAGCACGAGCTCGAACGCCTCGATGCCGAAATTCACGACCGCTTTTTCCATCCCAGTTCCGTGGTAACTCAGACGGTTACAGGATGAGGTTCGCGCTCCGTTACGAGACCGAGTACCGCTACGGCGGGCCGGTCTTCGACCAGCACAACTCGCTCCGGGTGAAGCCCGCGAGCGGTCCGCTCCAGCGCGTGCGGAACTTCCGGCTGGCCGTCGACCCGAGCGCGCGCACGCGCACGTATCGCGACTACTTCGGGACCGAGGTGATCGACTTCAACGTCCCGGGGGAGCACGAGCGCCTGGGGATCACGGCCGAGGCGGAGGTCACCACGCAGGCCCCGGCGGAGCCGCCCGCGGGCGGATGGACGCGCGCCCGCGGCGAGGAGTACACGTCGGCCGGCGGCGAGTTCCTGCTGCGTACGAGCGACGAGCCGCCGAACGGCACGCTGAACCAGCTCATCGAGGACGTACGCGGCGGCGACCCGCGCTCGACGCTCGAGGCCGTTTGCCACCTGATCCCGGAGCGCTTTGAGTACAGCCCTGGAGTGACGTTCGTCGGATCGACGGTCGACGACCTGCTCGAGGGCGGCGCCGGCGTCTGCCAGGACTTCGTGCATCTGGCGCTGATCCTTCTGAGGCGCCATGGCATCGCCGCCCGCTACGTATCCGGCTATCTGTTCGCCGCGCCGGATGACGGCGGCACCGACTCAGTCGAGGTCGACACCCATGCCTGGATCGAGGCGCTCCTGCCCTCGGAGAACGGCGGCGGGCCGGCCTGGGTGGGTGCCGACCCCACGAACCGCAAGCTCGCCGGCGAGGAGCACGTCAAGATCGGCCACGGCCGGTTCTACGGTGACGTTCCTCCCATCAAGGGGGTCTATCGCGGAGCCGGCGGCGAGGCCGATCATGACGTGAGCGTCCAGATGACGCGCTTGGATTAGGCGGCGAGCGTTGTCGCCGGAGCCGGCTCCAGAGCCAGCTCCAGCACCTCGTCGATTCCGAACACCGGGTGGAAGGTCATCGCCTCGCGGACCTCCTCCGGCACATCGTCCAGGTCGCCCCGGTTGCGCTCGGGCAGGATCACGTCCGTGAGCCCCGCCGCGTGTGCGGCCAGCACCTTCTGCTTGAGCCCGCCGATCGGCAGCACCCGGCCCTGCAGCGTGACCTCGCCGGTCATGCCCACCGTGTGCCTCACCGGCCGGCCGCTCAGGAGCGACGCCAGCGCGGTCGTCATCGTGATGCCCGCGCTCGGGCCGTCCTTCGGGATCGCGCCCGCCGGGACGTGCACGTGGAACTCACGGCCGTCGAATGCGTCCTCGTCGATGCCGAGCGCCTCGGCGTGCCCGCGCACATAGGAGAGCGCGATCCGCGCCGACTCCTTCATCACGTCGCCGAGCTGTCCGGTTAGCACGAGGCCGTCCTTGCCCTTCATATAGGTGGCCTCGATGAACAGCACATCGCCGCCGGCGCCGGTCACGGACAGGCCCGTGGCCACACCGGGGATCGCCGTGCGCTCCGCCGACTCCTGGAAGAAGCGCTGGCGCCCGAGCGCGTCGCGGAGCTCGTCCACGTCGACCTCAACCGGGGCTGTCGCCCGTCCGGCCGCGATCTTTGTGGCGGTCTTCCGCAGCAGCGTGCCGAGCTCGCGCTCGAGGTTCCGGACGCCCGCCTCGCGGGTGTACTCGGTCACCACGGCGCGCAGCGCATCGTCGCCGATCTCAACCTCGTCCTCGCGCAGGCCGTTGCGGTCGCGCTGGCGCGGCCACAGGTAGCCCTTGGCGATGGCGACCTTCTCCTCGGTCGTGTACCCGTCGAAGCGCACGACCTCCATGCGGTCGAGCAGCGGCGCGGGGATCGTCTCGGCCATGTTGGCCGTGGCGATGAACACGACCTGTGAGAGGTCGAGCTCCACGTCGAGGTAGTGGTCGCGGAACGAGTGGTTCTGCGCGGGGTCGAGCACCTCGAGCAGGGCCGCGCTCGGGTCGCCGCGCCAGTCGGCGCCGACCTTGTCGACCTCGTCGAGCATGATCACCGGGTTCATCGTCCCGGCGTCGCGCAGGGCGCGGACGAGCCGGCCCGGCAGCGCGCCGATGTATGTGCGGCGGTGCCCGCGGATCTCGGCCTCGTCGCGGACGCCGCCGAGCGACATCCGCACGAACTCGCGGTTCAGCGCCCGGGCGATCGACTCGCCGATCGACGTCTTGCCCGTCCCGGGCGGGCCGATCAGGGTCAGGATCGCGCCCGACCTCTTGTCCTCCGCAATGCCACGCTCCTCGCGCAGCTTGCGGACGGCCAGGTACTCGACGATCCGCTCCTTCACGTCGTCGAGGCCGGCGTGGTCGGCGTCCAGGATCTCGCGCGCCAGCGTCGGATCCAGCCGCTCCTCCGAGGTCGTGCCCCACGGCACGGCCAGCAGCCAGTCGAGATAGGTGCGGATCATCGACGCCTCGCCCGAGGAGTCGCCCATCCGCTCGAGCCGGCCGAGCTCGCGCTCCGCCTGCTCGCGCACCTCGTCTGGCATCGAGGCCTCCTCGATCTTCTGGCGGTACTCGTCGACGACGGAGGCTTCGTCGTCGCCGAGCTCCTTGCGGATCGACTCGAGCTGCTTGCGCAGGAAGTACTCGCGCTGCTGCGCCTGCGCGCCCGACTCGACGTCGTCGCGGATGCGGCGGCGGACCTGCAGCTCCGCGAGCCGCTCGCGCTGCAGCGAGATCGCGAGGTCGAGCCGCTCGACGACGTCGACCGTCTCCAGCAGCCTGACGCGCTGCCCGAACGAGAGATCGGGCGCATAGGCGGCGGTGTCGGCGAGCGCGCCGGGCTCGACGACCGACCTGAGGAACTCGCCGATGCGCGGGTCGGCGTCGCGCAGCTCGAGGATCTCCTGGACGACGGCGCGGTACTCGATCTCGAGCTCGCGCGTCCTGACGGGCGGCGGTGCGTCGTCCGGCCGCTCCTCCACCTCGACGTAGAGGCGGCCGCCCGCGCCGGTCTCGGCCGCGCCGAGCATGCCTCGGTGCAGGCCGGTCAAGGTGGCGACGGCGGCGCCGCCCGGGAGGCGGCCGGTCTCGACCACCCTCGCGACGGTTCCGACCTTCGCGTAGACGCCTTCGTGCTTGGGCACGAGCAGGACGTTCGACTCGCCGTCGGCCTCGAGCGGCAGCGTCACCGTCATGTTCGGGAAGACGACCGTGTCTTCCAGCGGGATCAGCAGGTACTTGCTCACGAGTGCTTCACGCTCCTTAGCTAGTGCTGACTCAATAGTAGCTACAGCTTTTGTAGTGCCGTCGGGCGCCAACCCGGGCCCGGTGCGGACGTCTCAACCTCCATCGGACGACTCCTCGCGACGTTCTCGGCCGCACTCGCGCTCACCGGCGCCGGCGGCTCCTGGTCGGCGGTTGCGCCGCTCCAGCATCCGCGCTCGGCCCACGCCGTCGTCGTCGCGGGCGGCGGGATCTACGCGCTGGCCGGCCCGGGTCCCGGCGCGACGGCGGTCGAACGGTTCGACGGCCGCGCCTGGAAGACGGTCGGACGCATCCCCGGCGGTCCGGTCAACGCGCCGGCGGCCGCGACGCTCGGCGGTCGCATCTACCTGATCGGTGGGTTCTCCGGGAGCACGAACCTGCCGACGACCGCGGTCCGGGTCTACGTCGCGAGCACCAGGAGATGGTCGTCCGCGCCGCCGCTGCCCGCGCCGCGCGGAGGCCATGCCGCCGTCGTCCTCGACGGGAAGATCCACGTGCTCGGCGGCGGCAACTCGGTCGAGACGATCGCCGATCACTCGGTCTACGACCCGGCGACGCGGCGGTGGGCCGCGGCCGCCGCCCTCCCGCGCGCCGAGGGGAGTCCGGCGGCGGTCGTGCTCGGCGGCAGGATCTACGCGATCGGCGGCCGCAGCGGCTTCTCCGACTTCGGCTCGGTGTACGTCTACGACCCGGCGGCCGACACCTGGAGCAGCGGCCCGCCGATTCCGCCGCGCGGGACGGCGGGCGCCGCCGTCTACCGCGGAGCGATCTACGTCTTCGGCGGCGAGTCGCAGCGGGCAGGCAAGGTGCTCTCGGACGTCTACCGGCTCCGACCGGGCGACGCCCCATGGGAGCGGGTCGGCCGGCTGCCGACCCCGCGCAACTACGCGCGCGCCGTCGTCTACCGCGGGGCCGTCTACGTCGTCGGCGGGAGCCGTACGTTCGGCGACAGCCACGGCGCGAGCGGGAGCACCGTCGTCGAGCGCTTCGTGCCCGGCGGCTGATCAGATCGAGCCGGTGAAGGTGTCGCAGGCGGCCGGCTTGCCCTGCTCGTAGCCGCGCGAGAACCAGCGGCGGCGCTGCTCCGACGAGCCGTGCGTCCACGTCTCCGGGTTGACCTGGCCCTGCGTCTGCTCCTGGATCCGGTCGTCCCCGATCGCGCTCGCCGCGTCGAGGCCCGAGTTGATGTCGGCCTGCGTCAGCTCCTCGACGAGACCGGTCTCGACGGCATGGGCCGCCCAGACGCCGGCGTAGCAGTCGGCCTGCAGCTCCGAACGGACGGCGAGGCTCTCCGGGCCCTGCCGGTCGCCGCGGATCCGGTCGAGCACGCCGAGCTGGTCCTGCACGTGGTGCCCGTACTCGTGCGCCAGCACGTACGCCTCGACGAACGGCGTGTCCTCGGCGCCGAACTGCGACTTGAGGTCGTCGAAGAACCCGAGGTCGATGTAGACGAGCTTGTCGTTCGGGCAGTAGAACGGCCCGACCTGGGACGTCGCGTAGCCGCAACCCGTCTGGGTGGCGTCGGAGAAGAAGACGGTGTCGACGTACTGGTACTGCTCGCTGCTCCGCTGGAAGACGCCGTCCCAGAACTTCTGGACGCTGTTGACGACCGCGACGATCCGGCAGTCCTGCCGCGCGTTCGCGTCCTCGCCGGTTCGGCACTCCGACGAGACCTCCGCCGGCGTGTCGCCCTGGCCGACCCGCGTGTCGTCGAGGGGCGCGAGCTGGCCGAGCCCGCCGCCGCCCGAGAGGAGGCTGACGAGCAGGTAGATGACGAGCCCCGCGAGCCCGAGTCCGCCGCCGCCGACGGCGAGGCCGCCACGGCCGACGGACCGGCCGCGGAGGTCCGTGACCTGGCCGGGATCGAGTCGAGCGCCGCGCCGAAACCGCACGGGCGCATCCTTACCTTCTTCGGGCTGGTCTACACCAGGAAGCGGCGATCTAGCGCGCGGACTCCCACTGCCGGCGCAGGCCGTCCTCGAGCGGCACCGCCGGCTCCCAGCCCAGGTCTGCCCGAATCCGGCTCGTATCGGCCTTGGTCCGGGCGACGTCGCCGGGCGCACGCGGAGCGCGGGTCACGTCGAGCGTCCGGTCGGCCACACGCTGGAGCACGTGGATCGCCTCGGCGACCGTCGCCTCCTCGCCGCCGCCGACGTTGTAGATCGCCCCGGACGGCGCACGAGCCATCGAGTCCACCGTCGCCCGGACGACGTCGGCGACGTAGGTGAAGCTCCGCGACTGCTCTCCGTCGCCGTAGAGGGTGAAGGCTCCGCCCTCCGCCAGGGCCCGGACGACGCGGGCCATGAACATGTCCGGCCGCTGGCGTGGCCCGTAGACCGTGAAGTAGCGGAGCACGACGCAATCCAGCCCGAAGTCGGCGCCGTACGCGCGGGCGAGGTGCTCGCAGGCGAGCTTGGTGATCCCGTACGGCGAGCGCGGGCGAGGCTCGGCCGTCTCCGGGGTCGGATACGCCTCGGCATCTCCGTAGACCGACGACGAGGAGCTGAACACGACACGGGCTCCCGCGGCCGCGGCGGCCTCGAACACGCGCTGCGAGGCGAGCTCGTTGTGCCGGACGTAGAGCGGGAACACGTCCCCGAAGCTGTGCACTCCCGGCTGGCCGGCGAGATGGAAGACGCCGTCGGCGCCGCGGAAGTCCAGCTCGTCGGTGGACAGGTCGAGCGGCTCCACGGGGAACGCCGCGGCGTTCTCGCGCTTGAGCTCGGGGTCGTAGTAGCCGGTGAAGCAGTCGATCGCGCGCACCTCGTGGCCGGCGGCGAGCAGCGCCTCCGCGAGATGGGAGGCGATGAACCCGGCCGCGCCCGTGACGACGTACTTCACCGTGACGTGCTGCCCGTGCTGAGCACGACGTCACGGAACGACCGCAGCTCGATCCCCTCTGCGTCGATCAGCGCCCGCAGGCTCGGTGCGCACAGTGCCTCGAGCTCGAGGAGCCGTGGCTCGCCGTAGGCGGTCTCGAAGTCGATCGTGCTCGCAGGGTGGCAGCAGAGCTCCGTCGCGCCGGGCGAAAGGCCGCGCAGGAGCTCGGAGAGCGCCTCGACCGAGATGTTCTCCGGGAGCGCCTCGCCCTCGTCCGTCTGTCCGTAGAAGCCCCCGCAGTAGGAGACGCCGGGCGTGACGTGACGCAGCGGGACGCCGAGCTCGCCCGCCAACGCTCGCAGGACGCTGCGACCGGGCTCGTCGCGGTGGGCGTGCTGGTGCGAATCGAGGTGCGTCGGGTCCGCGTCCAGCAGGTCGCGGAACCGCTCGAGCTGCCGCTGCACCTCCGCGCCCGTGTCGTCCAGCTCGTACACCGCATGCCATTCTCCGTCCTCGTAGGCCCACTCGCCCAGGTCCACGTGGAGGCCCACCCCGAGCTGGGGACGCCCGCGGGCGTATTCGGCGGCGCCGGCGGCGGGCGGGTAGCGAACCATCAGGCTGGCACTCGTGACGATCCCGCGCTCGTGCGCCTCGATCACGCCGCGGTTCACGCCTGCGCTTCGGCCGAAGTCGTCGGCGTTGACGACGAGGATCCGCTGCGGCGTCACGGGACCGCCCGCTCCAGCACGCCGCCGACCACCTCGCGCGCGTCGAAGTGCTGCTCGGCGACCTCGCGGGCGAGCCGGCACTGGCGCTCGTAGCCGGCGGCGACGCGGTCGAGAGCCAGCGCGGCGTCGTCGATCGTCCGGAACCGCCACAAGCCCTCGTCCGCGGGCAGGTAGTCGCTCGGCCCCGTGTACTGGACGACCGCCGGCTTCGCGCTCGCCAGGTAGCAGACGGTTCGGTCGCTCACCCACGCGTTCCGCAGGTAGACCGCGGACGGCTTCGCGCAGCTGAACTCGCCGCGAGACGCGCGGATGTAGTCCTGGTACCTGTCAGGCGTCGACGCCACCTCGTGGGCGGAGCGGACGCGCCAGCCGCGACTCGTCAACATCGCCTGCTCCTGCTCGTCGTCGTCGGCGAGCAGAATCGCCAGCTCCAGCCGCTGCTGCGCTCGCCGCGGCAGGTCGAGGAACGGCAGGAAGCCGGCGCGCTTGTCGTTGCCGAAGACCGCACCGTTGCCGTTGTCGAACCACTCGTCCGCGTCGTACCAGTGCGAAACCGTTGTGAAGGCCGCTCCCTCGTCCGCGCTTGCCGGTAGCCAGCGGTCGAGCGCGACGCACGGCCGGGTCCGGAGCCACTCGCGGTCGGCGTCCAGGGCCGAGACGTTCTCGCCGGTGCTGAAGTAGACGTCGTGCTCGGGCACCGCCATCTGCCCGAGCCGCAGCCACGTCTGGAGGAGACCGGGGTCGATGTCGACAAGCGCGGACCGACGGAAACGCGCGACGACCTCTGCGCGCGTGTCGTACCGGAGGTTGAGCAGGAGATCCGCCTCCGGTGCCTCGTCCAGGTCGACGAGTTCGGGCCGCTCGACACGCCCGGTCCCGTTCCACGACCACAGCGCGATCGCGTCGCCCAGCCCGTACCGCTCCAGCGCGCTTCTCAACCAGGACACGCTCGCGTCCACCGGTCGCTGTCCGATGCCCTCGAGCCACACGACGTCGCAGCCGAGCGCTCTCAGCCCGAGAGCCCAGTTGAGGTAGGCCCAGAAGTGGCCGCCGCCCTCCGTGTATCCGAGTGTGTCGGCCGAGAGCCAGACCTTCACGAGAGCCCGAGATCGTTCAGCAGCCGCTCGGCGACGGCGCTGGCCTCGAAGTGGTCCTCCGCTGTCGCCCGGGCCGCGGCGCAATGGCGTTCGTAGTCGGCGTTGATCTCCTCGACCGCGGCCGCCGCCTCGTCGACCGCGGAGACCGCGAACAGCCCGGCGCCGGTTGGGATGATCGAGCCGAAGCCCGTGTCCTGCGCGACGACGGGCTTGCCGGAGGCGAGGTAGCAGACGTCCCGCTCGCTGAACCAGCCGCTCCGCAGGCGGACGTTCTGGTCCTTGGCGACCGTGAACTCGGCCCGCGAGCGGCGGAAGTAGCCCTGATAGGCGCCGAAGATGTCGAGCGACATCTCGAGCGGAGGCACGAGGCGCCAGCCGTGAGCCTCGAGACGCGCCCGGTCGTGGGGGTCGTCGGGCATCATCGCCAGCTGGAACGGCTGCGCCGTGCGGCTGGGCAGGTCGAGGAACCGCTCCCACTCGTGGTGCTTGCTCCAGGAGTACGTCTCGCCCTCGTACTCGACGTCTTCTCCGGCCTGGCGGTAGTTGCCGATCGTGGTGAAGAACGGGGCGGAGGGGTCGAAGGCCGCCGGCCAGAGCTCGAGGTCGATCGGCTGGCGCGTCTTGACGTAGCGCATGCCGTTCAGCGGGACGCCGCAGTCCGGCGCGCCGTAGTTCTCGCCGTACGTCGCGATCGCGTGATGGTTGCCGAAGGCGTCGCGCGTGTGCTCGTCTCCGTTCGCCAGCCGGAGCTCGGCGACCACCGGATCCGTCTCGACGTAGACGCGGAAGGGTGCGGCGAGGTGCTCCTCGCGGAGATCGGTGGCGCCGACGATGTTGAGGAGCGCGTCGCACGATCGAAAGAGCTCGTCGAGGTCGGCCGAGGCGAGCCCCCAGCAGGCGTCGTCGCGGTCGGCGAGCCTGAACGCCCAGCGACCGTCGAGCCCGATCCGCTCGAGGCACTCGGACACGTGCCGAACCGCATACGAACAGTCGTCGGTGATCGTGTTCTGCACCGGGTCGTAGGGCCAGACGGTGTCGTCCTCCACGTACCAGACCTCGTGACCGAGGCGCTGGAGCCCGCGCAGCCAATTTAGGTAGAGCCAGGTCTGTCCGCCGAACGGGCACCGGCCCATCATCCCCAGGACGACGAGGCGAAGCGGCGAGCGCATCAGCCGAGGAGGCTCTCCGCGAGGGTCTTGATGCGCTCGGCGACGGCGCGCCAGGTGTGGTCGCGGAGGACCTTCGCGCGAGCGGCGTCACCGAGCCGCCGGGCCAGGTCCCGATCTGCGAGGAGCGTGTCGATGCAGTCTGCAAGCTGTCGGCCGTCTCCCGGCGGATAGAGGAGGCCCGTCTCTCCGTCCTCGATCAGACGCCCGATCTCGCCGACTGCCGCAGCGACGGTCGGCCGCCCGGCGGCCATGTACTCGAAGAGCTTCAGGGGCAGGAAGCCGAGCTCCAGCCCACCGCTGTACGGGGCGACCGCCACGTCCATCGCCGCGAGGAGGGGCGGTGTTTCGTCGTGCGGCACGC
This sequence comes from Gaiellaceae bacterium, assembly GCA_035274625.1. Classification (GTDB taxonomy): domain Bacteria; phylum Actinomycetota; class Thermoleophilia; order Gaiellales; family Gaiellaceae; genus DATBLE01. The sequence goes on from DATENZ010000013.1 coordinate 10,325, forward strand.
GCCCGGTGAAGAGCGCGGCATCCGCAAGGCCCCGCCGCTCGGCCGCCGCCTCTGCGTCGCGGCGGCCGTCGCCGCCGCCGACGATCAGAAGCCTCAGCGTCGGACGGTCTTCACGGAGGTGCACGGCGGCGTCGAGCAAGCCGTTCACGTCGTGCCACGGCTGGAAGCTGCCGACGAAGCCGACGACGGGGGAGCCGTCCAGCCCGTACTTGGCCCGGACTTCCTCGCCAGACACGCGTTGCGCGAACAGGCGCTCGTCGACGGCGTTGGGGATCACATGCACCCGATCCCGATCTGCCCCACGAGAGACCGCCCATTCTCCGAGCCATCCCGACACGGCGACGATTGCCGCGGCGCCGCGAAAGAGCTCCGACTCGACCGCCTCGGCGGTCTGCCCGAGGACGAACTTGTCGTACCCGTCCTGCTCCAGGCGCAGGTCGGTGTTCAGCTCGAGGATGAGCGGCACTCCGTAGCGACGCGACAGCTCCAGTCCCGCGCTCCCGAAGAGGGAGTACCGCTCGTAGAGGACGTCCGGGCGTTCGCGTTCGACGATCGCGGATCCGGCCCCCTTCAGCCAATGGTTGTACGCGATCAGCCGCAGGTCGCGTTCCAGGTTGCCGGCGAGCACTGCGGGTTCCTCCGCCAACGCGCGCCACTCGGCCGCGTCTGCTCCGCTCGGCTGGAGGTCGTACACGCGTGCGTTGGTGGGCGCCGGTCCGCTCCCGAGCTCCGGACAGACGATGAAGACGTCCTGCCCCTGGGCAACCAGCGCATCCGCGACGTCGCGCACGTGCAGCGAGCAGCCCTCGGCGCCGTACAACGGGATGTCGAAGTCCGAGCAGAGATAGCCGATCTTCATCGCAGGCGCGATCTAGAGGCCGACGGACACGTCTGCTCCGAGCGCGGTCCGCACGCGCTCGATCGCCAGCTCGTACGAGCTCGACACGCGTTCGATGTAGCGGTCCATCGAGAAGTAGTCGTCGACCCGCCGCCTCCCGGCCTCGCCGAACGTTCTCGCGAGCGCGCGGTTGCCGAGGATCCGGTCCAGGGCCGCCGCCGTCGCTTCGGCGTCACCCGGCGGGACGAGGAGACCGGTCTCGCCGTCGACGACCGCCTCTGGCGCTCCGCCGGTGTCCGCGGCGACGACCGGGCAGGCGCAGGCCATCGCCTCGATGTACACGTTCGCGACACCGACCTCGTGCTGCGCGGGGGAGCAGAAGACGTCCGCCCCGCCGTAGAACTCGGGCAGGCGTGCGCGGTCCTCGACGAACCCGACGAGCTCGACGGCGTCGCCGGCGCCGGCACGGCGCGCATGCGAAAGAACGTCGTCGACGTCGTCCCCCTTGCCGAGGACGCGTAGGACGATGTCGGGATACGAGGAGCGCAGCCGGGCGACCGCCTCGACGACCGTCCGTAAGCCCTTGTTGACCGCGAGGTTGCCGACGAAGAGCACGGTTGGCCGGGCGTCGTCGCGCGGCGCGGCCGGCGGCGTGAACGCCTGCGCGTCGACGCCGCAGTGGACGACGTCGATCGACTCGCGCGGCACGGCGTAGCGGGCGCTCGTGAAGTCGGCGATGTTCGAGCTGCAGGCCATCAGCCGGTCCGCGCGTCTGATCGAGGCGCCCTCGAGGAAGTCGCCGACCTCGAACTCGGCGCTGTCCCGCTCTGGCCAGCCGATCCGCTCGGTGAACATCGCGAGCGGACCGTGCAGCTGGACCACCACGGGCACCCGATTCCACGGCGTCGAGTCGATCTGGAACGCAAAGCCCTCGCCGCCGTACTCCGGGAAGTCGATGACGTCGAGCTCCACTTCGCGGAGGAGCTTGCGCAGGTGCGTCCGGACTGCCCACGAATACCCGACATCGAACCCTGCCGGCGTTTGCACCGGTTCGTGCGCACCGGGCACGCCGATCCGGTCGACGACGACTCCCGCTCCGACGCGACGCACCGGCCCTTCGACGTCTCCCGCGATGCCCGAGACGACGAACACGGCATGGCCGAGGTTCGCGAGGGCCTGCGCCTTGTTCCACGTCTGCGTCCCGATGCCGCCGTGGGCGGTCTCCGGCGGGTACTCCTTCGCGACGAGGCAGACGTTCATCGCAGGTCGTAGACGGCGAATCGCTCGTCCTCGAAGGTGATTCGGTAGCGCGTCCCCAGATGCCGTGCGAGCCCGACGTAGTGCTCGAGCCACCAGAAGGCGGTCCACGCGACGACCGCGTGGGTGACGCCCGTCCGGCGCAGATCCTCCAGCGACTCGATTGCCTGGCGGTCGTCCTCGGGAGCGCCCCAGTGGACGCCGTCTCGCTCGAGAAACGGGGTCGCGAGAACCGCGGTCTCGGCTGCCCAGAACGCGTCGCCGAGGCAGCCGTCGTCGATCATCACGAACCGCCGGCCGTTCGGGACGAGGTCTCCCACGAGCCGGGCGCACGACACACGGACGCGGTGGTCCCAGAGCTCGTCCGCGGCGACCGGCCGGCGAACCACGATCGAGGCCGTTCCGCCCGTCAGGTCGAGGCGCTCGATCTCGACGGCGTCTCCGAGGTTCGCCTGCCAGCGGTCGAGGACCGTCCGCTCGTGCGCCCGGTCGGCGTCGTCGAGCAGGACGACAGTTCCCGGTCGGGCGAACTCGAGCACCTGGTAGAGGGTCCCTTCCCGGCCGCCGAGCAGCTCCGGCGGCCCGTCGATCAGCACCAGATCCGCAGCCGCGTCGACCGCGAACTCGCCGCGGCTGAGGTTGTAGGCGGGGAGCAGGTCACCGCCGAGATTGCGCAGAACGAGCGGCGCGACCTGGAACGAGACCGGGCACGCCTCCTGCTCGTCCGCGAGCCGGGTACGGGCGCGTCCGCTGAACTCTGGATCGTGATCGATCGACGTGATGCAGCCGCACCCGGTCTGCGCGGCCGCTCGCGCGAGGACCCGCGTCGAGAGACCGGAACCGAACTCGACGATGTGCTGCGGGCGCAGGTGCCGGACCAGCCCGACGAGCAGCCTGAGTGCGTCCGGCCACAGAGCCCACGGCTCCCGTTCCGGCAGCCATGCGAACTCCGGCGCGGCGGCGTCCTGTGCCTCGTCGAGCGCGCGCCGCAGCGCAGTTCGCGCGCGCCCCACGGCGTTCGCGGTCAGAACTGCTTCGTCGAGCACCTGCGCGCTCAATGGAGGGCACCCGAGAGAACTTCCGGCGCAACGTCGTGCCGGGCGTGCTCGGTCTGGCGCGCGTAGAGGATCGAGTACAGCCCGCGGGCCGCGAGCAACTCCTCGTGCCCGCCGCGCTCGACGATCTCGCCGCCGTCGACGACGAGGATCGTGTCCGCGTTGCGGATCGTCGACAGGCGGTGCGCGATGATGAACGTCAGGCGCCCTTGCATCAGCCGCTCGAGGGCGTCGAGCAAGAGTGCTTCAGTGCGGGCGTCGAGCGCAGACGTCGGTTCGTCGAGGATCAGAATCGGCGCATCCTTGAGGAACGCCCGCGCGATCGAGAGCCGCTGCTTCTCGCCGCCCGACAGGGTCGCGCCGCGCTCGCCGACGACCGTGTCGTAGCCCTCCGGCAGGCGCGAGATGAACTCGTGCGCGTTCGCCGCCTCGGCCGCTGCGACGATCTCGTCGTGGCTTGCCTCCGGGCGCCCGTACGCGATGTTCTCCGCAACGGTCATGGGGAAGATGAACGGCTCCTGGAGGACGAGCCCGATCTGCTCCCTGAGCGAACGGACCTTCAGCGTCCGCAGGTCGTGCCCGTCGATCTCGACCCGGCCGGCCCAAGGATCGAAGAACCGGACGAGGAGATTCACGAGCGTCGTCTTGCCTGCGCCCGTGGGCCCGACGATTGCGACCACGTTGCCCGGCTCCGCCTCCAGCGACACGTGCCTGAGCACCGGGCGCTCGGGCTCGTACCCGAACGTGACGCCCTCGTAGCGCACGTGGCCGGCGATCTCGATCTCTCGGGCATCGCGTGCGTCCTCGACGTCAGGAGCCGTCTCCAGGATCTCGAGCACGCGGTCGGCCCGGGCGGCGGCGTACTGCCACGTCTGCGCCGTGTACGCGAGCGAGTTCAGGGGGCCGTAGAGCCCGGCGAGGTAGGCGAGGAAGACGAGCAACGTTCCGACGGTCATCCGCCCGTCCAGGACGCGCAGGCCGCCGAGGTAGATCAGCCCGGCCGTGCCGGTTGCGGTCACCAGTCCGACGAAGAGTTTGAACCACATCCCGGCGAGGGTCGAGCGGACATACGCGACGACCGCCTTGTCGGCATATGCGCGATACCGCGAATGCTCCAGCTCCTCGCGGGTGAAAGCCTGAACCGCCGGCACGGCGTTGAGGGCGAGCTGAACCACCGACATCATCCGGCCTTCGAGGTCGCGAGCGGTTCGGCTGGCGTCTTTCATCGGCCGTGCGTAGATGCGGATCGCCAGGAAGAGAAACGGCACGACGGCGAGCGAGAGCAGCGTCAGCGCCCAGTCGAGCCGGAACATGATCGCGAACATCGCCAGCAGCGTCACGAACGACTGGAGCACGGGCAGGATCGCCCCCGTCACCATCACCTGCACCGCGTACGGATCGCCGGTGACGCGCGCGATCGAGTCGCCCACTGGCTGCCGGCTGTGAAAGAGGAGCGACAGCTTCTGGAGGTGGCGAAAGAGATCGGCGCCGAGGTCGTACGCCATCTTCTGGCCCACCCGGACGGAGACCAAGCCGTTCACCATCGAGACAACCGTCGACGCGACGAAGATGACGACGGTGGCGACGGCGATCAGGAGCAGGAGCTCCTTCTTGCCACCTGGCCCCGGGAAAGCGTCGACGACCGCGTTCGTCCACGCCGGCATCGGCTTGTCGCCGAGCGCCTGGTCGACGAGGAACTTCATCGGCCACGGCTGCAGGAGACTGAGTCCGACCGTCGCGCCCATCGCCCCGACCAGAACGAGCAGGCCGCGCCAGTGCGGCCGCGCGTAGCGGAGCAGCGTGAGCTGCCGGTGCAGGGACATCGTGCGGGTCATACGCGCGTCGCGACTTTCTTCCGGGAAGAAACGACGAGCCGCCGCTGCAGCTCGGCCCGCAGCTCGTGCTCCGCGAGATCGTGCTGCCTCTGGACGCCACGGAGGAGGGCGGCCGTGCTCATCGCCGCCTCCAACAGTGCGCGCAAGGCTAGCGCCGCGCAGACCGCCGCGAGAACGACGGCTCCTTTCCAGGCGCCGTAGAGAGCCGCGACCGTCGCGACGCCGCCGACGGCGACGACGAGGCACGTCGCGACGCGGGTGAGCCTGGGCCGGATCCGGAAGCGGACGAGCTGGCGACCCGAGCCGTGCTCCTCGATCGCCATCCGCAGCCGGGCCGCACCGAGCATGCCGCCGCACGCCTCGAGGTCCCAGCGATCGAAGGCCTGTCCCGGAACGATCGCCGTCCCGTCACCCCGCACGCCCTCCTCGAGGATTTCGAGGCGGTCCTCGGCGGAGACCCAGTGCTCGCTCCAGACCTCGGCCGACCGCGGCCGTGGGAGTGCGAACTTCTTGCGCCCGCGCATGCGCCACGGGGTGAGCCCGTAGCTGAGACGCCCGCCGAGCCTCGCGATCGGCTGGAGGACGTACAGGCACATGAGGAGGAGACGCTGGGCGATCCGCCTGACGCGGGAGCGGCCGCGCGACCGCAGCGGCGCGCGCACCGCGCTGACGGCGGCCTCGACCAGGACGAACAGCGTGAGCAACGCGGCTGGAATGCCGGCGAAGGCGAAGGGATCCCAGAGGGACCCCAGGGCGGCGATCCCTGCCAGCGCCGCGACGAACAGCGGCCACTCGGGCATCAGCGGGAGCGAGTGCAGGCTCGTCGGCGGCGGGTGGTAGATGCGCTGGAACAGACCCGTGCCCCACTTCCCGTAGTTGATCCGCGGGCGGCGGCCGAGCGGGTGGCGCGCGACGCTTCCGTACAGCCGTCCGCCCCAGCTCACGTGGCCGAACCCGTTGTACTTCTGCGGCCACTTCCGCTCCAGCAGGGCCTCCGCGCGCCCGTAGCCGCGTTGCTGGCGCAGGTAGGCCGCAACCGCGTTGCGGCGACGGTGCCACACGACGGCGGCCGGGTTGAAGCCGATCGTCAGGCCCGACTCCTGCAGGCGCCAGCAGACGTCGACGTCGTCGCCCGCAGCGCGGAAGACGGTGTCGAACCCGCCGATCGCGCGCAGGTCGTGAGCTCGGACGGCCATGTTGCAGCCCGGGATGTGCTCGGCCTCCTCATCGGAGAGGAGGACCTGGATCGGCCCGCCCGGCGCGTGCGCGACGCACTCCGCGACGGGGCCGTCGTCGAGAGGCGGGATGTTCGGGCCGCCGACCGCCGAATGCCCGGAGCGCACGAAGCTGAGCGCAAGGTGCCGAAGCCAATGCGGATCGGGTCGCGCATCGTCATCGAGATAGGCAACAATCTCTCCGGTCGCCGCCGCAAGTCCGGTGTTGCGCGCGGACGAGAGCCCATGGTTCTCCGTGCGGATCACGTTCACCCAGAACTGCTCCGCGAGCTCGGCGCTGCCGTCGGTCGAGCCGTCGTCGACGACGATCACCTCATAGTCCGGATAGTCGAGCTCGGCAACCGCCTGCAGGGTCTCCTCGAGGGTCCTGGTGCCGTTGTAGGTGCAGATCACGACCGAGACGCGGGGGCATTCGTCGTCGGGCGGGAAGGGACCCTCTTCGAAGACGTTGCTGACCGCGAAGAGTGCCGGCTTGGGCCTGCGCTCACGGTCGGTGAGGCCGAAGTCCCAATCCTCGATTGCGTACCCCCCCCGATACCAGTCGTCGGTCCAGGAGAAGACGAAGGCGCCGGCGCACCCCGCTGCCAGGGTGGTGCGGACCTGCCACTCGAGCGAGGCCGCCTGCCCTTCCTCGCCGTGACGCCGGCTGTCGAGCCCGATCTCGGTCAGCACCAGCGGCCGGTCGCCGGCGATGTTCTGGAGCCGGGCGAGGTAGGCGCGGAGGCGCTCGGGCGACTCGAGAAAGACGTTGAAGCAGACGAAGTCGATGAACGGAAGCTCGAGGTACTCCGTCGACGGATAGTTGACGTAGGTGACGAGGGCGTTCGGATCCTCGTCCTTCACCGCCTTGTGCAGCCGCTCGAGGAACCGCTCGACGCGCAGCCGTCCGTGCCAGCGAACGATCGTCGACGGGATCTCGTTGCCGACCGCGTAGCCGAGCACCGCCGGATGCCCGGCGCACGCGCGGACACCCGACCGGACGCGCTCGACGATGCTCGCCGCCAGCTTCCGGTCGGACAGGAACGAGACGTGCTGCTCCCAGGCGAGCCCGACGAGCACGCGGAGCCCTCGCTCCCAGGCGGCGTCCAGGATCCGCCGCGGCGGCGGCGTGTAGGTCCTGATGCAGTTGAAGCCGGCGGCCGCCATCGCATCGAAGTCCAGCTCGACGACGCTCTGCTCCGGATAGCCGGTCTCGTCCGGCCCCGGCTCGAACGTGCCGTACGTGACTCCGCGGATCGGCAGCTTCTCGCCGTCCTGCCACAGGAACTTGCCCCGAACCTCTGGGCGCGCGGCAGCCAGGCTGCGAACGGAGTCTGAGCTCGTCAGCGCAGTCATCTGAAGACACCTGAGCCGGGACAGAACGCACGACTCGCGTGCGCCGGACCCCCGTCGAGCCCCGACCTCAACCTCTTCCTCCGGCCATTCTGCCGACCGCGGCAGGACTAGTTGTTCCTCGGCGGTTAAGAGTTTGTTTCGATCCGTGTGCGGTCTTCGCGGGAGCGGAGCCGACCGTGGTCGCGACCCGGCAGCCGGCGGGCGCGCCGACGGCGACGCTCGGGACACGGCGTCCTCGATCGCGGACAGGGCTGTCGCGGCCTGCTCTGACCGGGTGCTGCATGCTCTCCCTTCCTCGGAACAACCGGCCGCGTGCGGCCGTAGACCCGGTTCGAGACTAGACCGGTCGCGTAAGACCGAAATGAGACTCGCGTGAGATCTCTCTCATCTGGTCCGCCTCGCGGAGCGCCCGCGGTCGCCGTGACCGAGTCGGTAGCCGGCGCCGCGCACGGTCTCGATCACGTCGTTGCCGAGCTTGCGGCGGAGGTAGCCGACGTAGACGTCGACGACGTTCGTGCCGGTGTCGAAGTCGAAGCTCCAGACGCTGGACAGGAGCTGCTCCCGCGACAGGATCTCCTCGGGCCGCCTGAGCAGCACTTCGAGCAGTGCAACCTCGCGCGCGCTCAGCTTGGCCGATCGTCCGCCCGCGTCCGCCCGCCGGTCGATCAGGTCGAGGGTGATGCCGTGGGCCTCGAGCGAGGTCGAGCGCGAAGGCCGGTCTCGGAGCCGCGCTTCGATCCGTGCGACGAGCTCGTCGAACGCAAAGGGCTTCGTCATGTAGTCGTCTGCGCCGATCCGCAGGCCCTCGACCCGGTCTTCCACGTTCCCCCGTGCGGTGAGCACGATCACCGGGACCTCCTCGCCCTTCGCCCGGAGCTGCCGCAGAGCGTCGAATCCGTCCAGGTCGGGCAGCGCCAGGTCGAGCACGACGAGGTCGAACTCCGCCGCCCGCCTCACCGCCTCGGCGCCGGTCGTCGCCGTGTCCACCTCGTAGCCGCGCGCGCGGAGCCCCTTGACGACGAACGAGGCGATCCGCGGCTCGTCCTCGACGACGAGGATCCTCACCGCGGCAGCCGGATCCAGAACGTCGCGCCCTCGCCCGGCCGGTTGTCGACGCCGGCCGCTCCGTCATGGGCTTCCGCGATCCGGCGGACGATGGCGAGCCCGAGACCGCTGCCCGGCGACTCGGGGCCCTGCGAGAACGGCCGGAACAGGCGATCCTCGTCTCCGGGCGGCAGCCCGCCGCCGACGTCCGCGACCTCGAAGCGCCAGTAGCCGTCCTCCGGCACGAGCCGCAGATCGACCGGGCCGTTGCCCTTGCCGTGTCTGGCGGCGTTCTCCAGGAGGTTGATGAGCGCCTGCGTGAGCCGCTGGGGATCCGCGTCGAGAGTCGCCCGGTCCGGAGGGAGCTCGACGCGCATGCGGCCGTCGAGCAGCGGTGCCGCCTTCGCGGCCAGATCGCGCACGAAGCGATCGGCGACCACGGGCTGCCGCTCGACGAAGTCCGCCTGCTCCGCGCTGGCGAGTGTCGTCATGTCCTGGAGGATCCGCCCCATCAGGTCGAGCTCGTCCAGGACGAGCTCGACCGTCTCTCGCAGCTCGCGTGCCGGCGGATCGGACCCAAGCACCTCGAGGTGCCCCCGGCAGATCGTGACCGGCGTGCGGAGCTCGTGCGAGGCCTCGACGAAGAAGCGCCGCTCCCGGCGGAACGCGGTTTCGAGCCGGTCGACCATGCGGTTCAGCGTCCGCGCGAGCGCGCCGACCTCGTCGATGCCCGAGCCTTCGTCGATCCGCTGAGAGAGATCGCCGTGCTCGGCGATCGCATCCGCGGTCCGCGCGATCTCGTTCATCAGGTCGCGCTGGCGCAGGCTCTGGAACCAGCCGCGGTACGCGGAGTACAGCATCGCGAGCGGTACGACCAGGAGCGGGACGGCTGCCGCCTTCGTCTGCCACAGCACGGCGGCCAGGATGCCGAGCGTCACGTTCCCGGTCCAGTGGAGGAGATCGAAGTTCAGCGGCTGCCGGAGGACGGTCCAGAGCCGCTTCCGCTCGGCGAGGGCGATCATCAGCCCGAGGGCGACCGTGTTGACCGCGAAGAACGTCGCCATCCCGAGGGCGACGGCGCCCCAGGTCGCGGGCTCGCGGGCAGGCCCGGAGCCGACCGCCTTGTACACCGCCTCGGCGGCGGTGACCCCGAGCACGAACTGCGCCGCGTTGAAGACGATCTTGTGCGGAACCCACCGCTTCGCGGACTCTCCGACGATCACGCCGGCGGCGACCGCGAGCGCCAGCTCGCTGGAGCCGGCCAGAATCAGTCCGGCCGTCCAGACGGCGTCGGTCAGCGCGAAGTTCTGCGTCTCGCGGCGGTGGACGAGCGCGATCTGGAACTGCTCCGAGACTGCCGTCGCGAGCGCGAGGCTCCCGAAGGCGAGGACGCTACGGGACGTCCAACCCCCGACGTCGGTCAGTCGGAAGCCGACGGTGAGCGCCCCACCGCCGACCACTGCAGCGAAAAGCAGGCGGGTCGGCGCCGGAAGCGCGCGCAATCCCTCCATCTCAGTTCCACGTGCTCCAAGCCTTCGACGACCAGGCCTTCGAGACCCAGCCCGAATCGTCCCACTCCTTGTCGAGCCACGCCTCGGCCGCCCAGACGAGCCCGCTCCAGGTCCCGCCGGGCGGCGGAGCCGGGTCCCATCCCTCTCCGACCGCGGCGAACGGACTCCACGGCGACGCCGGCCACGTGGCGGCGGACCAGGCGTGGCCGGACCACCCGAATGGATCCCACGGCGCCCCGAGCGCGTCGATCTCGCCCGTGACGAGATCGGGCGTCGAGTCCGAGTCGAAGGCCGTGTGCGCATGCTGTGTGCCGCGGCTCGCGTCGATCGAGCCCAGGCCCGTCGATGCGACGTACGGCTGATGCCTCACGCCCCGCAGGAATTTCGGGTCGGTGGCGAACCGCACCGCGCGCTGCGCGTCGACGAGCCCGGCTCCGGCGCCCAGCTCGCCCGCGAGGCTCGCTCCTGCGCTCGCGATCAGCGCCGCCTTGACCTGGTCCGGCGTCAGGCCGGGGTTCGCGTCGATCATCATCGCGACGATTCCGGAGACGACCGCCGCAGCCTGGGACGTGCCGGTCCCCTTCGTGTAGGGGCCGGCCAGCCGAGCGCGCGGCCGCAGGATGTCGGCGGTGCTCGAGGCGGCGCGAACCGAGACGATGCTCACCCCGGGCGCGACCAGGTCCGGTTTCGCAACCCAGTCCTGGGTCGGGCCTCGACTGGAGAACGGCGCAACGGCGTCGTCGCTCGTCCCGACCCTCCGGCCGAGGTCGGCGGCGCCGACGGTGACGACGAAGGGATCGTCGCCCGGCTTGCCGATGTCCGGTTGATCGAGGCCGTCGTTGCCCGCGGACACGACCACGACGATGCCGGCCTGCCAGGCGCGCTCGACCGCGTAGTCGAGCGGGTCCGCACCGTAGGTCTGGGTCGAGTCGGTGTCGTACGAGAGGTTCAGGACGCGGATGCCGTACTGGTCCTTGTGGGAGACGATCCACTGGATCGCCGCGAGGATCAGCGAGACGTCGGTCGCGCCGTCCGGGCCCGCGACCTTGACCGAGACGAGCTTCGCCCCCGGCGCGACGCCCGCCCACTTACCGACGGATGCGGCGCCGTCGCCGGCGATGATGCCGGCCATGTGCGATCCGTGGCCGAACCGGTCGATGCCGTCCTGCCCCGGCGTGAAGTCGAGTCGTAGACGCGTCGCCTCCTCGAGATCCGGCACCCTCGTCACGCCCGTGTCGAGCAGGGCGACGGTGACCCCCGTCCCGTCGTACTTCGCCCGGACCTGCGGGATGCCGAGCGCCTGCTGCCAGATGCGGTTCGGGGCCAGCCCGTCGTACTCGGAGAGCGGGATGTGGGCGCCCTTGCCCCTGGGCCGGTCCTGCCCCGTGCGCAGCGGCCGGTCGAGCCATACGTCGGCGACTCCCGGCGACCTGGCCAGCTGACGGACCGTCCCGGCCGGAAGGCGAGCGGCGAAGCCGCCGACGATCGGAAGGCGGCGGGTGACGCCTCCGCCGAGCTGCCGAATGAGCGCCTCGGTGGCCGTCGAGCCAGGAGCTCGCAGCCGGACGACCACGTTCGTCCACCGGGCCGGCGCCTGGAGCCGCTCTTGCCCGGCTGGCTTCGTCGCGCCTTCGCTCGCAGCACACCAGACGAGCACGGCGACAGCGGTTGCGCACAGCACAGGCGTGCGCCACGTCTCCGCCCTTGCCGCCCCGCGCACGAACGTCACTGGTTCGAAGGATGGACCCTCGGCGCCCAAATCTCCACCAGAGTGCGATGAGAAACTTCTCATGTGCAGGGCTTCCGGCGCCGGTCCGTCACGGCGGCGGGTCCGCCTCGGGCAACCGGTAGCCGATGCCGCGCACCGTCTCGATCGCCGTCTCGCCCAGCTTCCTGCGGAGGTAGCCGACGTAGACGTCGACGACGTTCGTGCCGACCGCGACGTCGAGGCTCCACGCCTGCGAGAGCAGCTGCGCACGCGAGAGCACCTGGTCGACGTGACGGAGGAACGTCTCGAGCAGCGTGAACTCGCGCGGGGTGAGGTCGACCTGACGCGCGCCGGTGCGCGCGCGGCGCGTCCGCAGGTCGAGCTCGATCCCTCCGCCGCGGAGGACCGCGCTCTCCCCGCTGCCGGACGTCCGCAGACGCGCCCGTACCCGGGCCAGCAACTCGTCGAAGACGAACGGCTTGGTGAGGTAGTCGTCGGCGCCGAGGTCCAGTGCCTGCACGCGATCCCCGACCTCCGTCCGCGCCGACAGGACGAGCACCGGGACGGGGTCCGGCTGCCCGCGCAGCTGCCGCAGAACGTCGAGGCCGTCCATGTCCGGGAGACGAAGATCCAGCAGGACCAGGTCGGGTCGGCTCCTCCTCGCCGTTGCGACCCCGGCGGCGCCGCTGTCGGCGTGCTCGACGACGTATCCCTGGGCTTTCAGGCCCTTGACGAGGAACAGCGCGATCCGGAGCTCGTCCTCGATCACCAGCAGCTTCATCGCCGAGAGAGTGTTCGCAGCCGGAGGCCGCGTCAATGGAACAGAAGTAAGCGCCGGGCCGCCTGGCAGCGGCCCGCCGCGTGCTGCTGCTACCCGATATACCGCGCGATCGCGAAGAAGTCGTCCGAGTACCCGCCGACGACGATCTTCCCGGAGGCGACCGCGACCGCCGACGCGCCCGAGTCGTCACCGCCGACCGGCGTCGTCACGAAGCCGTTCGTGCCGAACCCGCTGTCCGGCGTTCCGTTGGAGTTCCACCGCGCGACCCCGAACTCGTTTCCGGGCAGGCAGCTGAAGCAGGTTTGCCCGACCGCGACGACCTTGCCGCCCGCGAGCGTCCCGTCGAAGGCGACCGCGTCGCTCCCGACGTCCATCGTCGCCGTCCCCGTTCCGTTGAAGCTCGGGTCGAGGTTGCCGTTCTTGTCGTACCGCGCGGCTGCGAACTGCTGGTGGCCGACCGTTGCCGAGCCGACGACGACGATCGACTTGCCTTTGACGTCGACCGAGTGGCCGGCGTCGGCGCCGCCGTCGAAGTCGGTCTCGACCTTGCCCGTGCCGCCGCCGAACGCCGTGTCCAAGTCGCCGTCGCTCTCGTAGCGCGCAAGCGCGAAGTCGGGGTCGGGGTGGTTCGCGTACCCCGCGACCACGAGGAAGCTGCCCTGGGACGCGATCGCGTTTGCGGCGTCGAAGCCGCCGTCGAAGTCCGTCGTCACGAGCCCGTCGGAATCGAAGGCCGTGTTCAGGGCGCCGCTCGACTGGTACTGGGCGAGCGCGAAGTCGCCGTCCGCATACCCGGCGACGGTGATCTTGTTGCTCTTGACGAGCACCGCATCTGCGAAGTCCTGCCCGTCGCCGAAGCTCGTCATCACCTGCCCGGTGCCGTTGAAGCTGGCGTCGAGGGTGCCGTTCTTCAGGTATCGAGCCACGGCGAACTGGCATTCGGTGAAGCTGTCGTCGCTGCAGGTGTAGCCGACGACGACGATCTTGTTCCCCTGGAGCGCGACGCCGCTGGCGAGGTCGACGCGGTCGCCGAAGTCGGTCTCGACGGTGCCTGTCCCACCGAACGAGGTATCCGGGGAACCGTCCTTGTTGTACCGGGAGACGACGAAGTCGCCGTTGTGCGAGTAGACGTCTCCTCCGACGACGACCACCTTCGAGCCCTGCATGACGAGACCCTGGACGCCCGGGTAGCTCGTCGATCCGGTCACATAGCCGGTGCCCCCGCCCCACGACGGATCCAGTGACCCCGGCGGCGGAGCCGCCGCTGATGCGGGCAAGGCGAGTAGGCCGAGCAGTGCGGCCACGGTCGCAGCAAACCCAAGCCTGCCGAGTCGGAGCTTTCTGGGCATCTGCGTCCTCCCTGTCGCTGAACGGGCAGATGCTAATGCGCGGTGGACGAGGTGGCTAAGCTCAACGCCATGCCGGGAGAGCTCGCGGAGCTGCTTGCCGCGCGGGCCGGGGAAGCCCTCGACCTCCACGCCGAGTACGTCAACCCGCAGATGGTGCGCGTGCTCCGGACGATCGGGTTCGACCGCGACTGGGCCCGGACGGAGGGCGCATACCTGTACGACGCGGAGGGCCGGCCTTATCTGGACTGGCTCGGCGGCTTCGGCATGTTCAACGTCGGCCGCAACAACCCGCGGGTCCGCGACTGGCTCGTCGAGGCGATGGAGCTACAGACCCCGAACGCGCCGCAGATGGGCATCTCGCCGGTGACGCCGCTGCTCGGCGAGGAGCTCGTTCGCCGGGCCCCTGCGTCGATCGGGAAGGCGCTCTTTACGAACAGCGGCACGGAGTCGGTCGAGGCGGCGCTGAAGCTGGGCCGCGCCGCGACGCGGCGGCGGCGAATCGTCTGCGTCGCGCACGCGTTCCACGGGCTCACGCTCGGCTCGCTGTCCGTGAACGGCGAGGTCGCGTTCACGGATCGCTTCGGCCCGTATCTCCCGGAGGTCGACCGCGTGCCCTTCGGCGACCTGGACGCCCTCGAGAGCGAGCTGCGCCGCGAGGACGTGGCCGTCTTCATCGTCGAGCCCATCCTCGGCAAGGGCGTCGTGATGCCGCCCGCGGGCTACCTCGAGCGCGCGCAGGAGCTCTGCCGGCGCTACGGGACGCTCTTCTGCCTCGACGAGGTGCAGACCGGCTTCGGACGCACCGGCCGGCTCTTCGCGGCGGAGCACTGGGGGCTCGAGCCGGACCTGATGCCGGTCGCGAAGTCGCTGTCGGGCGGCTACGTCCCGGTCGGCGCCCTGCTGATGAGCGACGCGGTCTACGAGGGCGTCTTCGATTCGCTCGAGCACGCGTTCAGCCACGGGTCGACCTTCGCGCCGAACGACCTCGGCATGGTCGCGGGCCTCGCGACCTTGCGCGAGCTCGACGACCGGCGGCTCGTCGACGCCTCGGCCCGGCTGGGCGACCTGCTTCTGGAGCGGACGCGCCCGCTCGTCGAGCGCTACGACGTCGTCAAGGACGTGCGCGGGCTCGGCCTGATGTGGGCGATCGAGTTCGGCGAGCCCATGTCCGGCCGCGCCACGTGGCGGCTGCTCGAGCGGATGCAGCCGGGCATCTTCGCCCAGCTCGTCGTCGTCCCGCTGTTCACCGAGCACCGCATCCTCAGCCAGGTCGCGGGCCACAAGGTGAACATCGTCAAGGGGCTCCCGCCGCTCGTGGTCACCGAGGAGGATGTCGAGTGGTTCGCGACTGCGCTCGAGGACGTCGTCGCCGAAGCCCAGAAGATGGGACGCGCGATGACGCGCTTCGCGCTCCGCGCGGCGCGTGCCGGCCGCGGGGGACGGACGCCGGCCTCTGCGAAGGCCGCGAGCTAGCCGTCTAGACGAGCTCGGGCAGCTCGACGCTGCGCTCGGCGATGCACTCGTGGGCCCAGCGCTCCGTGATCACGATCAGCCGGCCCGCGAGCTCGCCGCTCGCGAACTCGTCGGCGGGAAGCCCGCTCCGTGGCACCGCGACGCGGACCTGGTGCACCTCTGCCTCGCTCGTCGAGCCGAACTCGAACCGGTGCTCGGCGACGATCTCGACCTGGCCGATCTCCGGCTGCAGCGCCGACGCGAGCTCCTCGATCTCGGCGGCGGTCGCCTCGCGGCCCGCGAACATGCCGAAGTTGACGCGGATCTCGAGCCCCGGGGTCTCGGGCTCGCGCACCGGAAAGACGAGCAAAGCATCCATTCGCAGCGCATGCCCGCCTGGACCTGGAACCTAACCCTCCCTCGGCTCCCATTTGAAGGCCCGGATCGCGAGCAGCAGGCCGCCGATGCCCCACGCGGCGACGACTGCCACCTCGCTCCAGTTCGACCAGATCGTCTCGTTGCGGAGCACGATGTCCCGCATCAGCCGGATGAAGTACGTCAGCGGAAGGATGTCGGCGATCACCTCGAGAAAGCGCGGATACGCGTGCGGCGACCAGAACGAGCCCGAGAGGAACGACGTCGGGAGGTAGATCGCGTTCACCACCGCCGACGAGCCCTCACCCGACCTGATGAAGCCCGTGAGCGCGATTCCCAGCGCCGCGAAGGCGAGCGATCCAAGCAGGAGAGCGAGGATGAGCGAGAACCATTCGGTCGGGAGGTGCACGTCGAACAGCACGCGCGCGAGCAGGATCAGCGCGGCGGCCTCGATCGCGTACACGAAGACGGTCGAGACGATCGCCGCCGCCAGGTACACCGGCGGCGGGAGCGGCGTCGCGCGCAGCCGCTTGAGGATGCCCGACTCGCGGCGGAGCACGAGCACGATCGCGAGGCCCGCGAACGCGGTCGAGGCGATCCCGTAGCCGAGGATGCCTGCGAGGAGGTAGGCCGAGCCCTTCACGCCCTCGCTCTTGATCTTGTCGTCCCCGTAGACGGAGCCGAGCAGGATGAAGATCAGCACGGGAAAGAGGAAGGTGAAGAACGCGAGCTCGCGGCTGCGCCAGTAGAGGCGCTGCTCGCCACGCAGCTGGTGGAGGAAGAGGCTCACTCTTCGCCTTCGGTCAGCGACAGGTAGATCTCCTCGAGGCTCGGTCTGCGCACGCTCAGCCCCTCGAGCTCGCGGCCGTCGGCGAGCGCCTCGCCCGTCAGCTCGTGCAGCACGCGCGTCGGCTCGTGGGTCGAGACGACGACGTCCCCGCCGTCCCGCCGGTAGCGGATCTCGGTTGCGGGGGCGGTCCCCGAGAGCTCCGCAGGCCGGCCGAGCGCGACGATCCGCCCTTCGCGGAGGACGGCGACGCGGTCGGAGAGGCTCTCGGCCTCGTCGAGATAGTGGGTGGTGAGGAGGATCGTCTTGCCCAGCGACCGCAGCGAGCGGATCACCTCCCACGCCGCGCGCCGAGCGGCCGGGTCGAACCCCGTCGTCGGCTCGTCGAGGAAGAGGACCTCGGGGTCGCCGATCAGCCCGAGGCCGAGGTCGAGCCGCCGCTTCTGCCCCCCGGACAGGGTGCGGACGCGCGCGTTCCGCTTCTCCTGGAGCCCGACCAGCTCGATCACGCGCTCGACCTCGAGCGGCTGCCGGTAGTAGCCGGCGAAGAGCGCGAGGCTCTCGGCGACCGTCAGGTTCTGGTACATCGCCGACGACTGGAGGACGACGCCGATCCGCTGGCGCCAGTCGAGCCCGGGCCGCTGCGGGTCTTCGCCGAGCACCGAGACGACGCCGGCGTCGCGGCTGCGGTAGCCCTCGAGGATCTCGACGGTCGTCGTCTTCCCGGCGCCGTTCGGGCCGAGCAGCCCGAAGACCTCGCCGGCTGCGATGTCGAAGTCGATCCCCCGCAGCGCCTCGTACGAGCCGTAGGACTTGTGCAGCCCGGCGACGCTGACGGCGGGCGCGCTCATCGGGCTGCTGCCCGACGAGCGTGTGGAGGGGTCAGAGGGGAACCGGGAGGTGCCCCTATCGACATCGGCCTCTGAAAGAAGGGGGTCCGTGGGGGAAACATGGTTTCCCCCACGGGAGCGAGCTGAAAGCGAGCGACGGTCAAACCTCGAGCACGAAGATGCCCGCCGGCGGAAACGCCGGCTCGGGACCGCCGCTGAGCTGCGCGGCGATGCGGCCGCAGTCGGGCTGGTGGCCGACGACGACGACCTCGTCGCCGCGGCCGGAGATCGCGGTGCGGACGGTGTCGGCGGTGGCGCCGGGGGCGAGGCGCTCGTCGCTTTGCGACGTACACCCGAGAGCGCGGCCGAGCTCGGCGGCGGTCTCGCGCGCTCGCAGGAGCGGGCTCGACAGGACGACCGCCGGCTGGGCG
>DATENZ010000014.1:0-6136 GCA_035274625.1 Gaiellaceae bacterium
TCCTCCAGGACGCGACGCTCGCGCCGGCGTCGGCCGCCCCGCCGCTCGTCGCGAGCTTCAACGGCATCTCGGCGGCCGGGTACGCACCGTCGGACGTCAACGGCGCCGTCGGGCCGAGCCACTACGTCCAGGTGGTGAACACGCGGCTCGCGATCTACGACAAGACCGGCACCGCGCTCTATGGGCCGGTCCCGACGCGGACGCTGTGGAGCGGCTTCGGCGGCAGCTGCCAGTCGAACAACGACGGCGACGCGACCGTCGTCTACGACCGGATGGCGGACCGCTGGATCGTCAGCCAGTTCTCGGTCAGCACCCTGCCCTACCTCATGTGCGTCGCGGTCTCGACGAGCGGCGACCCGACGGGCACGTACAACCGCTACTCCTACCTCTACACGAGCTTCCCCGACTATCCGAAGCTCGGTGTCTGGCCGGACGCCTACTACGTCACGATCAACCGCTTCGGCGCGGGCGACGTGTATCTCGGCCCGACCGTCTGCGCCTACGACCGCGCGCAGATGCTGACGGGGCAGGCGGCGACGCAGCAGTGCTACGACCTGAGCCCGACGTACGGGACCCTGCTGCCCTCGGACCTCGACGGCCCGACACCGCCGCCGTCCGGGTCGCCCAACTACGTCCTCGAGCTTGCGACGGGCGCGCTCGACCTCTGGAGGTTCCACGTCGACTGGACGAACCCGGCGCTCTCGTCGCTGACCGGGCCGGTGGCGATTCCCGTCGCGGCATTCTCGCCCGCCTGCTGCATCCCGCAGTCGGACACGAGCCAGCGTCTCGACGCGCTCGGCGACCGCCTCATGTACCGGCTCGCGTACCGGAACTTCGGCGACCACGAGTCGCTCGTCGCCACGCACAGCGTCGCCGCCGGCATCCGGTGGTACGAGCTCCAGAACCCCGGCGGCACGCCCGTCGTCGCCCAGCAGAGCACCTACGGGCCCGACGGGGAGTCTCGCTGGATGGGCAGCGCCGCGATGGACGGCAACGGAGACATCGCGCTCGGGTACAGCGTCTCCAGCTCGACGACCCACCCGGGGATCCGGTTCACGGGCCGCCTCGCCGGCGACACGCCCGGGCTGATCACCCAGGGAGAGGGCGAGCTCTTCACCGGCGCGGGCTCGCAGCTCTGCTGTCTCAACCGCTGGGGCGACTACACGAGCATGAGCATCGATCCGAGCGACGACTGCACCTTCTGGTACACGAACCAGTACATCCCGAGCAACGGGACGTTCAACTGGAAGACGCGGATCGGCGCGTTCCGGCTTCCGGGCTGCGGCCCGCCGCCGCCCCCGGACTTCTCGATCGACGCCGCTCCGAAGACGCTTTCCGTCGAGCAGGGCGGCAGCGGCAACGCGACGATCAGCACGGCGCTCGCGCGAGGCACGCCGGAGACCGTGACCTTCGGCGCGAGCGGCCAGCCTGCCGGCACCGTCTCCTTCGCGCCGCCGTCGGTCGACGCCGGCGGATCGTCGACCATGACCGTTGCCGTCGACCCGTCGGCGTCCCCCGGCCCCTACACGATCAAGGTCACCGGGACGGCGCCGAGCGCGGCTCATTCCGTCAACGTCGCGCTCACCGTCGTGTCCTCCGCAGCGAACGCCGTCGCCAACGGCGGCTTCGAGACCGGGACCTTCGCCTCGTGGACGACTGCAGGCCGCGCTCCGCGGATCGTGACCATCGCAAACACCGGCTCGTTCGCAGCGCAGCTCGGCGACATGCCGCCGAAGAAGGGGAACAGCACGCTGAAGCAGACGGTGACCGTCCCGGCAGGGACGCCGCAGCTCGCCTTCTCCTACCAGCCGCACTGCACCGACCGGCTCGCCGACGACCAGATCCGCGTGCAGGTCCGCAACACCGCCGGCAAGGTGCTGGCGAACGTCCTCCGCGTCTGCGCCGACTCGAGCAGCTGGCTCCAGGCGGCGTACCCGATGTCGAAGTACGCCGGCAAGACGGTCGTCCTCTGGTTCTTCAACCACGACGACGGCCAGGCGCGCGACCCCACCTACTTCCTGCTCGACGACATCTCGCTGTCGTAGCGCCGGCTCACCGGCGCAACGGATCGGGCCTCGACGCGGGGTCGACGGCGTGGGCGAGCGCGTCCAGGAAGAAGTAGTCGCCCCACGCCGTCGCGCAGTCGAGGCCGAGCCCGAAGGGCTGCCGGTAGCAGCAGTGGAGCAGGAGCCCGTCTCCGGAACGGCGGTTCAGGCACGACGCGGCGAGCCCCTCGAGCAGCGTGGCCGCCTCTGCTCGCCAACCGAGGTCCAGCAGCGCCGACGCGACGATCGCGGCCGCCGAGGCGTCGCTCGGTCCGCCGGCGGGCGCGTCGAAGTCCCACGGCGGGACGCCGCCGGCCGGTAGGTGCTCGAGGAACCAGCGCGCGGCCAGCTCCGCCGCAGCGCGGAGGTCACCGTCCCCGGTGGCACGGGCGGCGGAGACGAGCCCGTGGACGGCCCACGCCTGGCCGCGCGCCCACGTCGAGCCGGCCGCATAGCCGTTGATCGTGCCGCGCTCGAGCACGGAGCCGTCGTCGGCGAATCGCGCGGCGTGGAACGTGGAGCCGTCCGGGCGGAGGAACGCCTCCAGCGTCGCCGCCAGGTGCGCGCGCGCTGCGAGGCCCGCTGCGCCGGCGCCCTCCTGCTCCGCCCACCAGAGGAGGAGCAGGTTCGGCCACGTGTCGACGATCGAGCGGCCCCGCCACTCCGGGTCGTCCAGGTGCCCGATCACCTGGAGCACGCCGGATGGGAGCGCGCGGCGGACGAGCGAGGCGGCCGCCGACAGGCCGAGCTCCCGGTAGCGGGGCTCGCCAGTGACGAGGTAGCCGAGGACGGCGCTCGGCCAGAACAGGAAGCCGAGGTCGTGGGTCGTCGGCTGGGCGGCTCGCGGCGCGAGGAGCTCCGTGACGGCGGCAGCCTCTTCGCGGCGGTCGGCCAGCCAGAGCTGCCCGGCGACGAAGCCGCCCGTCCAGGGCAGGCCGGTCAGCGCCGCGTCCTCCGCGTCGAGGGGCGAGAGCGCGCCCCAGCGGCCGTCCGGCTCGGTCACGTGCGGCAGCGCGCCGCCCACCGCTTGCAGCCGCGCAGCGCGCTCGCGTGCAACCGCGAGAGCGTCAGTCAGGCTCACGCTCGACCTCCAGCGTCAGGCCGTCCCGGCGAACGACCCGCACCTGCTCGCCCGCAGCCGCGCCCTCGGCGGCGTGGGCGCGCCAGAGCTCGCCCTGGATGCGCACGTATCCGTACGGCCGGCACTCCTCTGCAACCTCGACGACCTGGCCGATCAGCGTCTCCGCCCCGACCTGGACCCGCCGCCGCTGCGAGTACCGCAGCCAGAAGATCGTCTGGGCGGTCTCGAGCGCGCCGGTCCCAGCCAGGAGGGCGATCGTCCACCCGCCCTTGACGACGTGGAAGAGGACGAGCGCGAGCGCGATCCAAAAGGTCACCGCGTCAGCGGGCTGCTCGGCGCAGCACGCGCTCGTCGCCGACGCGCCGCGTGACGCCGTCGGCGTCGAAGCGCTCGAGCAAGAGCTGGGCGGAGCGGCGGCCGATCCCGAGCAGGTCGCGGAAGCGGGCGAGCGTGATCTTCCCGCTCGTGCGGCACTCCTCCACCAGCGCCGTCCGCGCCCGCTCGTACGTGGCTGCGGTCACCGCGAAGCCGTCGCCGAGCCGCACGAGCCGTCCCTCCTGCTCCAATGCCCGTGCACGCTTCGCGTCCGCGACCTTCGCGCCCGCGAGCCCGGCGGCCTCGACCTCCGCCAGCAGCTCCTCGCCGCCGGAGACCTCCGCCTTCGCTCCGGGCAGGTACAGGCGCGAGCCGCGACGCTCGACGCCGAGCAGCGGCACGACGGCCGCAGCCCACGGCGCCGCCGGCGCGTCGATCCCCGGATCGAGCGGGTCCGCCCCGGCAAGCTGCGCGTGCACGCCCGCGCGGAGCTCGTCCAGCCACGCCCGCGAGAAGATCCACTCGCCGGCGCGCTCGAGGCCGTTCTCGGCGTCCAGCAGGTGGCGGAGCGTGTCGATCCGGACGGGCGCGTGCACCGTCGCGGCCGCATCCCCCTGCTCGAGCAGCTCGAGCCGCTGGGGGTCGATGCGCCTCGGCGGCCGCGGGTCGAGGACGACACCTCCGCCGACCGTCGTGCTCGTCCGCAGGACGACCCGGTCGCCGCGTGCGGCGACGAGCGGCTGCTCGAGCCGGAGCTGCGCGAAGCGGCCGCGCCTGGCGACCCGCGCCGGAACGGCGGAGGTGCCGAGATGGACGGTGACGGCGGCGGGCACGTCGGCGACCTCCTCGAGGACGACGTCGAGACGGAAGGTGACCGGGTAGGCGCGGCGCTCGACGAGTGCGTCCCCGCGTGCGAGGGCGGTTCGCTCGAGGCCCGGCAGGTTGACCGCGACGCGCTGCCCCGCCTCGGCGCGCGCGACGACGGCGTCGTGGACCTGCACGCTGCGCACCCTTACGTCGATTCCGCGGGGCTCGACCCGGAGCTCGTCCCCCTCGCCGATCGTTCCGGACCAAAGGGTGCCCGTGACGACGGTTCCGATCCCGCGCAGCGTGAAGACGCGGTCGACGTACAGGCGGGCCGGCCCGTCCGTCCGCGCCCTCTCGGCGTCGTCGGCGAGCGCTGCGAGCGCGGACCGGAGCTCGGCGATCCCTTCGCCCGTCTTCGCGCTGACCGCGAGGACGCGAGCCTCGGGGACGAGCTCGGCGGCCTCGGCGAGCGCGAGCTCCCGAGTCTCCTCGTCGACCGCGTCAGCCTTCGTGACCGCGACCACGCCGCGGTCGATGCCGAGCAGCCGGAGGATGGCCAGGTGCTCGTGCGTCTGCGGCCGGGCGCCCTCGCCGGCGTCGATCACGAGCAGGAAGAGGTCGATACCGGTGGCGCCGGCGACCATGTTCCGGACGAAGCGCTCGTGGCCGGGGACGTCGATCAGCGACAGCCGCCGGCCGTCCGGCAGCTCGAGCGGGGCGTACCCGAGGTCGATCGAGATCCCGCGCTCGCGCTCCTCGGGGAGCCGATCGGTGTCCTTTCCCGTCAAGGCGCGGACGAGCCACGTCTTTCCGTGGTCGATGTGCCCGGCGGTCCCGACCGTCAGGGGCATGACGCCTGGATGAGGCCGTCGTCAAGCGCGTCGACCTGGAGGCCCGCGCCCTCGATGAGAGCGCGCCACTCGTCGGCCGCTCGCTCCCGTCCGCCGATCACGAGCATCAGCAGGTCGAGCCACTTCGCTCCGTGCGGCTCGTTGCCGGCCGGGATGACGGCGTCGATGATCAGCACCCGTGCGCTCGCGGCCGCGTTGTCGCGGATCGTCCGCAGGATCGCCGCGGCGGGCTCGTCCTCCCAGTCGTGGAGGATCGTCCCGAGGATGTAGACGTCTCCCGCCGGGACGCGTTCGAAGAAGCTGCCGGTGACGAACGTGCAGCCGGCGCGGGCGAGCGCCGCCTCGTCGCGCACCGTCTCGGGAAGGTCGAAGACGATCGCGCGCAGGCCCGGGTGCCGCTCGACGAGCCGGAGCAGCAGCGAGCCGCTCCCTCCGCCGACGTCGACGACGGTCTCCCCCTCGCGCCACGGAAGTCCCGCGATCCGGTCGAGACGGCGCTCCCAGCCTTCCGCCATCGCCCGGTCGAACGAGGCGCGCTCGTCTGAGTGCTCGGCGAGCCACGACCAGAAGTCGGTCCCGAACGTGCGGGGCCAGGTTGCCTCTCCGGTCATGGCCTCGGCGTCGCCGACGGCCTGGTACCAGCTGCCGCCGAAGAGGTGCGCGAAGTCGCGCCAGGACCCGTCACTGCGCAGGAGCTCGGACGCGTCGTTGTTGCGGAAGACGCCGGGTTCCACCTCGTCGAAGACGCCGTCGCTCGCGAGGGCGCGCAGGAAGCGGTGGAGCGAGTCGGCATTCGCGCCGACCTCGCGCGCGACGTCCGCGACGGGCCTGGGCCCGCCGGCGAGGGCGTCGGGAACGCCGAGGTCGGTGACGACCGCGAGCGCCTTCGTCCCCAGCGCGCCGCGCGCCAGGTTCCAGACCCGGCCGACCGGTGGGACGTCGTTCATCCGCGGGCGGTGGCGACGGCAGCGGCGACCTCGCCCACCTCGTCGTCCGCGAGCGTACGGCAGTCGAGCAGGCAGCGTCCGTCGCGGACG
>DATENZ010000015.1:0-19710 GCA_035274625.1 Gaiellaceae bacterium
GAGCCGGCGGGCCGCTGCCCTCGGCGGCCCGCTCGTGCTCGCGGGAGAGCTCGCGATCAAGTGGTCGGTCTACCGAGCGGGGTTCCAGTCGGCCCGCGACCCGAAGTACGTCGTTGGTCCGCAGCGGGAGCGCCGCGCCGCGGCCACCCCGGCCTAGGCGGGTCCGATGTTTCTCCCGGCCGGCGCCGGTGACAAATATCGCAGTCCGATCGAAGGAGGTCACCATGAGCTCCGCGCTCCAGCAGCACCGCGCGATCGCGACGCAGCCGCAGGACCGCACGCCCTACACGACGACCGTCTTTCTGCAGCAAGTACAAGCGCCAGGCCAACGTCCCCGGGGAGAAGCCCATGCATCCAATCCAGCTGGAGTGGGCAGAACCGGGCGTGAAGATGGGTCAGTGAGGACCGCGGAGGGGGCGCCTGTCGCCGCGGCGCCTCTTCCGAGGAAGGAGTGGAAATGGCTGAGCTCGTCGCCGACTTCGTTCTGAGCAGGCTGAGAGAGTGGGGCATCAACCGGGTGTTCGGGTACCCGGGGGACGGGATCAACGGGTTTCTCGGCGCGTTCGACCGCGCCGACGGGGATCCCGAGTTCATCCAGGCGCGGCACGAGGAGATGGCCGCCTTCATGGCCTGCGGTCACGCGAAGTTCACCGGCGAGCTCGGGGTCTGCATCGCCACGTCGGGCCCGGGGGCGATCCACCTCCTGAACGGCCTCTACGACGCGAAGCTGGACCACGCGCCGGTGCTCGCGATCGTCGGGCAGCAGAAGCGGATGTCGCTCGGCGCGGAGTACCAGCAGGAGGTCGACCTCCAGGTGCTGTTCAAGGACGTGTCGGAGTTCGTGCAGACGTGCATGGAGCCGGCGCAGGCACGGCACCTCGTCGACCACGCCGCCCGCACCGCGCTCGACCGGAAGGGCGTGACGACGATCATCTTCCCGAACGACGTCCAGGAGGAGAAGGCGGTCGAGTCGCCGCCGCGCGAGCACGGCGCCGTCTACTCGAGCGTCGGGTACGCGCGCCCCCGCGTCCTGCCGCAGCAGGGCGACCTCGAGCGCGCGGCCGAGATTCTGAACGAGGGCAAGAAGGTGGCGATGCTCGTCGGTCAGGGCGCCATCGGCGCGGAGGACGAGGTGGTCGAGACGGCGGAGCTGCTCGGCGCGGGCGTCGCGAAGGCGCTGCTCGGCAAGGCGACGCTGCCGGACGACCTTCCGTTCGTCACCGGCCCGATCGGGCTACTCGGCTCGACCGCGAGCTACGAGCTGATGTCGGGCTGCGACACGCTGTTCATGATCGGGACGAGCTTCCCGTACTCGGAGTGGCTGCCGCCCGAGGGTCGCGCGAAATGCGTCGACCTCGACCTCGACGGCCGCCGCGTCGGGATGCGCTACCCGGCCGACGTCCACCTCGTCGGCGACGCCGGGGAGACGTTGCGCGAGCTCAACCCGCTCCTGCGCCGCAAGGAGGACCGGAGCTGGCGCGAGGAGGTCGAGAACCAGGTCGCGGAGTGGTGGCGGGTGGTCGAGGACCGGGCGGGGATGGACGCCGACCCGATGAATCCGCAGCGCGTCGTCTGGGAGCTGAACGCCCGGCTGCCCGCCGACGCGATCCTCGCCGCCGACTCGGGCTCGTCGACGAACTGGTACGCGCGCGACCTGAAGATCAAGAAGGGGATGAAGGCGTCGCTCTCCGGGACGCTCGCGACGATGGGTCCGGCGACGCCGTACGCGATCGCGGCGAAGTTCGCGCACCCGCACCGGCCGGTGATCGCATTCGTCGGCGACGGGTCGTTCCAGATGAACGGGATGGCCGAGCTGATCACGGTCCAGCGCTACTGGGAGCGCTGGACGACGCCGACGCTCGTCTTCTGCGTCTTCAACAACCAGGACCTCAACCAGGTCACCTGGGAGCAGCGGGCCCTCGCCGGCGACCCGAAGTACCCGGCCACCCAGTGGATCCCGGACGTGCCGTACCACCGCGTCGCCGAGCTGTTCGGGCTGAAGGGCCTCTTCTGCGACGACGGCGACGCGGCCGGCGCGGCCTGGGACGAGGCGCTCGCCGCCGATCGGCCGTGCGTGCTCGAGGTGAAGGTCGATCCGGAGGTGCCGCCGCTGCCGCCGCACATCACCACCGAGCAGGCGAAGAAGATGGCCCGCGCGATGGTGAAGGGGGACCCCGAGCGAGTCGGCGTGATGGAGAAGTCGTTGCGCGGCAAGCTCGCCGAGTTCAAGGAGTCGCTGCCGGGGCGCAAGTGAGCGTCGTCGCCGGCACCGCGGTCGAAGGGCTGGCGGCGGCCGCGCATACCTTCCCGACGGAGGGGCTCGAGTCGGACGGGACGCTGGAGTGGAGCTCGACGACGATCGTCGTCGTCGAGGCCCACGCGGACGGCCTCACCGGGATCGGCTACACGTACACCGACGGAGCGGCCGCCGAGCTGGTCCGCGGGAAGCTCGCGGAGGCGGTCGAGGGCTGCGAGGCGCTCGCAGTCGGAGCGGCGCACGAGGCGATGGGGCGGGCGCTGCGTAACGTCGGCCGGCCGGGTGTCGGGTGGTGCGCGCTGTCCGCGGTCGACCTCGCGCTCTGGGACCTGAAGGCGCGGCTCCTCGACCTGCCGCTCGTCACCCTGCTCGACCCGGTTCGCGACGAGGTGCCGATCTACGGAAGCGGCGGCTTCACGTCGTACGGCCCGGAGCGGGTCGCGGAGCAGCTCGGTGGGTGGGTCGAGGCGGGGATTCCGCGCGTGAAGATGAAGGTCGGCCGCGAGCCCGGCGAAGATGCTGCGCGCGTGGCCGCGGCTCGGGCCGCGATCGGCGCCGAGGCCGAGCTGTACGTCGACGCGAACGGCGCCTTCGGGCCGAAGGAGGCGCTCGGGTGGGCGGAGCGCTACGCATTCGAGTGGGGCGTGACGTGGTTCGAGGAGCCGGTCTCGTCGGCGGACCTCGCCGGGCTGCGTCTGGTGCGCGAGCGCGGGCCGGCGGGCCTCGACGTCGCGGCCGGCGAGTACGGGTACGTCCAGCGCGACTTCGTCAACCTGATCGGCGCGGTCGACTGTCTCCAGGCCGACGTGACGAGATGCGGCGGGATCACCGGGTTTCTTCGCGTGGGCGCGCTCGCGGCGGCGCACGGGCTCGACCTCTCGGCGCATTGCGCGCCCGCGGCGAGCGCCGCCGCCTGCTGCGCGGTGCCGCGGTTCCGGCACCTCGAGTGGTTCCACGACCACGTCCGCGTCGAGTCGGCGGTGTTCGAGGGCATGCCTGCGCGGGTGGACGGCGCATTGCGCCCGGACCGTTCTCAGCCGGGCAACGGCCTCGTCCTCGCATGACGACGGTCCCCGCGAAGCCGGACTCGCGGTTCCGCGTCCCGCCCGCCGGGTCGGCCAAGCTCGACGCGCGCCGGCTTGCGCGGGAGCTCGCCACGGTGGTGGAGGGAGAGGTGCGCTTCAGCCCCGGATCGCGGGCGCTGTACGCGACAGGCGGCTCGAACTACCGGCAGGTCCCGATCGGCGTCGTCATCCCGCGGACGGTCGACGACGTCGTCGCGGCGGTCGAGGTGTGCCGCGCGCACGAGGCGCCGGTGCTGTCGCGGGGTGGGGGAACGAGCCTCGCCGGCCAGGCCGCCAACGTGGCCGTCGTCCTCGACTTCTCGAAGTACCTGAACCGCGTGCTCGAGATCGACCCGGAGCAGCGGGTCGCGCGGGTCGAGCCGGGGGTCGTGCTCGACCATTTGCGCAACCAGGCGGAGGCGGCCCACCGGCTCACCTACGGCCCGGATCCGTCGACGCACAGCCACTGCACGCTCGGCGGCATGATCGGCAACAACTCCTGCGGCGTGCACTCGGTGATGACCGAGTTCCACGGCGCCGGACCGCTCACGGCCGACCAGATCGTCGAGCTCGACGTCCTCACCTACCGGGGCGAGCGCTTCCGGGTCGGGCGGGACGGCGCCGGACTCCCGGACGCGCTCGCCGCGCGACTGCGCGCGCTGGGCGATCGGTACGCCGACCTCGTCCGCGAGCGCTACCCGAAGATCCCGCGGCGCGTCTCCGGCTACAACCTCGACCGGCTCCTGCCGGAGTACGGGTTCAACGTCGCCGCTGCGCTCGTCGGCACCGAGAGCACCTGCGTGACCGTCCTCGAGGCGACGGTGGAGCTCGTCCACAGCCCGCCCGTCCGGTCGCTGCTCGTGCTCGGGTACGAGGACCCGCCGACCGCCGGCGACCACGTGCCGGACGTCCGCGAGCACAAGCCGCTCGGGCTCGAGGGTATCGACGACGTCCTGATCGACGACATGACGCTGACGGGCCTGCACAAGGAGGACCTCAGCATGCTCCCGGACGGGCGCGGCTACCTGCTCGTGGAGTTCGGCGGCGAGACGAAGGAGGAGGCGGACGCGAAGGCGCACGACCTGATGCGCGCTGCGCAGAAGCACAAGGGCTTGAAGGGCATGAAGCTGTACGACGACCCCCCCGCGGAGGCGCACGTGTGGGAGGTGCGGGAGGCCGGGCTCGGCGCGACCGCGTTCATCCTGGGCAAGCCTGACACCTACGAGGGCTGGGAGGACTCGGCGGTGCCGCCGGAGCGTGTCGGCGACTACCTCCGCGAGCTCGCCAAGCTCGCAAGCCGGTACGGCTACGAGAGCGCGCTCTACGGCCACTACGGCCAAGGCTGCGTCCACGCGCGCTGGAACTTCGACCTGGTCACGCGGGAGGGGATCAAGACGTTCCGGCGCTTCCTCGACGAGGCGTCCGACCTCGTTCTCTCGCTCGGTGGGTCGCTTTCGGGCGAGCACGGCGACGGGCAGTCACGCGCCGAGCTGCTCCCGAAGATGTACGGCGAGGAGCTCGTCGAGGGCTTCCGCGAGTTCAAGTCGGCCTGGGATCCGGACTGGAAGATGAACCCGGGGAAGGTCGTCGACCCTTACCGGATCACCGACAACCTCCGGCTCGGGACCGACTACAACCCGCCGCCCGTCCGGACGTACTTCGCCTACCCGGACGACGGCGGCTCGTTCGCGCATGCGACGACGCGCTGCGTCGGGATCGGCAACTGCCGGCGCACCGAGGCAGAGGGCGGCGTGATGTGCCCGAGCTACATGGTCACGCGGGACGAGGCGCATGTGACGCGCGGACGGGCGCGGCTGTTGTGGGAGATGCTGAACGGCGGGGAGCTCCGGCTCTGGCGCGACCGGGAGGTGTTCGACGCGCTCGACCTGTGCCTCGCCTGCAAGGGCTGCACGCACGACTGCCCGGTGCACGTCGATCTGCCGACGCTCAAGGCGGAGTTCCTCGCCCACTACTACGCGGGGCGGCTGCGGCCGCGGCATGCGTACGCGTTCGGCCTGATCGACCAGGCGGCGCGCGTAGCGTCGCTCGCGCCCGGGGTGGTCAACCTGGCCGCGCGATCGGGGTTGGTCAAGCGGGCGGCGGGGATCGCGCCCGAGCGCGAGGTGCCGGCGTTCGCGCCCCTGCCGCTGCGGGTGTGGTTCGCGCGTCGTCCCGTCCGCAACCCGCAAGGGCGGAAGGTGATCCTCTGGCCCGACACCTTCAACAACTACTTCCATACGGAGGTCGGCGTCGCGGCGGTCGAGGCGCTGGAGGCGGCGGGCTATCGCGTGACGATGCCGCGGGGGCACGTGTGCTGCGGCCGGCCGCTCTACGACTACGGGTTCCTGCGGCTCGCGCGCCGCTACCTGGAGCAGGTGCTCGAGGTCTTGCGGGACGACGTCCGCGCCGGCGTGCCCGTCGTTGGCATCGAGCCGAGCTGCCTCGCGGTGTTCAAGGACGAGCTGCGGAAGCTGTTCCCGGACGACGAGGACGCGCATCGGCTCTGCAAGCAGTCGTTCCACTTCGCCGAGTTCCTCGAGCGGGAGGGGGTCGAGCCGCCGGCGCTTGCTCGGCGGGTGCTCCTGCACGGCCACTGCCATCACAAGGCGACGGGCGGCATCGATCCGGAACGGAAGCTGCTCGAGGCGGCGGGGACGGAGGTCGAGGTGCTCGACAGCGGCTGCTGCGGGATGGCGGGCTCGTGGGGGTACGAGCGCGGCCACTACGACGTGTCGCAGGCCTGCGGCGAGCGCGTGCTCTTCCCTAAGGTGCGCGAGGCGTCGCGGGAGACGCTCGTCGTCGCGGACGGCTTCTCCTGCAAGACGCAGATCGAGCAAGGCGTCGGTCGCCGAGCGCTGCACGTCGCGCAGGTTCTGAAGCTCGCGCGGGGCGGCGACCCGTTCGAGCAGCCGCAGGGTCGTCGGCGTGCGAACGGAGTGGTCGTCGGATTGGGTCTCGCCGCCGCGGCTGCCGTCGCGTTGAGGGCGGCCCGGTGAAGGCCAAGCAGCTCGGAGGCGGGCGCTGGGTGCTCGTCCTCGACAAGGGCGACGAGCCGGTCGAGGAGCTCGAGCGCTTCGCCCGCGAGCACGGCGTGACGGCCGCGTCGTTCACCGGGATCGGGGCGTTCGACGACGTGGTGCTCGGCTACTTCGACCGGGAGCGGAAGGAGTACGCCGAGATCGCGGTGACGGAGCAGGTCGAGGTGCTCTCGCTGGCCGGCGACGTCGCGCTCGCGGACGGCGAGGCGAAGGTGCACGCGCACGTCGTCCTCGGCAAGCGCGACGGCACCGCGCACGGTGGGCACCTCCTTCGCGCGCGGGTGTGGCCGACGCTCGAGGTCGTCCTGGCGGAGTCTCCCGCCGAGCTCCGGAAGTCGCACGACCCGGAGACGGGCCTCGCCCTGATCGACCTCGGCTAGCCCGCCGCCGGCGCAGCCAATGGTGGACGGATCGACCCGGAGTCGGCACGGTTCGTCCGTTGACGGTCTTGGCGTCTGACACCGCGCCCGCCTTGCACGGCGAAAACGCCTGCTCAGAGCGCGGTGCCGTTCTGGCCGGTGTCGGACACCCGGTCCGTCACGCACGACCCTGCGCCGAATCCGTGCCGAGATGATCGCGCGCTGCGACCGCGCGATCGTCGAGGCGTTCCAGGATGCCCGCTGGCCGCCGGTCGACTGGTGCTTCGAGCTCCTCTCCGCCTGGTGGGTGAAGAGCCTCCTGATCATCGGCATCGCGTTGCTCGCCGATCTGCTCCGGCCGCGTCTCCCGCCGGCCGCCCTCGTCGCCACTGTCGCCTACTTCGCTGCCGCCGGGATCGCGGAGGGCCTGAAGGCGGCGATCGGCCGGCCGCGGCCGCCGGTCGCGGACCCCTCGATCCACCCGCTCGTCGCCCTCCCGGGCTCCGGATCGATGCCGTCCGGCCACGCCGCCACCGCCTTCGCGGCGGCCCTCGCAGCCGCGCTCGTTCACCCGCGCCTGCGCTTCCCGCTCCTCGCGCTCGCCGGTCTCGTCGCGATCTCGCGCGTCTGGCTCGGGGTGCACTACCTGAGTGACGTCCTCGCCGGAGCAGCCCTCGGGAGCGCTGTTGCCGTCGCCGCCTGGCTCACGCTCCGAGCCGTTGCTCGAGCGTCTCGAGCACGCGCGCGAAGCGGCGCCTCAGCCACCTCCGCCCGCCCGCGGCGAGCAGGAGCCGGTCGCGAAGAGCAGCACGCTCGACAACCGCCGCGAGCGTGACCTCGGAGCCGGCGCCGGCCGCCGCGACGTCCCACGTGACGAGGCCGACCGTGCCGTTCCCGACGTCCGCCCGTCCGCGCAGGCTCGCCGGCGCACGAGCCGAGACCAGCTCGGTCCGCGCGTCGCGCGCCAGACCGAGCGGCCCGCGGATGCGGACGCCTCCGTTCCCGACCACGAACGCGTCGTCGAGCCGCCAGTGGTTGTCCAGATCGGCGAGAAACTCGAAGACGCGCTCGGGTGGGTACGGGACGAGGCGGCTGGCTGCGATCGCCACCCGCCGAGACTAGCGCCGGCTAGAGCTGCGTCTCTGCCGGCGTGTTCGGCAGGTGCAACAGGTTCTCGACGCCTCTCACGCCTCGCACCCGGCGGGCGCCGGCGACCAGCTGCTCGATCATCTCCGGCCGCGGCACCTCGCCGCGCAGGTAGACGACGCCGTTCTCCGCGTTGACGTTGATCGAGCCCTTGGGTACGTCCCCGGGCCGGAAGATCTCCGTCTCGACCTTCCGGGCGAGCGTCGCGTCGTCCGGCTGCGGCTTCCGCACCTCGCGGGGATGGGGCACCTTCATCGCGGTCCCGTAGGCCTCGGCTCCCAAACCTCGGCCCGCACGAGCGGCCTTGCGGGCGCGCCCGCTGGAAAGCCCGCGGGTGCGGTCGACGAGCAGCTTCCGCCGGCGACGGCCGCTGTCCTTGTCGAGGAAGAAGGCGGCGAGGCCGCCGATCGCGGCGCCGGCGCCGCCCACGATTGCGAGCAGTCTCTTCATCGGACTCCTTCCGTCCGCGTCCACCGAGAAGGCTTCCCGGGGACCGGAACGGGAAACTCACGCGATAATCGAGGCACGGACGCGCTCGCCCTCGCCTCCCTGCTGCCGGAGCTGCCGACCGACCGGACGCGGCTCCTCGACAACCTCGGCCGGATCCGGCGCGAGGTCGGGCCGCTCACGCCCGAGCTCTCGGACGCGCTCGCGGACCACATGAACGTCCGCCGCGGCGAGGTGCACGAGGTCGTCTCCTTCTACTCGTTCCTGCAGGTCCCGGCCGACGCCGTCCGGGTCTGCACCGGACCGGTCTGCGACTGCTTCGGCGCGCACGCGAACGGGGCGCTCCCGGTCGCCTGCCTCGGGCACTGCGATCTCGCGCCCGTCGTGATGCACGGCGACGAGGTCGTCGGCGGCGTCACGCATCGAACGAACGGCTTCCTGCTCGACCCCGACGAGCCGCGGGAGCCGCCGGAGCTCGCGGCCGAGGAGGTGCTTGCCGCCCTGGAAGCGTCCGGGCTGACGGGAATGGGCGGCGCGGGCTTTCCGACCTGGCGGAAGTGGGACGCCGTCCGCCGCGAGCCGGGCCCGCGCGTCGTCATCGTCAACGCCGACGAGGGGGAGCCGGGGACGATCAAGGACCGCTACGTGATGGAGCTCCGGCCGCACCTCCTGCTGGAAGGGCTCCTCGTCGCGATGCGCTTCGCCGAGGCGGACGAGGCGTACGTGTACCTGCGCGAGGAATACGCGACCGCCCGCGCGCGCCTGCGGGAGGCGATCGCGGCGCGTGGGCTGCCGGTGCGGATCGTCGTCGGCGCCGGCTCGTACGTGTGCGGCGAGGAGACGGCGATGCTCGAGTCGATGGAAGGCCGCCGCGGGATGCCGCGGCTGAGGCCGCCGTTCCCGGCGCAGTTCGGCTACCTCGGCCGGCCGACGCTGATCAACAACGTCGAGACGCTCGTCCACGTCGCGCGCATCCTGCGCGGCGAGTGGATGACGGCGCGCCTCTGGTCGGTGTCCGGCGCCGTGCGAGCACCCGGCTGCTACGAGGCGCCGCTCGAGGTGACGACGCGGCAGCTCGTCGACGACTACGCCGGCGGCGCGACGGAGGAGATCGGCGCGATCGTCCCCGGCGGCGCGGCGAGCGGGATCCTGCCGCCCGCCGCGCTCGACGTCCCGCTCACCCGCGAGGCGCTGCGGGAGTGGGGGTCGGGCCCGGGGTCGGCGGCGGTCCAGGTCTTTCCCGAGAGCTACCCCGTGCTGCGACTGCTCGCCGAGACGATGCGCTTCTTCGCCGAGGAGTCGTGCCAGAAGTGCACGCCGTGCCGGATCGGGAACCGTGCGCTGCACCATGTCGCGGAGGAGCTGCAGCACGGGCGCCCGGCGATGAGCCGGGCGAAGGTGGACGAGTGGCTGGAGGCGATGGCGCAGACCTCGATCTGCGGGCTCGGCCAGGCATCGCCGATCCCGGTCCGCAACGTCATGCAGCACTGGCCGGAGCTGATGGAGACGCTCGTGTGAAGACGCTCGCCCTGCTCGCGCTCGCGATGGGCGCGACCCCGACAACGATCTGGGGCGCGGTCACCGGGTTCTACGGCACCAAGCGGTGGTCGGTGATCGACGTGTGCCAATCGGCCGACCGCGGCGACCGTTTCGCTCTCGTCCAGGCACGCATCGGCGGGACGAAGCACGTGGCCGCCCTGCACCTCCTGAGCAAGCGCCGCGGGTGGGTGGTGATGTGGGCCGACGGCAGGGCCAACCCCCGGATCGATCCGTACACCCGGGCGCTCGTCGACACCGAAGTGACACGATTGAAGGCGAAGTGTCTGGCTCCGTAGTCTCGTTCACCGTCGACGGGCGCGCCGTCTCCGCTCCCGAAGGCGAGCTGCTCGTCCACGCGCTGGCGCGGAACGACGTCTTCGTCCCGACGCTCTGCCACGACTCGAAGCTCGATCCGTACGGCGGCTGCCGGATGTGCGTCGTCGGCGTCGAGGGGTCGCCGCGGCCGTTGCCGGCCTGCGCGACGCGCGTCGCCGACGGCATGGTCGTCTCCACGAACTCCGCGGTGCCGCAGTTCCAGCGCACGCTGACCGAGATGCTGCTCAGCGAGCACCTGAACGGCAGTCCGGCCGGCCGGCCGAACGAGCTCCTGTCGCTCGCGGAGGAGCTCGGTGTGTCTGCGCCGATTGTGCTCCCGGACGCGAAGCGCGAGCCGTACGAGGACCGCGACCTCCTGATGGGGTACGACCCGGACGCCTGCATCCTCTGCGCGCGCTGCGTGCGCTACACGCAGGAGGTGATGCAGTGCTCGGCGCTGTCGCTCGAGGGCCGCGGCGGCGAGGCGCGGGTCGTGCCGACGTGGGGCCGCTCCTGGCTCGACACCGAGTGCGAGCTCTGCGGCGGCTGCCTGTCGGTGTGCCCGACGGGCGCGATCTACGAGAAGTTCGTCGAGGGCGCCCCCGCCGGTCACGAGCAGCGGCTGACGAAGACGAAGACGACCTGCACGTTCTGCGGCGTCGGCTGCCAGATCGACCTGAACGTCGACACCGAGACGAAGCGGATCGTGAAGGTCACGTCCGACCCGTCGTACGTCTCGAACGACGGGAACCTCTGCGTCAAGGGGCGGTTCGCGTTCAACTTCGTCCACCACCCGGACCGCCTGACGACGCCACTCGTCCGTGGCGAGGACGGCGAGCTGCACCCTGTGAGTTGGCCGGCGGCCCTGCGGGCCGCGGCCGACGGGCTCCGCGGAGTCGTCGAGCGGCACGGGCCGCAGGCGGTCGGCTTCCTCTCGTCGGCCCGGCTGACGAACGAGGAGAACTACCTGATCCAGAAGCTGGCGCGGGCGGTGATCGGGACGAACTCCGTCCACTCCTGCGAGGCGACCTGACACGCGCCGACCCTCTACGGCCTGGTCAGGTCGTTCGGCAGAGGAGCAAGCACCAACTCGATCCCGGAGATCGAGAACGACCGGTTCCTGCTCGTGATCGGCTCGAACACGACCGAGGCGCACCCGGTGCTGGCGCTGCGGATCAAGAAGGCGGTGCGCAAGGGCGCGACGCTCGTCGTCGCCGACCCGCGGAAGATCTGGCTGACGAAGCTCGCCAAGCGCCACCTGCAGCTGCGTCCGGGCACGGACGTGTGGCTGATCAACGCGCTGATGCACACGATCCTGGCGGAGGGGCTCCAGAACGAGGAGTACATCCGCGAGCACACCGAGGGGTTCGACGCGGTGCGCGAGATCGTCGCGCGCTACACGCCCGAGGACGCCGAGCGGGTGACGGGCGTCTCGGCGGACGCGATCCGCGAGACCGCGCGCGAGTACGCGCGCGAGCGGCACGCGGGGATCTTCTACACGCTCGGGATCACGGAGCACGCCTGCGGCGTCGAGAACATCTGGTCGCTCGCCAACCTCGTCCTGATGACCGGCCACCTCGGCTACGAATCGACCGGTCTGAACGCGCTGCGCGGCCAGAACAACGTCCAGGGGCTGAACGACTCGGGCGCCAACCCCTCGTACCTCCCCGGCTACCAGCCCGCCGACGATCCGGAGATCCGCCGCAAGTTCTCGGAGGCGTGGGGGGTCGAGGTGCCCGCAGCGCCGGGCTATCGCCTCGACCAGATCGTCTCCGGGCTGCACGACGGGCGCGTGAAGGCGCTCTACCTCGTCGGCGAGAACCCGGCGCAGACGGAGCCGAACGCGCACCACGTCGAGCAGGGACTCGCTGCGTGCGAGTTCATCGTCTCGCAGGACATCTTCCTGAACGACTCGACCCGGGAGTACGCGGACGTCGTGCTCCCGGCCTCGAGCTTCGCCGAGAAGGACGGCACGTTCACGAACACGGAACGGCGCGTGAACCGCGTGCGCAAGGCGCTCGACTGCCCCGGAAAGGCGCGCGAGGACTGGCGGATCGTCTGCGCGATGGCGGCCGAGCTCGGAGGGTCGTGGCCCGACTACGCGTCCCCGGAGGACGTCTGGAACGAGCTCGCCGACCTGGCGCCGAACTGGTACGGGATCCGCTATCCGCGGATCGAGGAGGTCGGGATCCAGTGGCCGTGCACCGACCTCGACCACCCGGGGACGCCGTACCTGCACGCGCCCAGACCCGCCCTGCCGACGGGGCGCGGGCGCTTCTTCCCGGTCGAGTACCAGCCGCCGATCGAGGAGCCCGACTCCGAGTACCCGTTCGTGCTCACGACCGGGCGCACGCTCTACCACTACAACTCGGCGACGATGACGATGCGCGAGCGCGGCGTCCTCGAGAAGCAGGAGGCCCCGTTCTTCGAGATCAACCGCGAGGACGCGCTCGCGCTCGGGATCGAGGACCGGGCGCCCGCGCGGCTCGTCTCCCGCCGCGGGTCGCTCGAGGCCGAGGCGCACTACTCGGATCGCGTCTATCCCGGGCTCGTCTGGATGGCGCTGCACTTCGCCGAGGCGAAGGTCAACTGGCTGCTGCACGACGTCGGCGACTCGCTGATCGGGACGCCGGAGTACAAGGTCTCGGCCGTGCGCGTCGAGCGCTCGACCGTGCCGGGCATTGTCAAGGCGGCCGCCCGATAGTGCGCAACGAGCAGGGACTGAACGGTGCCGGGCATCGTTAGGACGCCGGCGGCACGGTGAGGCTCGGCGAGCCGCGGATCGAGGTCGAGTCCTGCGACTCGACGCAGGCGCTCCTCGATGCGTCGATGCCGGAGGGCGCCGTCGCCGTCGCCGACTTCCAGAGCGCCGGGCGAGGTCGCCTCGGACGGACCTGGCAGGCGCCGGCGGGTTCCTCGCTCCTCTGCTCGGTCCTGCTCAAGCCCCCGCCGGAGAGGCCGTTACCGCAGCTCTCGCTGGTGGCGGGGATCGCTGTTGCGGACGCGCTCGAGCAGCTGACCGGGCTGGCCGTTCAGATCAAGTGGCCGAACGACGTCATGCTCCGGCGGCTGAAGGTGGCGGGCATCCTCGCGGAGGCGCGGGGCGACGGGGTCGTCCTCGGGATCGGGGTCAACCTGAGCCAGACGACGGAGCAGCTGCCGGAGCGCGCGGGGTCGCTGTACACGCTGACCGGGCGGGTCTGGAACCGGAACACGGTGCTGGACGAGGTGCTCGCCGCGCTCGAGCAGCGATACGAGGCGTGGGTGACTGGCGGCCTCGACGCGGTCTACGACGGCCTCGCGCCGCGCGACTTCCTCCGCGGGCGCCGCGTCAGCGTCGACGGCACGGTCGGGACGGCGGCGAAGATCGATCGCGACGGACGTCTCGAGATCGAGGTCGGCCACGGCGAGGTGCGGGCGGTCGAGAGCGGGGAGGTGGTCTATGAGCGGTGAGACGGATCCCGACCTGCCGCAGGACCCCGCGATCCCGGGAACGAAGGTGCCCGAGGAGCTCCCTCCGCAGGACGAGCCCGAGGTCGACGAGGTGCCGGACTCCGACATGCCGGACTACGACGACGAGGGGCACCGGGCGCCCTAGGCTCAGCGTGCGAGCGTCAGCGGGATCTCGACCTGGTGGATCCGCGACCCGTCGGCGGCCGAGTTCTCGAACACGACCAGCTTGCCGATCCAGTCCGGGGCCTCGAACGGAACGGTGAACTCGAAGGTGCCGCGCGTGCCGGTGCCCGACGTCGCCGTGACGAAGTCGTGCGAGAGCACCTTGCCGGCCGGGTCGAGGAGCTCGTAGGCGAACGTCGCCTCGAACGTATTCGCGGTGCCGGTCACGCGCAGAGGCGCCGACACCGCCTGGAACGGGAGCGGCGACTCGACCAGGATCGTAGGCGTGAGGTCCTCGAAGTCGCTGCGCGTGTAGCGCTTGCCGTCGACCTCCACGGGCTCACGCGGCGAGAACTGCGAGAGCGTGTAGACGACCGCCGCCGTTCGCCCCTCTCCTTCTGGAGCCGCGAACCCGGCGGCGCGCTCCTCGGCGGTCGGGCCTTCGTCGAGCGCCGCGACGAGCGCGTCGCGCGCGGTCGAATCCAGGTTCCGCCCGACCGGAGCCACCTTCCCGTCGCGCAGGAAGTAGACCCGCACGTTCGCCTTCTGCGGGGGCGCGGTGACCGTCCGCGTGACCGTCTCCGTCCTCGTCACGGTGACCGTCTTCGCGCTGCCGCACCCGCCCGCCAGCGCGACGACGAGGGCGAGAGGAACGAGACGCCGCACGTCCGACAGTATGCTCGGGAGGCGCGTTCGCCCACGACCTCATCGTTAGAGTCGGCGGTCGGTGGAGCGCCGAAACGGCATCGAGGCAGAAGGGCTCGTCCGGCAGTTCAAGGACGTCCGCGCCGTGGACGGCATCGACCTGACCGTCGCGCCGGGCGAGATCTACGGCTTTCTCGGGCCGAACGGCGCAGGCAAGTCGACCACCGTGCACATGCTGACGACGCTCCTGCCGCCCACCTCCGGCACGGCCCGCGTCGCCGGCTACGACGTCGTCAAGGAAGGGCCGAAGGTGCGCCGCGCGATCGGCGCAGCGCTCCAGGAAGCGGCCCTCGACCCGCTTCTCTCCGGGCGCGACCACATGCGGCTCCAGACGGCCTTGCACGGCATCCCGCGCAACGAGCGGGCAGCGCGCGCGGACGAGCTGCTCGAGCGCGTCGGGCTCACGCTCGCCGCCGACCGCAAGGTCCGCACGTACTCCGGCGGGATGAAGCGGCGGCTCGACCTCGCCCTGGCGCTCGTACACCGGCCGCGCCTGCTCTTCCTCGACGAGCCGACAACCGGGCTCGACCCGCAGAGCCGCAGCGCGCTGTGGCAGGAGGTCGGGCGCCTCGCGAAGGAGGAGGGCGTGACGGTCTTTCTGACCACGCAGTACCTCGAGGAGGCGGATGTTCTCGCCGACCGGGTCGGGATCATCGACCACGGGCACATCGTCGCCGAGGGAACCCCGGCGGAGCTGAAGGCGGAGATCGGGCGGCCGACCGTCGAGGTCGTGCCCGCCGATCCCGAGCAGCGGCTCCGCTTCGCCGACATCCTCAGCCGCTTCGGCGAGCTCGTGCCGCTCTCGCCCGACAGCGTCGCCGTCCGCACCGAGCACGACGAGTACGACCTCGCGGAGATCGTCCGGGCGCTCGACGCCGAGGACCTGCACGCCGCGCACCTCCAGCTGCACGCCCCGTCGCTCGACGACGTCTTCCTGGAGAAGACCGGCCGGACGCTCGAGGGCGCCGCCGCCGAGGCGGAGGCGGAGGCCGAGCCCGCACGCGCGTGAGGTCAGGGCTCAGCCAGGTCTACCACGTCGCCCGCCGCTCGGTCGTCCGCCAGGCGAGGCAGCCGGCGAACGTCGTCGCGCCGGTGATCTTTCCGCTCGGCCTGCTCGCCGTGAACTCCGGCGGGCTGCAGGCGGCGACGCTGATCAGTGGCTTTCCGACGAACCGCTTCGTCGCGTTCGCGCTCGCGATCCCGTTCCTCCAGGGTGCGCTGTTCGCGACGATGAACGCGGGGACGGACCTCGCCCGGGACATCCAGACCGGCTTCCTCAACCGCCTCTCGCTGACGCCGATGCGCGGCGCCGCGCTCATCGTCGGGCAGCTCGCTGGCGTCGCCGCGGTCGCGCTCGTCCAGGCCGTGTTCTACGTCGGGACCGCGTACGCCGTCGACGTCCACCCCGAGTCCGGCCCGGCCGGCGTCCTCGTCCTGCTCGCGCTCGCGGTCGCGATCGCGATCGGCTTCGGCGCGGTGGGCGTCTTCATGGCCCTGCGGACGGGCTCGGGCGAGGCCGTGCAGGGCCTCTTTCCGGTGCTGTTCGTCTTCCTGCTCGTCTCGTCGATGAACTTTCCCCGGAACCTGATCGAGGCGGACTGGTTCCGCTGGCTCGCCAACGTCAACCCGGTCTCGTACCTGATCGAGGGCGTGCGGAGCCTGATCATCGAGGGCTGGAACGGCGAGGCGCTCGGCCTCGCCTTCGCGATCTCGGCGGGGCTGCTCGCGCTCGCGCTGCTCGCCTCAGCCCTCGCCCTTCGTCAACGGATGACCAGGACGTGATCCGCGACTTCCGCAACGTCGCGTTCGCGGTCGGATGGCGGACGATCCACAACGTCTTCCACAACCCGTCGCTCCTCTTCCCCGGGCTGGCGTTCCCGCTGATCAACTTCGCCGCCTTCGCCGGCGGCCTCTCGCGGCTCCGCCACGTGCCGGGCTTCGACTACGCCCCCGGCTACTCGGGCTTCCAGTTCTGCTTCGTCCTGCTCCAGTCGGCGGCGTTCGGCGGCGTCTTCACGGGCTTCGGCATCGCGCGCGACTTCGAGTACGGCTTCGCGAGGCGGCTGCTGCTGTCCGCGACCCGGCGGAGCGGGATCATCGCCGGCTACGCGATCGGCGCGCTCGTGCGCTACCTGCTCACCGCCGCGGTCGTCACGGGCGTCGCGATCGGAGCGGGGATGAGGATCAAGGGCAACGGCATCGACCTCGTCGGCGTGTACACGCTGGCGGTGCTCGTCAACGTCGCCTTCCTGCTGTGGGCCTGCGGCGTCGCGATGCGGTTCCAGTCGGTGCAGGCCGGGCCGATCATGCAGACACCCGTCTTCCTGATCCTCTTCTTCGCGCCGGTGTACGTCCCGCTCGACCTCCTGCGCGGGTGGATCCACTCGCTCGCGGTCGCGAACCCGCTGACCCGCCTGATCGAGGCCGTCCGCAGTCTGCTCGCGGGTCACCCGGCGGAAGTGGGAGCCGCGTACGGCGTCGGCTTCGCGCTGATCGCGCTGTTCGCGCTCTGGGCGCTGGCGGCGCTGCGCAGCGCCGAAGCGCGCGGCTAACTC
Organism: Gaiellaceae bacterium; assembly: GCA_035274625.1. Classification (GTDB taxonomy): domain Bacteria; phylum Actinomycetota; class Thermoleophilia; order Gaiellales; family Gaiellaceae; genus DATBLE01. The sequence goes on from DATENZ010000015.1 coordinate 17,041, forward strand.
TTAGCCCGTCCTCAGCCCCGCTTCACGCGGCTCTCAGCGCACGCGCCGAGCATCGGTCTCGTCCCCTCGAGAGAAAGGAGCACAAGATGAAGCTGAGGACGAGAACCACGATTGCCGTCGCAGGCGTCACCGCCGCGATCGCGGCGGGCGCCGGGGGTGCGTTCGCAGCCGCAGGCGGAAGCGGCCACGGCCCCGGTGGCTCGCCGGCGGCGATCGCGACCTACCTCGGACTGACCGAGGACGGGCTGCGGGCCCAGCTCGAGAGCGGAAAGACGCTGGCGCAGGTCGCGTCGGCGCAAGGCAAGTCCGTCTCCGGTCTCGAAGACGTGATCTACGCGGACGTGAAGGCACACCTCGACCGGGCGGTGGCGGACGGCAAGCTGGCCGCCGGCCAGGAGCAGACGATGCTCGCCGACCTGAAGTCGCACTTGGACGACATCGTCAACAACAGCGGCCCGCGGCTGATCGCCAAAGGCGTGCACGGCGGTCCGTTCGGCCACGCAGCTGCCGACTATCTCGGTCTCACCCCGGCCGAGCTGCGGGCGCAGCTCGAGAGCGGCAAGACGCTTGCGCAGGTCGCGGCCGGCCGAGGCAAGTCGGTCGACGGTCTGAAGGCGGCGATCCTCGCCGGGGCGAAGAAGGAGCTCGACGCCGCCGTCGCCGCCGGGAGAATCACCTCCGCGCGCGAGCAGGCGATGCTCGACGAGCTGACGTCGCACGTCGACGACCTGGTCAACGGCGCCGGACGGATCCGGGTGGCCGCGGCCGCGTAGCGGCGATCAGGCCTGGCACCCGGCGGACGGCGCTGGGTGCCAGGCGAGGCGCTAGAGCTCGTGTCCGGCGGGAAACCGCTGGAGCCCGTCGTCCGGGAGCGTGTCCCACGGCGGGACGTCGTCCGTGAACGAGTGGAACGACGGCCGGATCTCCGGGTCGTCGTCGAGCGTGCCCAGCCGCACCGAGATCTCCTCGCCCTCGGGCCAGCGGTTGCCGAACAGCGCCGAGCCGCACACGGAGCAGAACGCCTTGACGGCACCGCCGTCGCCCGGCGTCCAGACGCGGATCAGCTCCTCACCCTGGAGGAGCCGGAAGCGCTCGCGCGCCACCCGGCCCTGGACGAGGCCGATCGACCCGGAGTGCTTGCGGCACCGCGAGCAGTGGCAGATGCTCGCGCGCCGGAACGGCAGCGTCACCTCGTAGCGCACGCCGCCGCAGGCACAGCCTCCTCCGACGGTGCCGCCTTCCACCACCCCGACAACGTAGCTGCGTCAGAGGGTGCGGCCGAGGTACTGGCCGAGCGCAACCGCTGCGATGCCGACCGCCGAGCTCACCGCGACGTTGGCGACGGCAACCCCCCAGTGCGAGAGCTCGGTCAGCTCGTACGTCTCGGCGGCGAACGTGGAAAACGTCGTGTACGCAGCGAGAAACCCGACGATCGTCCCGCGTGCCGCCCATGACGGAGCCCCCAGACGGTCGACGAGCAGCGCGACGAGCAGCCCGTTGAGGAAGCAGCCGGAGAGATTGACGACGAAGGTCGACCACGGGAACAGGGAGTCGACGCGGCGCTCGAGCAGGGAGTCGAGGCCGTACCGGGCGAGCGCTCCGAGACTGCCTCCGGCGGCGACGGCGAGGGCGACAGGCATGGCGAGGCTCCTTTCGTGCGGTAGGAGCCATCAGCCGGGCCGGCGGTTCAGGGCGAGCCCCATCGCCCGCGGGGAACCCTAGCTCCCGAACGCCGTCCGCCGCTCGAGATCGCGCTCGGGATCGACGAGGTGGCCGTCCCGCTCGACGTAGCCGTCCTTGCCGCCGACGACCAGCACGACCAGATCGTCGTCGCCGGCGTTCGAGAACTTCCGCGGCGTCGTCGACTCGACGTGCACCAGGCTCCCCGGGCCGAGCTCGCGGGTCTCACCGTCGACCTCGAAGCGCGCGGTCCCGGAGTGGACGAAGTAGAGCTCGTCCTGGGTGTCGTGGTAGTGGAGGAAGCCGTCGTAGCCCGGCGGCATCACGAGCGCGTTGACGCCGAACGCCTTCACGTCAAGCGCCCGCCGCACCTTGCGGAAGCCGTACCCGTCGCCGAGCTCGTCCAGCGAGCTGATCGCATAGCCCATCTCGAACCTCCCTTCGGGGTCGTTAACATCCTGCCTCGGAATGCCGTACCGCAAGGTGACGATGCGGACGTTCCGCGCCGAGGACGAGGGGCTGCTGTTCGGCGTCGCGAAGCTGGCCTTCGCGGACCACGACGAGGGCAGGACACTGGCGACGCTCGAGCGCGACACCGTCTTCGTCGCGGAGCTGGAAGGGGAGCCGGCCGGGTACGTCGCGGTCGAGGAATCCGGCGACGCGCTGCGGATCGAACAGCTCTGTGTGCACCCGGCGCACGAGGCGGAGGGGGTCGGCGGCCAGCTGCTCGAGTGGGCCGAGGGCTACGCGATCTCGACGGGGGCGGCCCGGCTCGAGATCGTCGTCGAGACCGGAAACGACCGCGCCGCCTCCTTCTACCGCCGGCGAGGCTTCGTGGCAGCCGGTCCGGACCTGCTCGCGCTGGTCCTCCCGCAGGGCGCGTAGCTTCCTGCGGCGCGCGCTCCTTCCGGCGCTCCTGCTCACGCTCGCCTTCCCGGCCGGGGCGGCGGCGCACGGCCGCGGCGCCACGATCGCGCTCGACTACCGCCT
>DATENZ010000016.1:0-2576 GCA_035274625.1 Gaiellaceae bacterium
CGTACGTACTCAACTACCCCGACGGCGACGGCGAGCCCGCGTTCTGGTTCGTCCTCGACGCGGCGATCGCGCAGGAGCGCTCACAGCCCCTGCGCGGGCGGCCGTGGCGTCAGCTGCTCGAGCCCGTGAGCGAAGCCGAGACGCGCGCAGCTGCCGAGGAGCTCCTCCGCTGGGCCGAGGAGCGGGGCGACGAGATCGCGCGCCCCCACGGCTTGCGCGCGCGGTACTACCTCGAGCACGGCACGTGGGCGACCAAGCACGAGGTCGGCGCATGAACGGCTTCCTCGCCCTCGAGGACGGCACCGTCTACCGCGGCGAGTCCGTCGGTGCGGAGGGCTTCGCGTTCGGCGAGGCCGTCTTCGCGACCGCCATGACCGGCTACCAGGAGCTCGTCACCGACCCGAGCTATGCGGAGCAGATCCTCTGCTTCACGGCTCCGATGGTCGGCAACTACGGCGTCGCGGAGGGGCGGTCGGAGTCCCGCCGCTGCCACGTTCGCGGCGCGGTCATGCGGGAGGCCCAGGGGCCGGCGTGGACGGATTGGCTCGTCGCCCAAGGCGTCCCCGCGCTCACCGGCGTCGACACGCGTTCGCTCGTGCTCCACCTGCGCGACCGCGGGTCGATGCGCGCGTGCCTCGCCGCCGGCGACCACGACGAGGACGAGACGCTCGCGGCGGTCGCAGCACAGCCCGAGATGGAGGGGCGCGCGCTCGTCGAAGCCGTCTCGACGAAGGAGCCGTACGTCTACTCGCCGCACGGCCGCCTGCGCGTCGCGGTCGTCGACTACGGGACGAAGCGTTCGATCCTGCGCCGGCTCGCCGGAGCCGGCGTCGCCGTCACGGTGTACCCGCACGACGTGAGCGCCGACGAGCTCGCCGCGTACGACGGCGTCGTGCTCTCGAACGGTCCGGGGGACCCCGATCCGCTGGAGGAGGAGACCGCGGTCGTCCGCGAGCTGCTCGGTCGCGTGCCGGTCTTCGGGATCTGCCTCGGCCACCAGCTGCTCGGGCTCGCGACCGGGCACGAGACCTTCAAGCTGCCGTTCGGGCACCGCGGCGCGAACCACCCGGTGCTGGAACGGGAGAGCGGCCGGGTGCTCGTGACGTCGCAGAATCACGGCTTCGCAGTCAAGCCCTCCGAGGACAGCGAGGCGACCGCCGTCTCCCTCTACGACGGGACGGTCGAGGGGTTCGACTTTCCGGACCTGGGCGCGCGCTCGGTGCAGTTCCACCCGGAGGCGGGGCCGGGGCCGCACGACGGCTGGCCGCTGCTCGAGACCTGGGTCGAGGAGGTGCTCGATGCCTCGCCGCGCTGACCTCGAGTCGATCTGCCTGATCGGGTCGGGCCCGATCGTGATCGGGCAGGCCTGCGAGTTCGACTACGCGGGCTGCCAGGCGCTGAAGGTGCTGCGCGAGGACGGCTTCCGGACGATCGTCGTCAACTCGAACCCCGCGACGATCATGACCGACCCCGGCTTCGCCGACCGGACGTACCTGGAGCCACTCGACCTGGAGGGCGTCGCCGACGTCCTCGACCGCGAGCGCCCGGACGCGCTGCTGCCGACGATGGGGGGCCAGACGGCGCTGAACCTCGCGCTGCGGCTGGTCGAGGCCGGCGTGCTGGACGCGCTCGGCGTCGAGCTGATCGGCGCCGGGCTCGACGCGATCAACCGCGCCGAGGACCGCCAGCTCTTCCGTGACGCGGTCCGCAGCGTCGGCCTCCGCGTCCCGAGCTCGAAGATCGTCACGTCGATCGGCGACCTCGCCGGCGTCGCGCTGCCTGCGGTCGTCCGGCCCGCGTTCACCCTCGGCGGCCACGGGGGCGGCTTCGCCTCGACGCTGCCTGAGCTTCACAGCCAGGTCGAGATCGGGCTGCACGAGAGCCCGATCTCGCAGGTCCTCGTCGAGGAGTCGGTGCGCGGCTGGGACGAGTTCGAGCTCGAGGTCGTGCGCGACAAGCGCGACAACGTGGTCGTCGTCTGCTCGATCGAGAACCTCGACCCGATGGGCGTCCACACGGGCGACTCCGTCACGGTCGCGCCGCAGATGACGCTTTCGGACGAGGCCTATCAGGAGCTCCGCGACGCGGCCGCCGCGGTGATCCGGGCGGTCGGCGTCGAGACCGGCGGCTCGAACATCCAGTTCGCGCGCGAGCGCGACACCGGCGAGCTTCGCGTGATCGAGATGAACCCGCGCGTCTCGCGCTCTTCCGCCCTCGCCTCGAAGGCGACCGGGTACCCGATCGCGAAGGTCGCGGCCAAGCTCGCCGTCGGCTACACGCTCGACGAGATCCCGAATGACCTGACGAAGACGACGCCCGCCAGCTTCGAGCCGACGCTCGACTACGTCGTCGTCAAGTTCCCGCGCTTCGCGTTCGAGAAGTTCCCCGGGGCCGACCAGACGCTCGGCACGCAGATGAAGTCGGTCGGCGAGGCGATGGGGATCGGACGCACGTTCCGCGAGGCCTTCTGGAAAGCCTGGCGAAGCCGTGAGGTCGATCTTTCCACGCCTTCGCCGTGGAAAGATCTAGACCAGGTTCCAGCTGGGGTTCACCCGTGGTTCAAGCGCGAGCTCGAG
>DATENZ010000017.1:0-4215 GCA_035274625.1 Gaiellaceae bacterium
CGGTCGGAGACGATCTGCGACCACGTCGTCACGTGGCCCTGGCCGTGCGGCGAGGTGCCGGTCAGGACCTGGATGCTCCCGGTCGGCAGGCAGCGGATCGTCGCCGTGTCCCAGCCGCCGGCGCCGTAGCGCAGCGAGGCCAGGATCCGGGACGGTGCGAGGCCGCACATCTCGACGTAGGTCGCGAGCCCGATCCCGAGCTGCTTGCCGTTGCCGCGCGTCCGCCGCTCGGCCTGCTCCGCGCGGACGGCGTCGTAGCCGAGGAGCTCGAGCGCGCGGTCGAGCGACGCGTCGAAATCGCCCGAGTCGATCGTCAGCCCGGAGGCAATGGTCGCGGGGAACTCGCGGATGAAGTTGAGACGCCGGAGCTCTGCGGGGTCCTTGTCGAGCTTCGCCGCGAGTGCGTCCACGACGCGCTCGATCGCGTAGGTCGCTTCGGGCCGGCCGGCGCCGCGGTAGGCGTCGATCGGCGTCGTGTTCGTGAAGACGCCGGTGCAGGCGAAGTCGTAGGCCTCGACGTCGTAACACCCCGCATAGAGCCACGCTCCGAGCAGCGGGATCCCCGGCGTGACGAGCTGGAGGTACGCGCCCATCGCGGCGACGAGGCGCGTGCGGACGGCGGTGATCTTCCCCTCCGCCGTCGCAGCGAGCTCGATCTCCTGGACCACGTCGCGGCCGTGGATTGTCGCGAGGTTGCCTTCGGTGCGCTCCTCGATCCACTTGACCGGCCGGCCGAGCTTGCGCGCCAGCGCGAGCGCGAGCTGCTCCTCGGCGTAGACGTTCAGCTTCGACCCGAAGCCGCCGCCGACGTCCGGCGCGATCACGCGCAGCTTCGCCTCCGGGATGCCGAGCGTCATCGCCAGCAGCACGCGGAGGATGTGCGGGATCTGCGTCGCCGACCAGACCGTGTACTCGCCCATCGACGGCGACGGCTGGACGAGCACGCCGCGCGGCTCGATCGCGCTCGGGATCAGGCGGTTCTGGCGGTAGCGGCCTGAGACCGTCACGGCCGCGCCGGCAAATGCCTGGTCGACGTCGCCGGCGGAGAGCGTCCACTCGTAGGAGCGGTTCGTCCCGAACTCGTCGTGAATGAGCGGCGCGCCCTCGGCGAGCGCCTCTGCCACGTCCGTCACCGCCGGCAGCGGCTCGTAATCGACCTGGACGAGCTCGGCGGCGTCCTTCGCGAGCGCCCGGCTGTCCGCGAGGACGACCGCGACTGCGTCGCCGACGTACCGCGCCTTGTCGCGCGCGAGCGGCCAGTGCGCGGGCATGTTGATGTCCTCGGTGACGGGCCACGCGCACGGCAGCCCGGCCGGGATGTCGCCCGCCAGGTCCTCGCCCGAGAACGCCGCGACGACGCCCTCGGCGGCGCGCGCCGCGGACGTGTCGACGCCGTTGATCCCCGCGTGCGCATACGGGCTGCGCACGAGCGCCATCCACACCATCCCCGGAATCGCGAGGTCGTCGACGTACCGCGCCTGTCCCGTCAGGAGCTCCGGGTCCTCCTTGCGCGGGACGGCGGTGCCGATCGCGGTCATCAGGCGCCGGCGGCCGCGCGGACCGCCTTGACGATGTTGTGGTAACCGGTGCAGCGGCACAGGTTGCCCTCGAGCGCGATCCGGATCTCGTCCTCGCTCGGATTCGGCTGCTCCTTGAGCAGGCTCACCGCCGCCATCACCATTCCGGGCGTGCAGTAGCCGCACTGGAGCGCGTGCTGCTCGTGGAATGCCTGCTGGACGGGATGCAGCTCGCCGTCGCTCGCCAGCGCCTCGATCGTCGTCACCTCGTGCTCGTCCGCCTGGACCGCGAGCACGGTGCAGGACTTCACCGACTCACCGTCGAGCAGCACGGTGCACGCCCCGCACGAGGACGTGTCGCATCCGACGTTCGTGCCGGTCAGGCCAAGCTGCTCGCGCAGGAAGTAGACGAGCAGCTGCCGCGGCTCCACCTCGGCCTCACGCCGCTCCCCGTTCACGGTCACCGCGATTCGTCGCACAGCCCCTCCTTCGGTCGGTGCGGCGAGCATAAACGGCCGCGACACGACGCTCCAGATATTGACAAACATCGATCTATCGGATATATCGATGTTTGTCGATGCCCACCTTGCCGGTGATCTCGTGCTGCCGACCGCTCGCCGCTCCGGCGCTCTCGCCGGATGAGGCGGAGGCCGCGGCACGGCTCTTCAAGGCGCTCGGCGACCCGGCTCGCGTGAAGATCGTCAACCTGCTGGCGACGAGCGACGCGCCGGTGTGCGTCTGCGAGCTGCTCGCGCCGCTCGGCCTCTCGCAGCCGACCGTCAGCCACCATCTGAAGAAGCTCACCGACGCCGGGCTGCTCGACCGTGAGCAGCGGGGCGTGTGGGCCTACTACTCGCTCGACCGCGAGGCAATCGCGCGCCTCGGCGCGCTCGTCGATCTGAAAGGAGCTTCCCGTGAACGAGCTGCGTGAGCAGGTCCGCGCCAAGTACGCCGAGGCCGCAAGCAACGGGTGCTGCGGATCCGACTGCGGCTGCGGCCCGGAGTTCTACGAAGGCGAGCAGGTCGGGGGGATCCTCAGCCTCGGCTGCGGCAATCCGGTCGCGATCGCCGACCTCCACGACGGCGAGACCGTCCTCGACCTCGGCTCCGGCGGCGGCCTCGACGTGATCCTCTCCGCGCAGCGGGTGGGGCCGACCGGGACCGCGTACGGACTCGACATGACGGACGAGATGCTTGCGCTCGCGCGCCGCAATGCAGCGGAGCGCGGCGTGCGGAACGTGCACTTCCTCAAGGGCGAGATCGAGGACATCCCGCTTCCCGCCGGGAGCGTGGACGTCGTGATCTCGAACTGCGTGATCAACCTTTCGACCGACAAGCCGGCCGTCTTCCGCGAGCTGGCGCGGGTGCTGAGGCCGGGCGGCCGCCTCGGGATCAGCGACGTCGTCGCCGAGGATCGCCTCACTCCCGAGGAGCGCGCCGCACGCGGCAGCTACGTCGGCTGCATCGCCGGCGCGCTCTCGAAGAGCGAGTACGAGGAGGGACTCGCGGACGCGGGGTTCGAGAACGTGTCGGTCGCGTTCACGTACGAGGCGGCCGACGGAATGCACGGCGCGATCGTGAAGGGGGTGCGACCGGCCGCCTGACGTGAACGTCCTCTTCGTCTGCATCGGCAACCAAGGCCGCAGCGTCATGGCCGAGCGCCTCTTCCGGCGGGCGGCGCCCGAGCACGCGACCCGCTCCGCCGGCTCTGCGCCCGGGAAGGCGACGCACCCGGAGGTTCTCCGCGCGCTCCAGGAGATCGGCATCGACGCCTCCGACCATCTCCCCCACCGGCTCGACGACGGCGACGTCGCGTGGGCGGACGTGGTCGTCGCGACATGCGACGACTCGTGCCCGGCGGTGCCGGGGAAGCGCTATGTCAGCTGGGACATCCCGGATCCGCTCGGTCAGCCGCTCGAGGGCGTGCGCGGCATCCGGGACGAGATCGCGCGCCGCGTCGACGCGCTGGCCGCCGAGCTCGCCCACCACTGAGGCGGCTAGCGGCGAGCTGAGCCGAGCAGCTCCGCCGCCGGCACGCCGCGAATCGACGCGTCCAGCAGCTCGACCGGGTGAAGCGCCGGCACGGCGTGACCCGAGCGTCGGAGGTACGTCGACACCTGGACGAGGCACCCGGGGTTTCCGCTCACGTAGACGTCCGCGCCCGTCGCGGCGACGTTCGCCGCTTTGCGCTCCCCGAGCTCGGCCGCCGCGGCCGGCTGGACCAGGTTGTAGATCCCGGCGCTGCCGCAGCAGATCGGCTGCTCCGCCGGCTCGAGCAGCTGGAGCCCGGGGATCGAGCGCAGCACGGCGCGCGGGGCGTCTCGAATGCCCTGAGCGTGGCCCAAGTGGCAGGCGTCCTGATAGGCGACGCGGACCGGGAGCTCGTGCCGCTCCGCGCGCGGGCCGAGCTCGGCGAGCAGCTCGGAGACGTCGACGACGCGGTCGCCGAGCTCGGACTCCTTCAGGTGCGAGCCGCAGCCGGCGGCGTTGACGACGATCGCGTCGACGCCGCTGAACCAGTCGCCGAGCCGCTTTGCGCGACGGCGTCCCTCGCCGTCGCGGCCGGCGTGGAGGTGCAGGGCGCCGCAGCACTCCTGTCCCGGCGGCGCGATCACCTCGCACCCCTCGGCCGCGAGGACGCGCGCCGTCGCCGCGTTGACGTCGCCGAAGACGACGCGCTGCACGCAGCCGAGCAGCA
>DATENZ010000018.1:0-3598 GCA_035274625.1 Gaiellaceae bacterium
ACGGCGGCGGATCCGTCATCCGCTGGAACAGCTCGAACGTGTGCCCGTTCGGGCATCGGTATTCGTAGATCGGCATCGAAAGAAAGGCCCGGTTTGCGGGAGGAAATGCTACCAGGGGGGACGGCCGCCTCTGGCGCGCGCGCCGAGCCTTCGCCGCGCCCAAACTGGCTCGAGCGCACGGTTCTCTGGGCCCGCGAGGACTCGTTTCGACTCGGCGTCGGGGTGATCTCGGCCGCCCTCGCGACCTTCCTGCTCTTTCAGATGACGGTCTGGCCGCCGCACGAGGACGAGACCCTCGTCTTCTTCGTCACCCAGCAGCCGATCGGCGATCTCTTCTCCACCGTCTTCGCCGAGCGCGGCGGCGCGCCGCTCCACTGGCTCCTGGCCTATCTGGCCGGGTCTATCTCTCACAGCCTGATCGCGCTCCGGCTCGTGTCGGTGATCTTCGCGGTCGCGAGCATGCCGGTCATCGCCGCGCTCGTCGCCCGGCTCACGGACAAACGAACCGCACTCGTGGCCACCGCGCTCGCCGCAGCGAGCTGGATCACCATCTATCACGGGATCTACGCGCGGATGTACAGCCTGTTCCTCTTCCTGACCGCGCTTTCGTTCCTCACGCTTCTCCGCGCCGTCGGTACGCGTGACCCGAGACGCTGGGCCGCCTGGGTGACGGCCATCGTGCTGGCCATCGCGACGCAGCCCTACGGGACCTTCGTGCTCGCCGCCCAGACCGTGTACGTCCTGGCGCGCAGGCGTAGGCGCGCGTTTCCGCTCAAGCCGGCCGCGATCTCGTTTGCCGTCGTGATCGCGCTCGTCGCGCCGCTCTGGCTCATCTATCGCACGCTCGCCTCCCGCTTCGGCATCGGCGTCACCGGCGAGAGCGATTCCAAGCTCGGCTCACCGGCCGACGTCCTCGAGTACGTCTGGCACACGATCGGCGACTTCGGCGCAGGCTGGACGGCCGCGTCGGCGGTGATCTCCGCGCTCGCGGTGGTCGGCTGCGTCGTCCTCTTCCGCACCCGCCCGGCGGCGGTGCTGCTCGCCGCGACGGTGCTCCTCGTGCCGACGCTCGCCCTCATGCTCACCCGCTCGCAGACGAGCGTCTTCCTCGAGAGCCGGCACCTGATCTTCGCGCTCCCGTTCTTCCAGATGCTCGTGGCAGCCGGGCTCCTGAAGCTCGCGAGCCTGGCCGGCCGGGCCGAGGCGGTCGCCGTTCTCGTCGGCCTCACCGCGCTCCTCGGCGTCGAGTTCGCGTGGGGCTGGCACAAGACGCCGTACATGTACGCGGGCGAGCCTGCCGTGCGGGAGCACGCGAGGCAGGAGGCGGCCGCCTGGCTTGCTGCGACCGGCCGTTCCGACGACGTGCTGTTCGGCTACGAGCCGCTTTACCTCGATGCGCGGGAGGAGGGCGCGCCGTTCGGCTCCATCATCGTGCAGCGCGCGGATCCGAGGCTCGCCATCGACACCCTGAAGGAGGCGCCGAAGCCGCTCGGCCGGGGGGTCTGGGTCTTCGACGCGACCGACCAGAGCGATCTCGAGCGGGTGAAGCTGACGATCCGAAACGCGGTTCCCGGCCCGATCTTCGAAGGCCGCGCCTGGGGCCCCTTCCTGGTCATCAGGACGAAGAAGCCGGTCGGGGACGCGGAGTCGTTCTTCAAGGACACCGCGGCCGTCGAGCTCCAGGGGCGGACCCTCGGCGTGGGTGACGCGAGCATCAACCTGCAGACGGCCCTGACGGCACTCAGCCGCCTCGAAGCGGACTAGCGGGCCGCTTCCTCGCGCGCCTCGCGCTCGAGCGTCTCGGCGTAGCAGGGCGCCTGTTCGAAGGCGGCAAGGCCCGCCGGCGACTCGCGCCTCCCGGGCCGGCGTGGAACGCGCATGCGCCCCGCGGCGACGAGGCCCGCGGCGCTTCCGACGATCCCGCCGATCAGGAACGAGCGGATCCGTTTCGCGCGCTCGCTCTCCATGGAGCGATTGTAGGCTCGCGCGGTGATCTGCACGCTCGGTGACCTGCTGCTCGACGTCGTCGTCAGGCTGGACGGCCGGATCGCGGAAGACACCGACACCTACGGCCGCACGCGCGTCGGCCCCGGCGGCCAGGCGGCGAACGTGGCTGCCTGGACCGCTGCGCTCGGCGGGCGGGCGCGGTTCATCGGCAAGCGCGCGGAGGATCCCGCCGGCGTCATGCTCGGCGACGAGCTCCGGCGGCGAGGGGTCGAGCTCGCGGGGCCGGTCGAGGCGGCGGGCACGGGCACGGTGGTCTCCGTGGCCACGCCGGACGGCAAGAGAACGATGCTCACCGACCGCGGCATCGCGCCCGGCTTCGCGCCCGAAGAGCTCGAACCATCCTGGCTCGAAGGCTGCGAGTGGCTGCACCTCGCCGGTTACAGCTTGACGCGGCCGCCGATCAGAGAGACATCGCTGGCGGCGGTCGCTCTCGCCCCGCGCGTCAGCGTCGATCTCTCCTCGACCGCGGCGATCGAGGCCGCCGGCGTGGATCAGTTCCGCAGCCTCCTCGAAAGGATCCGCCCGCAGGTCGTGTTCGCGAACGAGGAGGAGGCGCAGCTCGTCGGCGACGTCGAGACGGAGACGCTCGTCGTCAAGCGAGGCGCCGGAGGGGTCGTCGTCGCAGGCAGGGAGCTCGAGGCGCTGCCCGCCCAGGTCGTGGACACGACGGGCGCCGGCGACGCGTTCGCAGCGGGCTTTCTTCTCGGCGGGCCCGAGCTTGGGCTCGACGCCGCAGCGCGCTGTGTGGCAACCATGGGGGCGTTCCCGCCGTGACCGACCTCCTCCGCATCCATCCGGAAGTCCGGGCAGCGCTCGAATCGCGGCGTCCCGTGGTCGCCCTGGAGACGACGCTCGTCGCGCACGGGTTCCCCGGCGGCGTGGGCGCAGAGGTCGCCGCGGAGGCGGAGCGGCGCGTGCGCGTCGCCTGGGCGGTGCCCGCGACTATCGGCGTCATCGACGGCCGGATCTGCGTCGGCCTCGAGGCCGGCGAGCTCGAGCGCTTCGCAACATCGCCCGAGGCGCGGAAGGTCGGGCCTCGCGATCTCGCCGCCTGCGCTGTTGCAAAGGAGCTGGGCGCGACCACGGTCGGCGCGACACTCGCCGTCTGCCGCGCGGCCGGCATCGGCTTCATGGGCACCGGAGGTATCGGCGGTGTGCACCGTGGGTGGGCTCAGAGCCTCGACGTTTCCGCCGACCTCGGCGAGCTCGGTCGGACGGAGGCGCTCGTCGTCGCTTCGGGCGCGAAGTCCATCCTCGACGTGGACGCGACGGCCGAAGTGCTCGAGACGCTCGGCGTCCCGGTGCTCGGCTGGCGCACCGAGGAGCTGCCGCTCTTCTACAAGGCCGACGGCGGCCCGCCCGTCTCCCAGCGGGTGGAGAGCGTCGAAGACGCTGCCCAGATCGCACAGTTCCACTGGCGGCTCGGCCGCCACTCGGGGATCGTCCTGGCCCGGCCGCCTGAGGAGAGCCTCGATGTCGAGCCGCTGATCGAGGAGGGGATCCAGGAAGCCGCCAGGCGGGGAGTGCGAGGGCAAGCCGTCACGCCTTTCGTCCTCTCGTACCTCCATGAGCGAAGCGATGGGCGAACGAT
>DATENZ010000019.1:0-7269 GCA_035274625.1 Gaiellaceae bacterium
ACTGCGAACACCTCGCCGGCGAGGTTGCGCCGGCGGCGCTCCTCGAGCAGGCCGTCGCGCTCCAGGTGCGCGCGGTGGGCCTCGATCTTCTCCCAGAGCTGCGGCACGTTCTCGCCCCGGTGGGCCTCGGTCAGCACGATCGGTACCTTCCAGGCGCGCTCCCGGTCGAGCGCGAGCACCGAGCGCACCTCGTTCAGCATCGTCTTCGCGGCCGGGTGGTCCATCTTGTTGATCGCGATCACGTCGGGGATCTCCATGATCCCGGCCTTCAGCGCCTGGATCGAGTCGCCCGAGCCCGGCATCAGGACGAGCAGGACGGTGTCGGCGACGCCGATCACCTCCACCTCGCTCTGACCGGTGCCGACCGTCTCGAGGAAGACGAGGTCCTTCCCGGCCGCGTCGAAGAGCAGGAGCGCCTGCAGCGTCGCCTCGGCGAGGCCGCCCAGGTGCCCCCGCGCGCCCATCGAGCGGATGAAGATCTCGGGGTCGAGGAAGTGGTCGGCGAGCCGGATCCGGTCGCCGAGCAGCGCGCCGTGCGAGAACGGGCTGGAGGGATCGACGGAGACCACCGCCGCGCTGCGCTCCAGGCCGCGTACGTGGCGGAGCAGCGCCGCGATCAGGCTCGACTTGCCGACGCCGGGGGGCCCGGTGACGCCGATCGCGTACGTCTTGCCGGTCTCCGGGTAGACGTCGCGGACGACCTCGTACGCGAGCGGATCGGAGTTCTCGACGAGCGTGATCGCGCGCGCGAGCGCGAGCCGGTCGCCGGCGCGGATGCCGGCGGCGAGCGTCTCCCGCGTCCATTCCCGCCGACGCGCCATCGAGGGAGCTTAGAGCGGAGCCGGTTCCGGGACCGGCTCGCGCGCGCGGCGCAGCATCCCGTACCCCGTCAGCGCGCCGGCAGCGACGAAGGCTGCCGCGATCCCCCACACCCAGCGCGCGCCGACCGCGTCGACGAGGAAGCCCGCAACGGCCATGCCGATGCCGAGGACGGCGAAGTTCACGCCCATGATCAGCGTGAACGCGCGGCCGCGGAGCTGGTCGGGCGCCCCGCGCTGAACGAGCAGGGAGTTGCAGACGATCGCGGTCGAGGTGCCGATGTTGCCGACGAGGACGCACCAGATCGCGACCCAGACATTGGGCGAAGCGGCTGCGGCGGCGTCGCCGAACGCCATCAACGCCAGCCCGGCGGCGTAGACCGTGGTCATGCTCCGGCGCTCCAGCCACGACGACGCAAACAACGCACCGACGACGGCGCCGACGCCGCTCGCGGTCCACATCAGCCCGAAGCCGACGTCCCCGGCGTTGAACGAGTCCTTGGCCAGGAATACCTCCGCCGTGTTGACGAGCGCGATCCCGACCTGCACCAGGCTCCAGGTCAGGAGGACGGTCATCAGCGTCTGTGAATTGCGCACGACCTGCACGCCCTCGGCGAGATCGCGCCAGTGGCCGCGGCTCGCGACGCGGCCCGCCTGGAGCAGGGCGGCGGGAATCCGGAGCAGGAGCGCGGCCGAGAGCGCGAAGCTGCCCGCGTTCAGGCCGTAGGCGAGATCCGGGCCTGCCGCCGCGACGAGGATCCCGCCGAGCAGCGTCCCGAGCGTGATCGTCAGCTGCTCCGCCGTCCGCAGGAGCGAGTTCGCGCGCGCGAGCGTTTCGGCGGGAACGAGGTTCGGCAGTCCTGCCTGGACCGCCGGCCTCGCGAAGCCGGAGGCGACGCCGGCGAGGAACGCGAGCGCGACGATCTGCCACGGCCGGACGGCGAACGCGAGCAGGACGAACACCGCCAACCGGAGGAGATCCGCGCCGACGAGAAGGCGCTTACGGGAGAGCCGGTCGACGAGCGGGCCGAGCAAGAGACCGATGGCCACGCCCGGCAGGAAGTCAGCGATCAGGAGCGCTCCCACCCACAGGCCGGAGCGCGTCCGGTCGTAGACGTCCACGCTCAGCGCGATCACCGAGAGCCAGGTCCCGAGCCCCGAGATCAGCGTCGAGACGAACAGGAGCCGGAAGCTCGCGGACGCGCGGAGCACGTCTCGCTGCCTGGCGAGGATCAGCGGCAGACCCACCGCGCCGACGCTAGCTGGCGAGGACCTCGAGGCCCACGCGTGCCAGCACCTCGTCGAGGAACTCGATCTCGTCGGTGGTGCCGCAGGTGACCCGGATCGCGGTCGGCGCGCCGAAACCGTGCAGCGGCCGCACGATCACGCCCTCGCGGAGCAGCCGCTCGAAGAGCGGCCGCGAGTCGGCCCCGACCTCCACGTACAGGAAGTTCGCGACCGCTGGGCCGGCGGGCTCGACTCCGTGCTTGCGGAGCACCTGCGCGAGCAGAGTCATCGCCTCCGCGTTCAGCCGGCAGCGCCTGGCGATCTCGTCGCCGTCGCCGAGGCTCGCGACGGCGGCCTGCTGCGCGGGTGACGTCACGTCGAACGCGCGCTTCGCCTTGTTGGCGGCGGTGACGACGGCGGTCGGCGCGACCATGTACCCGACCCGAAGGCCGGCGAGGCCGTAGATCTTCGAAAAGGTCCGCAGGACGGCGACCGGCCGGCCCGCCTTGAAGAACTCCTCGATCGCGTCGGGGTAGTCGGGTTCCGTGACGTACTCGAAGTACGCCTGGTCGATGACGGCCAGGACGTGCTCCGGCAGCCCGTCCAGGAAGGCGGCGAGCTCGGAGCGGGTGTTCATCGTCCCGGTCGGGTTGTTCGGGTGGCAGACCCAGACGATCTTCGTCCGCGGCCCGACCGCCTCGAGCATCGCCTCCAGGTCGTAGCGATGGTCGGCGAGCGGGACCTGGACGGCCGTCGCACCGAGCTTGTGGGCGTCGATCACATAGCTCGGGAAGGACGGCCAGCCGCAGACGACCTCGTCCCCGGGGTCGAGGACGGCCTGGGAGATCGTGTCGACGAGGCCGTCCGCGCCCGCGCCGATCGCGACCTCCTCGTAGCGCACTCCGTGCAGGTCGGCGAGCGCGGTCCGAAGGCGCCACGCGCCCCCGTCGGGGTAGCGGTTCAGCTCGGACAGGCAGCGCCCGAGTGCCTCGAGCGCCGCCGGGAAGGGCCCGAACGGCCCCTCGTTCGACGCCAGCTTCACGCAGCGCTCGAGCCCGAGCTCGCGCTGGACCTCTTCGACGGGCTTTCCGGGCTCGTAGGGGACGAGATCCTGAATCGACGGCCTGAAGAAGCTGTCGGCGATCTCGGCGAGGGAGCCCGGCACGTCCCGGACTCTAGCCAGCCCTTAGGCTTCCGGTGCCATGGCCGAGATCGGCCTCTTCCCGCTCGAGCTCGTGCTGCTCCCGACCGAGCGCGTCCCGCTCCACATCTTCGAGGACCGGTACAAGGAGCTGATCCACGAGTGCCTCGAGCGGAGCAGCACGTTCGGGCTCGTGCTCGAGGACGAGGCAGGGCTCCGCGACGTCGGGACGCTGGCGGCGGTGGTCGAGCTCACGCACACGTTCGAGGACGGCCGGATGAACGTGCTCGTCGAGGGGCGCGAGCGGTTCCGCGTCCTCCAGCTCACGGAGGGACGGTCGTTCCGCACCGCCGAGGTCGAGCCGCTGCCGGACGACGGCGAGGAACCGACGGAGACCGAGCTCGAGCAGGCCGTACAGGCGTTTCGGCAGCTCGCGACGGTCGCGGAGGCGGACGACGTGGACGAGCCGTCCACGGCGTCCCCGATCCTCTCGTTCGAGATCGCCGCGCGGGTCGACTTCGGCCACGCGCTCAAGCAGGAGCTGCTCGAGCTCCGCTCGGAGCGCGCCCGCCTCCGTCGCCTCGGCGAGCTGCTCGACCACGCGATCGAGGCCCTCGCGCGCGAACGCGAAGTCCGCGAACGCGCCTCGGGCAACGGCAAGGTCACCCCGCACTGAGCCGGCCTGCTCGCGAACACCGCGGGACCGGTGTCAGTCACACGGGTCGTCGAGAGCAAAACGTGCAGATGTGGTGTCGGCTCCTCCACAGCCCGCCGGGCCGAGAACCGCTTATTCGTGCCCTCCAGGCGGCTTCTCCACCGAAGGCTGTGGACGAACATTTGCGAGACCGTCACCACCGCAGCCCTAGACGAAAGGCTTCAGCGGCTCGGCAAGACCGGCGGCACCTCGTAGGCCATCAGGATCGCGTCGACGTAGTCGAGGCCGCGGCGGTAGTGGGCGCGGCGCACGCCCTCGCGGACGAAACCGAAGCGGTCGTAGAGGCGGATCGCGGCGTCGTTATGGGGAAAGACGTGGAGCTCGAGCTTGCGGACGCCCGAGCTGCGCGCCCACTCGACCGCCTGCTCCAGCAGCGCCCAGCCGATCCCCTGCCGGCGCGACTCCCGGGCGACCATCAGCCCGAGGTCGGCGACGTGCCGGCTCGCAGGATGCGGGTCGCGTGCGACCGAGAGGCGCCCGACGACCCCCGCCGCGCCCTCCGCGACGAAGACGGCCGCGTCCGGGTGCCCGCGCACCGCGCGCAGGTACCGGCGCTCCTCGCGGACGGAGCGCCAGCGGGCGTCCGCGATCAGCCAGCCCTCCGGCTCGGCGCCGACCGTCTCGGCCAGCGCCACGAGCGCCTGCGCGTCCCCCGGTTGCGCCGGCCGGATACGTGCCGCGCTCATCGTCCCGCTCCGGCGCCGGCAAAGCCGGCACCTCCGCTCCTGAACCCCGTCAAGACGCTCACTCGACGACGATGCCGTGGCCGCCCCGGCGCGGATCGCCCGCCGCGGCGAGGGAGCCGTCCGCGCCGACCTCGACCGCGGAGACGCCGCCGAAGTACAGGTTGCGCCGCCGCCAGCGGACGAGGTCGTAGCCGAACTGCTCGAGCCGGTCGAGCTCGGCCGGATCGGCGCCGCCCTCGCAGTGCAGGTGCGGCTCCTCGAGATGCACGCGGGGCGCCGTGATCGCCTCCTCCACGCCGAGCCCGTGGTCGAGGACGTTCACGACCGCCTGCAGGATCGCGCCCCGTAGCCGCACCGATCCGGCGCTGCCGACGACGAGGCGCGGGCGGCCGCGGCGCAGTGCGATCGAGGGCGCCATCATGCTCGTCAGCCTCGCTCCGGGCCGCGCCGGCCCGCGCAGGTCGTACTCGCCGAGCATGTTGTTCAGGTGGATCCCCGTCCCCGGCACGATCACGCCGGACCCGGAGCCCGCCGACGCCGACAGCGAGGCCGCATTCCCTGCGCCGTCGACCGCGGAGATGTGGGTCGTGCTCGTCACCGCACGCACCCGCGCGAGCGCGCGGCGCACGCTCTGGTCGCCGAGCAGGCGCCCGGACAGCCCGCCCCGGTACAGCCCGCTCGCGAAGGCTCCTCCCCGCGCGCGCGACTGCTCCCGCATCGCCTCGGCGAGCTGCGCCATCGCCGTCGCGCTGCCGTGAGCGGCCGACGGCAGCCGCTCGAGTAGCCGCAAGGCATACGCGATCAGGACTCCGCCCGAGGACGGCGGCGGGTTCGAGAGCACCTCGTGGCCGCGGAAGCGCACCGCCAGCGGCCGCCGCCGCACGACGCGATAGGCACGCAGATCCGCCGCCGACACCCCGCCGCCGGTCTCGCGCAGGTGCGCCACGACCGCACGAGCGAGCTCCCCGCGGTACAGATCCCCTGCGCCCCGCCGGGCGATCCGCTCCAACGTCGTCCCGAGATCCGGCAGCCGGAGCCGCTCGCCGGCCTTGCGCTTCCGGTAGACACGGCGGCCTTCGGCGGTGTGGCGGAGGATGACGTCGAGGATCAGATGCAGGTACGCCTGCTGGCGGGTCAGCTCGAACCCGTCGTGCGCCAGGCCGATCGCCGGCTCGAGGAGGCTCCGCCAGGGCAGCGAGCCGTACGCACGGTGCGCGGCCTCGAGCCCGGCGGCGCTCCCGGGAACCGCGCACGACGCGGAGCCGATGCGGAAGACCTGCGCGGTCTCGCTGTCGAAGTCCACGTCGACGGCCTCCATCTCCGCCGGCCGCCGCAGCCGGCCAAGGCCCGGAACCGTGACGAAGAAGTCGAGCAGCCGCGCGCCGGGCTCACCGGCACGGTGGACGAGCATGAAGCCGCCGCCGCCGGGGCCGGTCAGCGGACTCTCGACGACCCAGGACGCGAACGCCGCCGCGATGCACGCGTCGACGGCGTTCCCGCCATCGGCGAGAATCTCGGCCCCGACCTCGGCGGTCAGGGGATGGCCGGCGGCGACCGCTCCGCGCACGCGCGAAGCGTACGGCCCGCAGGACGCCTACAGGTCGCGCAGGAACGAGGGCGGTTCGAGCGCGTCCTCGTCGCGGACGTCGCGCGGCTGCACGGCGAGGGGCCGCCGCGGCCGGCGCTGCCCGCCGAGGCCGGTGGCGATGACCGTCACCCAGACCTGGCCGGTCAGCCGCTCGTCGATCGTCGCCCCGAAGATCAGGTTCGTGTCGTCGACGGCGCCCTGGCGGACGACCTCCGCCGCCTCGTTGACCTCGAAGAGCGACAGGTCGTCGCCGCCTGCGATCGAGAGCAGGATTCCCCGCGCACCCATCAGCTCGGTGTCGATCAGCGGCGAGCGCAGCGCGCGCTCGGCGGCCTCCCGCGCCCGGTTCTCGCCGGTCGCGAAGCCGATGCCCATCAGCGCGTTGCCGCCGTCCTGCATCACGGTGCGCACGTCGGCGAAGTCCAGGTTGATCAGGCCCGGCATCGTGATCAGGTCGCAGATCCCCTGCACGCCCTGCCGGAGGACGTCGTCGGCGATCTTGAACGCGTCGAGCATCGCGGTGTTCTTCTCGAGCACCTCGAGCAGGCGATCGTTCGGGATGACGATTACGGTGTCGCAGGCATCGCGAAGGGCCTCCACGCCGGCCTCCGCCGTGCCCCTGCGCCGCGTGCCCTCGAAACGAAAGGGCAGCGTCACGATCCCGACTGCCAGCGCGCCGATCTCTCGCGCGATCCTCGCCATCACGGGCGCCGCGCCCGAGCCCGTCCCGCCGCCCTCGCCCGCGGCGATGAAGACCATGTCCGAGCCGCGCAGCGTGCGCTTGATCTGGTCGTATGCCTCCTCGGCCGCCCGGCGGCCGATCTCCGGCTCCGACCCGGATCCGAGGCCCTCGGTCAGCTCGCGGCCGATGTGGATCTTGACCGGCGCGTCGCTCATCTGGAGTTGCTGGATGTCCGTGTTCACGGCGACGAAGTCGACGCCGGTGATCCCTGCGTCGATCATCCGGTCGACCGCGTTCAGGCCCGCCCCGCCGACGCCGACGACGCGAATGATCGCCAGGTAGGCAGCCGAGTCGGCGCGCGGCGCCGACCAGAGGCGCGGCGGCGGCTCGGGCAGCGGCTCGACCCAGCGCG
>DATENZ010000020.1:0-17913 GCA_035274625.1 Gaiellaceae bacterium
CAGAGCACCGCTGTCTCGGGCACCTCCACGCCGAGCCGCTCGAACACTCCCGGCCGGAAGCCGTCGAGGACGGCGTCCGCGCGGGCGCACAGCGCATTCGCGAACGCTACGTCCGCTTTCAGGTCGCAGACCACGGACTCCTTGCCGCCGTTGAGCGCGTCGTGCCAGAGCGGCACGGCGGTGCGCAGGGGATCGCCCTCCGGGGGCTCGACCCGGACGACCCGGGCCCCGAGGCGCAGCAGCTCCCGGCTCGCGAACGGGCCCGGGAGGTACCACGTGAAGTCGACGACGAGGGTGCCCGCCAGGGGTTGCACGGGACCGAGGCTACTACTATGGAAAGGCTTTGACTGACCGGTCAATCGCCCAGGAGGAGAAGCGCCGGCAGATCCTCTCCGCCGCGGTTCGGGTGTTCGCGCGCAAGGGCTACCACAGCTGCCGCGTCGGCGACATCACGCAGGAGGCCGGCGTCGCCCACGGCCTGCTCTACCACTACTTCGACTCGAAGGAGGCCGTGCTCGAAACCGTCTTCCGCGAGACCTGGAGCGACGTCCTCGAGGCGTTCACAGCGGTCGAGACGTCGGGCGACCCGCCGCGCGAGCAGCTCCGCCACGTCGCCGCGATCCTCCTCCGCTCGTGGCGCCGCGAGCCCGACCTCGTTCGGGTGCTCGTTCGCGAGGTCGCGCGGAGCCCGCAGGTGCAGAGCAAGGTCGACGAGCTCCGCCAGGTGTTCGAGGCGATCGAGCGCATCGTGGCCGGCGGGCAGCGGGCCGGAGCGATCCGGTCCGACCTCGAGCCGCGCCTGGCCTCGTGGATCTTCTACGGGGCGATCGAGGAGATCCTCACCGGCTGGGTGCTCGGTCAGCTTCCCGACGGCGACGAGGACGTTGCCTCCGCGGAGCGAACCGTCGTCGAGGTGCTCTGCGACGGGATGCTCGCCTCGTGACCGCTCGCCGAGGCCTAGTCTGGATCCTCGGGCTCGGCGCGTTCGGCCTCGCCTTCTCGATCACGACGACGGCCGCGTACCTGCCGCCGCTGCTCGCGCGGTTCACCGACTCGAAGACGATGATCGCCGCCGTCCTCGCGGCCGAGGGCATCTTCGCGCTGACGCTCCCGCTCGTGATCGGACCCTGGAGCGACACGTTCCAGACGCCGCTCGGGCGGCGGCGGCCGTTCATGATGGCGGCGCTCGGCCCGATGGGGTTCTGCCTGGCGCTGATCGCGTTCATGCCGAACATCTGGACGGCGACGCTGATCGTCCTCGCCTTCTTCTGCGCGTACTACGTCTACGAGCCGCCTTACCGCGGCCTGTACCCGGACGTCCTGGAGCAGAGCATGTACGGGCGTTCGCAGGGCGTGCAGCACGTCATGCGCGGGATTGCGCTCGGCATCGCGCTCGTCGGCGGCGGGTTCCTCTTCCACGTCTGGCGGCCGGCGCCGTTCCTGCTCGCCGCCGCCGCGACGACCGCGGCCTGCGCCGCCGTGATCGTGCTCGTGCACGAGGCGCCAAGGGAAGGCTCCCGCGTCTTCCGCGGTATCCGCAGCTACGTGCAGACGAGCTGGTGCGTCTTCCGCGAGGTGCCGGAGGTTCGTCGATTCCTGTTCGCGAACGCAGCGTGGGAGGGGACGTTCGCCGCGATGCGGACGTTCGTCGTCCTCTACATCACGAAGGGGCTCGACCAGCCCCTGTCGACGTCCTCCGCCGTGCTCGCCGCCGTCGCCGTCGGCTACGTCGTCGCCGCGATCGGCTCGGGCCCGCTCGGCGACCGCTACGGACTTGCGCGGGTGATCTTCTGCGCGTCGTTCGTCTACGGCGCCGGGCTGCTCGTCGCTGGGCTCGCCCAGACGTGGCACGACTGGTACTACGGGCTGATCCTCCCGGTCGCCGCAGCCGGCGGCACGGTGATGACGCTCTCGTGGGCGCTCCTCTTCAAGCTGATGCCCGCCCAGCACCGCGGTGCGATCGCGGGCCTGGCGACGACGACGAAGGGGCTCGGGCTGCTGGTCGGGCCGCTGGTCGCGGGCGTGATGATCGACGTGCTCTCGCCGTACCTCGAGAAGACCGAGGGCTACGGCGTCCTCTGGCCCGTGTGCGCCGTGCCGGTGCTGGCGGCGATCCCGCTCGTCGCCTCCCTGATCCACGAGGAAACTAGCGGCAGGGCGGAGCCCCAGCCCGGCTGAGCCCGAAGCCCCAGACCTTCTCGTCGTAGAGGTAGAACTGCGTGTCCGTGCGGCCGCGGCGGAGGACGAGCGCGGCGTAGGTGCCGCATTCCACGCGCGGCAGCACGCCGTAGACCGCCGTCACGCGCGCCGCCGGATCGCCGATCGTCACGCCGCGGTCTGTCCGCCAGCCCGCCGGCGACCAGGTCGTGAAGAACGCGGCCGCGTGTCCGGTCCGGAAGGCGACGCCTGCTCCCTGCGGCTGGAACTGCTTGTAGGTGAAGTACCAGGTCGGCTGGGCGCAGTTGCGGCAGCGACCGAACCGGTTGCCCCACGCGGCGCGGACGTCGGCGGCGGTCGCGCCGAGGCGGAGGCCGGCGAAGCTCTTCCCGGGGACGACGACCGCGTGCTGCGGGAGGGCGAGCACGAGTGAGACGAGCGCGGCGGCGAGCACGCGGGGAGAATACGGCGGTGCCGATCTTCAACCTCGTCTCGGGCGAGCTCGAGCCGGAGGAGGATCCTCGCCCCGGCTACCACCGGTTCTCGACCCGCGTCGGCCAGAGGGTCGGCGGCGAGCGGATCGGCGCCTCGCTGTACGAGCTGGGGGAGGGCGAGCGCGTCTGTCCGTACCACTACCACCACGGGACGGAGGAGTGGCTCTACGTCGTCGCCGGCGCGCCGACGCTGCGGACGCCCGAGGGGGAACAGGCGCTGCGCCCGGGAGACGCGGTCTGCTTTCCGGTCGGCCCTGAGGGCGCTCACGACGTCCGCGGGCCGGGTCGCGTGCTCATCCTCTCCGCGAACAGGTGGCCGGACGTGGTCGTCTACCCGGACAGCGACAAGCTCGGAGCGAGGCCCGCCCCGTACCCGGAGCAGATGGCGGACCGCGGCAACTTCCGGAGGTCCGACGCTGTCGGCTACTGGGAAGGCGAGGCGTGAGGCCGGTCAACCTGCTCGAGGTCGAGACGACCCGCGACGCGGACGATCCGTCCGGGTACGAGACCCCGTACGCGCGCGTCGCTCCGCTCGTCGGCGGTAGGGCGCTCGGCGCGTCGATCTACGTCCTGAACGAGGGCCAGAGCGTTTGCCCCTACCACTACGAGTACGGAAACGAGGAGTGGCTGCTCGTGCTCTCGGGCCGGCCCTCCTTGCGCACCCCGGAGGGCGAGCGCGACCTGGAGCCGGGCGACGTCGTCTGCTTCCGCGAGGGGCCGGACGGCGCGCACAAGGCGGGCAACCGGCATCCGGAGCCGGCTCGGATCGTGATCTTCTCGACGACGAACGATCCGAGCATCGCGGTCTACCCCGACTCGGACAAGGTCGGCGCCTGGCCGCCCGGGAAGCTCTTCCGTCTCTCAGATGCCGTCGACTACTGGGAGGGAGAGCTCTGATCGAGGTCTTCAACCTCTACGCGCAGCAGCGCTGGGATCGCGAGAACGACCGCGACGGCTACCGGCACCGGGTGGCGGCGATCGGGCCGCGGCTCGGTGGGGAGCTGCTCGGCGGCAGCCTCTACGAGCTCGAGCCCGGCGAGTCGACCTGGCCGTACCACTACGAGCTCGGGTGCGAGGAATGGCTGGTCGTCGTCTCGGGGCAGCCGACCCTGCGCACGTCTGACGGCGAGCGGCAGCTCGAGCCGGGGGACGTCGCCGTCTTTCCTGAGGGACCGTCCGGCGCGCACAAGGTCGTCAACGGGTCGGGCCAGACGGCGCGCGTCCTGATCCTGTCGTCGAAGGCGCCGCTCGCCGTCGTCCACTATCCGGACAGCAAGAAGGTCGGGATCTGGTCGCGCGAGGGCGGCTACCAGACGATGCTCCCCAACGAGCCGGCACTCGACTACTGGGAGGGCGAATGAGCAACGGGGTGAACCTGTTCGGCGACGAGTGGGACGGCGGCCGCGACCGGCCGGGCTGGCAGTGGAAGCGGCTCGGCGTCGGCGAGCGGCTGGGAGCGGAGAAGATCGGCGCGAGCCTCTACGAGCTGGGGCCCGGACAGCGGACGTTCCCGTACCACTGGCAGCAGGTGGGAGGAGGAGTGGCTGATCGTCCTCCGCGGCGAGCCGACGCTCCGGGACCCCTCGGGCGAGCGCCGTCTCGCTCCGGGCGACTGCGTCGTGTTCAAGCGCGGCCCCGAGGGCGCGCACACGATCCGCAACGACACCGACGATCCGGTCCGGCTGCTGATGCTCTCGTCGGACAGCGACGGCGTCGCGGAGATCGCGTTCTACCCGGACAGCGGCAAGGTCGGCCTCTTCGGGCGTGACCTGCGCAAGTTCCTCCGCGAGGACGCGGAGATCGACTACTTCGAGGGCGAGGAGTAGCCCGCCTCTACGCGCGCGCCAGCGCAGGGCCCCAGGAAACGAGCGGGGACACCTCGCCGGTGTGGCCGTTCAGCCGGCGGTAGCCGAGGGCGTGCTCGGCCTGCATCATCTTGTGGATCTGCGTCGTGCCCTCGTAGATGATCGGGGCGCGCGCGTTGCGGAAGTAGCGCTCGATCCCGTACTCGGCGGAGTAGCCGTACGAGCCGTGCACCTGGATCGCCATGTGCGCCGCCTCGAACGCCGACTCGGTGGCGTGCCACTTCGCCAGTGAGGTCTCGCGCGTGTTCCGCTTGCCCTCGTTCTTCATCCATGCCGCCTGCATGACGAGCAGCTTCGACGTCTCGTAGCCGAGCACCATCTTCGCGATCAGGTCCTGCACGAACTGGTACTTCCCGATCGCCTGCCCGAAGGTCTCGCGCTCGCGGGCGTACTCCACCGACCGTTCGAGGCACGCGCGGACCACGCCGCACGCGCCGGCCGCGACCGTGAAGCGCCCCTGGTCGAGCGAGTACATCGCGATCTCGAAGCCCTGCCCTTCGTCACCGAGGCGGTTCTCGGCGGGCACCTCCACGTTCTCGAAGAAGAGCTCGCCCGTCGACCCCGCCCAGATCCCGAGCTTGTTCTCCGTCTCTCGGGTCGTCACGCCCGGCCACGCGCGCTCGACGATGAACGCGGACATGCCGCGATGGCCGGCGCTCGGGTCGGTCTTCGCGACGACGAGCTGGTGGTCGGCCACGGTCGCGTAGGAGATCCAGTTCTTCTGGCCGTTGAGGACGTAGACGTCGCCCTCGCGGCGCGCGGTCGTTCGCATCCCCGCGACGTCGGAGCCGGCCGCGGGCTCCGTCAGGCCGAAGCACGCGAGCTTTTCGCCCTTCGCCTGGGGCACGAGGTACCGCTGCTTCTGCTCTTCCGTGCCGTACCTGAGCAGCGAGAGGGAGTTGAGGCCGACGTGCACCGAGATCAGCGTCCGGAATGCCGCTTCGCCGCGCTCGATCTCCTCGCAGGCAAGCGCCTCGGCCACGAAGTCGAGCCCGGCGCCGCCGTATTCCTCCGGCACGACGATCCCCAGGATGCCGAGCTCCGCCATGCCCTCGATCAGCTCCAGGTCGAGCTTGTGCTCGATGTCGTTCTCGACCGCCACGGGGAGGACGCGCTCGTCGACGAACGCCCGTACCGTGTCCTGGATCAGGCGCTGCTCGTCGGTCAGCTCGAAGTCCACCGAGGGCGAGTCTACTGGCGCGCCGGTGCCGGACGGGTTGCGGCCCGCCGCCGGCGCTCCTACTCTTTGACTGACTGGTCAATCGAGATTCCGAGGAGACGCTTCGATGGCGATGACGGACGAGGCCGTTGCCGGTGGGCTCGGGTTTGCGCTGACGCACGAGCAGCGAGCGCTGCGGGAGCTCGCGCACGAGTTCGCCGAGAAGGAGATCCGGCCGCTGGCGGCCGAGTACGACGAGCATCAGACGCATCCGGCGGACGTGGTCGTGAAGGCGCACGAGGTGGGGCTGATGAACCTGCACGTCCCGGCGGAGTACGGCGGGCCCGAGCTCGGACTGCTCGAGGGGGCGCTCGTCGGCGAGGAGACCTGCTGGGGCTGCTCGGGGATCGCGACGTCGGTCGCGGCGAACGGGCTCGGCGCCGGCCCGGTGATCATCGCGGGCAGCGAGGAGCAGAAGCGCCGGTGGCTCCCGCCGCTGCTCGAGGAGCCGATCCTCTGCTCGTTCGCCCTGACCGAGCCCGACGCGGGCTCGGACGTCGCGCGGATCAAGACGACCGCCGTGCGGAAGGGGGACGAGTACGTCCTGAACGGGTCGAAGACCTTCATCACCAACGCCGGCCACGCCGAGTGGGCCGTCGTCTTCGCCAAGACCGACGCGACGAAGGGCCACCGCGGGATGTCGGCGTTCGTCGTCCCGATGAGCACGCCGGGCGTGACGGTCGAGAAGCACCTCGACAAGATGGGGCAGCGCTCGACCGACACATCCGCGTTCTCGCTGACCGACGTCGTCGTGCCCGCCGACCACCGGCTCGGCGGCGAGGGGGACGGCTTCAAGATCGCGATGCAGACGCTCGACTCGACGCGGCCGGGCACAGCCAGCGGCGCGGTCGGCGTCGCGCGCGCCGCGTTCGAGTACGCGTCGGAGTACTCGAAGGAGCGCGTGACCTTCGAGCAGCCGATCGCGATGCACCAGGGCGTCAACTTCCTGATCGCGGACATGGCGACGAAGGTGGAGGCTGCACGGCTGCTCACCTGGCAGGCGGCGTGGATGCTCGACAACGGCTACGGCCGCAAGGCGACGCTCTATTCGTCGATGGCGAAGCGGTTCGCCGCCGACACGGCGATGGAGGTGACGACCGACGCCGTCCAGATCTTCGGCGGCTACGGCTACATCAAGGAGTACCCGGTCGAGAAGCTGATGCGGGACGCGAAGCTGTACCAGATCTACGAAGGGACCTCGCAGATCCAGCGCCTCGTGATCGCGAGGGAGGTCCTCCTGCCGCGCGGGTAGCGGCAGGAAGACCTCGAAAAGCTCGGTCGGTCAGGCAGCGACCGCGACCGGGTCCGGCCGGACGACGACCGTGTCCGCCACCGGATAGACATCCGTCGCGGGGATGCCCGCGCGTGCGGCGTGCTCGCGGATCTTCTCCTCGCTGGAGGCCTGGTAGATGCAGAACGTGCCGAGCTTCCCGTCCTGCTCCTGGACGACGTAGGAGCGGATCCAGCGGATGTCCGACGACATCTCCTCGTCGCCGACCTGCTTCGACCGGGCTGCCGCGGTCTGGAGTGCCTCGGGCGTGTCCCAGCCGCTCGGGCGGCGAATCACGTACAGCTCCATCTCTTCCTCCCTCGTTAGGACGAACGTTCGTCCGGAACCTACCACAAGGACGAACGATCGTGCGTAGTACCCTGTACGCGTGAGCGCGAACGAATCCCGCAGACGGCGGAGAGACGGCGAGCAGAGCCGGAGCGCGATCCTCGGCGAGGCCGCGCGGCTCGCGACCGTCGAAGGGCTCGGGGGACTGTCCCTCGCGCGTCTCGCGGACACGGTGGGGATGAGCAAGAGCGGCGTCTTCGAGCTCTTCGGCTCGAAGGAGGGGCTCCAGCTCGCCACGGTCGACTCGGCCACGTCCGTCTTCGAGGAGCACGTCCTCGAGCCCGCCGCGAACGCGAACGGGCTCGCGCGCGTGCACGCGCTCGTCGAGGCGTTCTTTCGCTACGTCGAGACCGACGTCTTCCCCGGCGGCTGCTTCTTCGCCTCCGCGCTGACGGAGCTGAGCATGCAGCCCGGGCCGGTCCGCGACCGGTTGGTCGCGTTCCTCGAGCGCTGGCTCGGCGAGCTCGCGGCTGCCGTGCGCGAGGCGCAGGCTGAAGGCGCGATCGACCCGGCCGAGGACCCCGATCAGCTCGCGTTCGAGATCGAGGCCGCGCTCTTCTTCGCGAACGCCGGGTTCGTCGTCGCGCGCACCCCCGAGGCGATCGAGCGGGCCCGCCGCACGATCGAACGGCGCCTCGGCGCCGCGACGGCCGCGTGACGATCCTCGACGCGATCGGGAACACGCCGGTCGTCCGGCTGCGCTCCTGCGCGCCGGCGAACGGCGCCCAGGTCTGGGTGAAGCTCGAGTACCTGAACCCGAGCGGCTCGATGAAGGACCGGATGGCGCTCGCGATGATCGAGGGTGCAGAGCGCGACGGGCTCCTTACCGCCGGCGACACGGTCGTCGAGTACACGGGCGGGAGCACGGGTCCCGCGCTCGCCCTCGTGTGCCGCGCGAAGGGCTACCGCGCGCTGATCGTGATGGCCGACTGCTTCACGGCCGAGCGCTTTCAGCTCCTGCGGGCACTGGGAGCCGAGGTCGACGTCGTTCGGTCCGTCGCCGGGCCTCCGAACGTGACCCCGCAGGACATCCAGAACATGGTCGCGCGGGCCGGGGAGCTCGCGCAGCAGCCCGGCCACTACGCGACCGACCAGTTCAGGAACCCGTACATCGTCCCCGCGCACCGCGACCGCCTCGGGCGCGAGATCTGGGAGCAGACCGGCGGCCGCGTGACCGCATTCGTCCAGGGGATCGGAACCGGCACCTCGCTGCTCGGCGTCTCCGACGCGCTGCGCCCACACGGTGTCTGGATCCAGGCGCTCGAGCCCGCCGACGCGCCGTTCGCAATGCAGGGGTGGGCGGGCTTCCTCCCGCCGCAGTGGGATCCCGCGAAGGCCGATGCCGTCGAGGCGATCGGGAACGACGACACGACCAGGATGATGCTCCGGCTCGCGGCCGAGGAAGGCATCTTCGGCGGCATCTCGACGGGCGCGAACGTGGTCGGCGCGTTGCGGCTTGCCGAGCGGCTCGGCCCGGATGCCGTCGTCGTCACGCTTGCGGTCGACAGCGGGTTCAAGTACATGACCGTCAGCCCGCTTGCAGATCTCTGGCCCGACATCTGAGATGGTTGAACCGTGTCGCTCGAGATCGATCTCTCCGGGCGGGTCGCGCTCGTCACCGGCGGCTCTCGCGGTCTCGGCCGGGCCGACGCGCTGACGCTCGCCCGGGCCGGCGCGGACGTCGTCGTCGCGGACATCCAGGTCGAGTCCGAGACGACGGACGAGGAGGCCGAACGGTACGGGCCGCTCGCCCAGGTCGCGCGGGCCCAGGGGCTCGTGTACACCGAGGCGACGGCGCAGGAGATCCAATCGATGGGCCGCCGGGCGGCGGCGGTGAAGTGCGACGTCACCGATCGCGAGCAGGTCGCGGCGACCGTCGCCCGCTGCGTCGAGGACTTCGGCTCGGTCGACATCCTCGTCAACAACGCCGGCACCCTC
This sequence comes from Gaiellaceae bacterium, assembly GCA_035274625.1. GTDB lineage: Bacteria > Actinomycetota > Thermoleophilia > Gaiellales > Gaiellaceae > DATBLE01. Next base: position 9,292 of record DATENZ010000020.1, read on the forward strand.
GACCACGTCGCCCAGATCGCCGACCAGTCGCCGGAGCTCTGGGAACGCGACCTGCGCGTGAACCTGACCGGAGCCTTCAACTGCGCACAGGCGGTGTGGCCGCACATGCGCGAGCGCAAGTGGGGACGGATCGTGAACATGGCGTCCGTCGCGGGGACCCTCGGCGGGTTCGGGCAGGCGAGCTACTCGTCGACGAAGGCCGGGTTGATCGGGCTGACGAAGTCGCTTGCGCTCGAGGGCGCGCGGCACGGGATCACGGTCAACGCGATCGTCCCCGGGATCATCGGGACCGAGGCCTTCTCGTTCGGCAACCCGGAGATGAACGAGCGGATGGTCAAGCGCACCGCCATGCGGCGTCCGGGCGAGCCGCAGGACATCGCGAACGCGATCGCCTTCCTGTGCTCCGACCTCGCCGCCTACGTCACCGGGGTCGGGTTGAACGTCAGCGGGGGCATCGAGCTCTTCACCTTCTAATCGGGCGTAACTCCGGGCGGGGTTCGCGCGTTTAGCGCTTGAACTGGCAATCGCCTGCTGGCAGGCATCTCCCGGGAGGAAACCTCGAATGAAGCTTCGCCTTCTGCTCGTCGCGGTCGTCGGCGCGTTCACCGCGCTCCTCGCCTCCGGCGCAGTCGCGCTCGGCGGCTCGACCGCCTCCGCGCCGACGCCCGGCCTCGACCGGCTCGACTCCGTCGATCCCAAGGTCGGCGTCTTCCGCGGCATCGCCACCTTCGACAGCGTCCCGACCGGTGCGCAGACCACCGCGTTGAAGGCTCTCGGCTTGACGGTCCAGCCGATGAAGCACCTACCGCTCGCGCTCGTCCAGGGAACCGCCTCGCAGATGCGGGCCGCAGTTGTGGGCGGTACGGCCAGGGACGTCTATCCGGACGACCCGATCGAGCTGCTCGACCAGACCTCAGCCGACTCGATCGGCGCCGCGATCCCGCGCGCGGCCGGGTTCACCGGGAAAGGCGTGACCGTTGCGGTGATCGACTCGGGCTGCGACGCCGGCCATGCCGACCTCGCCCACAACGTGATCCACAACGTCAAGCTGATCAGCGCCGAGTACGCGAACGTCCCGCCCGACTCGGGCAACACGATCGTCGTCCCGTCCGAGCTGGCGCCGAGGAGCGACTCGGACATCGGTTCGGGTCACGGCACGCACGTGTCCGGGATCATCGCGGCCGACGGCACCACCGGTCCGACGCACATCGGCGTCGCGCCGGGCGCGAAGCTCGTCTGCATCTCGATCGGCGAGGTGCTGTTCACGACCGCGGTCGTGACGGGTTACGACTACCTGCTCGACCAGCCCGACATGTGGGGCGTCCGCGTGATCAACAACTCCTGGGGCAACTCGTTCCAGCAGTTCGATCCGCGCGCGCCGGTCGCCGTCGCCACCAAGGCCGTCGCCGACCTCGGCGTCAACGTCTTCTTCGCCGCGGGCAACAGCGGCAGCGGCAACTCCGAGATGACCCTCAACCCGTTCTCGGAGGCGCCGTGGGTCACCTCCGTCGCGTCGATGAACGTCCAGTACGTGCGTGCGAACTCGTCCTCGAACGGGCTGCGGTACGACAACTCGCGCGCCGTGACGATCGGGGCCGGCGGTTACACCCGCTTCACGGGCGACCGGATCGGCATGTACCACCCGGACATCACGGCGCCCGGGCAGTCGATCTCGTCGACGTGCACACCCGGCGGAACGCTGATCGTCTGCCCGGCGGTGGACGGCTGGGCGACGGCGTCCGGAACGAGCATGGCCTCGCCCCACGCAGCCGGTGCAGCGGCCGTGCTGCTCCAGGCGAACCCGAAGCTGACGCCCGACCAGGTGCGGATGGCGCTCCAGGCGACGGCGACGCCCGTGTACGACTCCGCCACGGAGACGAAGAAGGAGCTGTCCTTCTGGCAGATCGGCTACGGCCACATCGACCTGACCGCGGCGGTCGACCTCGTCCGCAAGGCGACCTACGCGAAGCAGCTCACGCGGCTGCAGAGCCTGGCCGACAAGCGCGTGCTCGGCGCCTCGGACTTCACCGTCGCGACGTCCGACTTCTGGACGTACGACGCGCCGCGTGCAGCCGTCGCGGGTAGCGACTCGCGGTCGTTCCAGACGAAGGTCGGGACGCTGACGAAGCAGCTGAAGGTGTCGCTCTCGCACCCGTCGACGACCGCCGTCTCGGGCAACAACATGTCGTACACGGTCACGGTCACGGATGCGGCCGGCAAGGTGATCGGGACGACGACGGAGGCTTCCGGCGCCGGCACGGCGAGCGTGCAGATCGACCTGGCGGCTCAGGGAGCGACGCCCGGCACGTTCACGTTTGCGGTCAGCGGCGTGCGCTCGGTCTCCGACCCGGACACGCTCGACAGCGAGTCGGCCCTCGGCCGCGTCGTCGTGCTCCAGGTCGCGCAGCTGCAGGCGCCCTAGGCTGGTTCTTCGGGTGGCAGGGGCTTTCGGGCCCCTGCCACCCGGCGCTGCGATACTCGTCGCGTGGCGAGCGTCACGCGCGAGGGGATCTCGTTCACGCTCACGACCGAGCAGCGTGAGCTCCGAGAGCTCGCCCACGAGTTCGCGGCGAACGAGCTGCGGCCGATCGCCGCCGAGTGGGACGCCAAGGACGATTTCCCGCCGGACCTCCTGGCGAAGGGGGCGCGGTTGGGGCTGACCTCGACGCGGATCCCGCGTGAGTACGGCGGCGCCGAGGTGGACGCCGTCACCGCCGCGATCGTCGCCGAGGAGCTCTCGTGGGGCTGCGCGGGGCTGGGGGCGACGATCGGAGCGACGATGTTCCCGGTCCGGCCGCTGGTCCGCTTCGGCACCGAGGAGCAGCGGCAGCGCTACCTGCCCCGCCTCGCCGGGGAGGGGGGCTGCCTCGCTGCGATCGCCTTCACGGAGCCGCATGCGGGCTCGGACGTGAAAGCGATGCGCGCGACCGCCCGCCGAGACGGCGGTTCATGGGTTTTGGACGGCGAGAAGTGCTACGTCACAAACGGCGGCATCGCCGAGCTGACCGTCGTCTTCGCGCGCACGGATGCCGGGATCGGCGCCTTTCTCGTCGAGCGCGGGGATCCCGGTGTGCTCGCAGGACGCAAGGAACAGAAGCTCGGCCTGCGTGCGTCCTACACCGGGTCGCTCGTCCTCGACCAGGCGCGCATTCCGGCCGACCGCCTGCTCGGCGAGGACGGCGAGGGCTTCCACGTCGCGATGGACTTCTTCGAGCACTCGCGGCCGCAGGTCGCCGCCGGTGCGGTTGGCGTCGCGCGCGCGGCGTTCGAGTACGCGACCGAGTACGCGCGCGAGCGCGAGGCATTCGGCAAGCCGCTGCTCGCGCGGCAGGGCGTCTCCTTCAAGCTGGCGGACATGGCGATGGAGATCGAGGCCTCGCGCCTGCTCGTCTGGCGCGCCTGCGCCGCGCTGGACGCCGGCGAGGACGCCGGCCTCCTCGGCTCGTTTGCGAAAGCGTTCGCCGCCGACACCGCGATGAAGGCGACGACGGACGCCGTCCAGATCCTCGGCGGCGCCGGGATCATGCGGGTCCACCCGGTCGAGAAGTGGCTCCGTGACGCGAAGGTGTTCCAGATCGTCGAGGGCACCTCCGAGATTCAGCGGCACGTGATCGCGAGCTACCTCCGCCGTGGCTAGCGACCCCGTCCTCCGCCTCGAGCGCCTCCCGGACGAGCGAATCGCCGTGGTCACGCTCGACCGGCCGCCGCTGAACGCGATCGACGAGCAGCTCGCGACCGAGCTCGCCGCCGCGGCCGCCGAGCTCGCGGCCGACCCGGACACGCACGCGGTCCTCGTCCGCAGCGCGCTCGACGGCGTCTTCATGGCCGGCGCGGACATCACGGAGTTCCAGCGGATCCAGACCGAGGGGGCCGAGCGTGCCCTGCGCGGTCAGGACGTGATGAACGCCGTTGCGGAGCTGCCCCAGCCGACCGTCGCCGCGATCAACGGCCATGCGCTCGGAGGCGGCCTCGAGCTCGCCCTCGCGTGCGACTTCCGCTTCGCCGCGCGGACCGAGGGCGCGCTTCTGGGCCTGCCGGAGGTCCGCTTCGGGCTTCTCCCGGGCGCCGGCGGCACGCAGCGGCTGACGCAGCTCGTCGGCGCGGCGCGCGCCACCGAGCTGATCATGAAGGGCCTTCAGCTCTCGCCGGAGCAGGCGCACGAGCACGGAATCGTCCACTTCCTCGTCGAGCCGGAGGGGCTCGAGGAACGCGCCCGCGACTACACGGTCCGGCTCGCGAGGCAAGCCCCGATCGCGCTGCGCGGGATCAAGCGCGCGATCCGCGCGGCCGCGTCGCCGGAGGGGTTCGCCGTCGAGCGCGAGGCGTTCCGCGAGGTTCTCCTCTCGCAGGATGCGCAGGCCGGCGTGAAGGCGTTCCTCGAGGGGGAGAAACCGACGTTTTCCGGGAGTTAAGACCGCCGGGACCCGTCAGTACAATGACCGGCTTGCGCCTCGAGGGTGTTACCGAGTCCCCGTACTACCTGCGCCGGCAGCGGCAGGCGCGTGTGCGCCGGATCAGGCGGATCTCGATCTCGGCCGCCTTTCTGCTGGTCGCGCTCGTGGTCGCGCTCGCGATCGTCTACGCGGGGTCGGCTGACCGGATCGCCGGCGGCGTCCGGATCGACGGCGTCGACGTCGCCGGGCTCTCGTCGGCCGACGCGGTGAAGAAGCTCGAGCAGCGTTCGCAGAGAGCGCTCCGGATCCCGGTGCGGTTCGTCGTCGGCGGCGCGGCGTTCAATCTGCGCGCGACGGACATCGGCCTGAAGCCCGATTGGGCGGCGGCCGTCGACGCGGCGCGCACGTCGGGCGACGGCTTCGCGCCGCTGCGCGGCTTCCGCCGGCTCAAGCTGCGACTCGCCGGCAAGGAGGTCTCGGCGAAGGCGACGTTCAACGAGGCGGCCTTGAAGGCCGAGCTGACGAAGATCGCGTCTCGGGTCGACCAGCCCCACCGCGAGGCCGCGGTCGTCCTCCAGGGGCTGCACCCCGCGATCCGTCCCGCTCGCACGGGGCAGGTCCTCGACCGGGACGCGGCCGCAGGAGCGATCACGACCGCACTCGCCAGCCTCGCCCGCGGCAACAAGGTGCAGCTGCCGCTGAAGACCGACCCGCCGCGCGTGACCGCGCCGAGGCTCGGCCGGGCGCTCGTCCAGGCCCGGACGGCGGTGTCGAAGCCGGTCGTGCTCACCCTCGGGACGACGCGCTACCGCCTGCCGCGCTGGCGCGTCGCGACGCTGCTCGACCTGCCGCGAGCCGGTGCGACGAAGCTGAGGATCGGCGGGCCTGCGGCGGACACGTACTTCGGCAAGCTCGCGAAGGTCGTCGACAGTCCCGCGAAGGACGCGCAGTTCGTGGTCGTCTCCGGCGGGATCCGGATCGAGCCGTCGGTCGACGCGCGCGTGCTCGACGTGCCGAAGACCTCCGAGGCGCTGCTCGCCGCCGTCGTCCGGCCGCTCGCGGAGCGCCGGGTTGCGCCGATCGCCGTCGCGACCAAGTCCGCCGACCGCACGACCCAGGACGCGAAGGCGATGGGGATCAACGGCATCGTGTCCAGCTACACGACGACCTACGGCGGCGTTCCGAACCGCATCCACAACGTCCAGGTCGTCTCGCACCTCGTGGACAACACGCTGATCCCGCCCGGGAAGGAGTTCTCGTTCAACGCGACGACGGGCGAGCGCAACGCCGCGAAGGGCCTGCTCGAGGCGCCCGTGATCATCAACGGCGAGCTTCAGAACGGCCTCGGCGGCGGCACGTGCCAGGTCTCGACGACCGTCTTCAACGCCGCGTACGAAGCCGGCCTGCCGATCACGGCGCGGACGAACCACGCGCTGTACATCAGCCACTACCCGCAGGGCCGCGACGCAACCGTCAACTACCCGGATACGGACCTGAAGTTCGTGAACGACACGGGCCACTGGCTGCTGCTGCGCACGTTCGTCAGCTCGAACTCGCTGAGCGTCAACCTGTACGGCACGCCGCAGCACCGCCGGGTCGAGAGCGAGACGGCGGCTCTCCGCACCACGGGCGCGGTCCCCGTGAAGCTGATCAAGGACCCGAGCCTGGAGAAGGGCACGCGCGTGGTCGAGGAGGGCGGCTCGCCGCCGCTTGCGACGAGCGTCACCCGCAGGGTCTACAGCGAGAAGGGGAAGCTGCTCTACGAGAACACCTGGTACTCGAGCTACCAGGGCGAGAAGCAGGTCGTCCTCGTCGGGACGAAGCCGAAGCCGAAGCCCAAGCCGGCAGACGATCCGAGCACCTACCTTCCGGCCGAGCTCCTGCCGGCCGCGCCGCCGCCGGCCGCCTAGCCTTCGCTGGCCGCGATCGCCTCCGCGAGCCAGGCCGGGAACCGGGTCGGCCGGAATGTCACGCGGTCGACGACGGCGTGCTGCGTCCAGCCGTCCGCGACGACCTCGCCCGCGCGGTCGAGCACGTACTCGTAGCGGAAGCGCGCGCCCCTGACGTCGAGGCACCGCGCATGCACGCGGACGCGGTCGTCGAAGAACACCGGCTTGAGGTAGCGGACGTGCGACTCGGTGGTCAACGCCTCGTAGCCGTCGGCCTGCAGGCTCTTGTAGCCCTCCCGGAAGCGTGCGAGATACTCGATCCGGGCGACCTCGAACCAGACGAGGTATGTCGCGTTGTGCGCGACGCCTTGCGCGTCCGTCTCCGCGAAGCGCACCGCGATCTCGGTCGAGAAGTGGAAGCCCTCGATCGGCCTACTATCGCCGTTCGCGTACAACTCCTGCATGGGACAGGTCGAGCGACTCGCTGCGCTGATCGAGGAGTCGCAGCCCTGTGTCGTTCTCACGGGCGCCGGGGTCTCGACCGAGAGCGGCATTCCGGACTTCCGGTCGGCGACGGGGATCTGGGCCCGCTACGACCCGATGGAGTACGCGACGATCTACGCCTTCCGGCGCGACCCCGAGAAGGTCTGGGATTTCTACTCCCGGCGGCTCGACGTCCTGACCGAAGCGGCGCCGAACGCCGCCCATCTCGCGCTCGCAGAGCTGGAGCGGCGCGGCCTCGTCCAGGCCGTGATCACGCAGAACATCGACCGGCTCCACGAGCTGGCGGGATCGGAGCAGGTGGTCGAGGTGCACGGGTCGATCCGCACCTCGAGCTGTCTCGAGTGCGGCCACCGCGAGCGGCTCGCCCGAGTCGTCGAGCTGCTCCCCGTGCCTTCCTGCCGGCACTGCGGGGCGGTGCTCAAGCCGGACGTGGTGATGTTCGGCGAGCTCCTCCCGTCCCGCGAGCTCGAGCGGGCATCCGAGCTCGCCCGCGGGGCCGGGCTCTTCCTCGTCATCGGCTCGTCCCTCGAGGTCTACCCCGTCGCCGGTCTCCCCGAAGAGGCGCTCGCCGCCGGAGCGCGCCTGGCGATCCTGAACAAGGGCCCGACGCCGTACGACGACCGCGCGGATCTGACGATCGACGCCGCCGCCGGCGAGACGCTTGCCGGCGTTCTCGGATGCCTCGGCGACTAGATCGGTGCTCCTGCCGGGGCGTGAACCGGCGCGCCTGCGACCGACGCGCTACCGGGTGACGACTGTTCGGATTTCGTAAAAGCGCGTTTTCGACTCAGCGCCCCCGGAATCTGTCGCGTGGACCGAGCCGGCAGACGGGCAATTCAGGCCCGGCAACGGTTACTCGCGGATTCGAGGCAGAAGGGAGGCGCGGTATGAACAGAGGCGTGATCGCGGTGCTGGCTGCGAGTGCGGCAGCGCTGGCGCTCGCGGCCGCTGGGGTCGCCGCGACAGTCGTCGTCTCACGCGGACACCTGTCCGGGTGGGCGGCCATGAACGACACCTGTGGAGGCGCGTCGACGGGATCGGTCGGTATCGCCAGGATGTCCGGGATCCCGGGCGGCGGCAGCGCACGGTTCTCGGTCGGATCGAATGGGGACTCGTATCCGACCTTTCGCACGGGCAGGTACGACGGGGTCAAGCTCAGCAACCTGACGGCGCTCGACTACTTCACGTTCGTGCAGCAGGCCGGGGCCGGCGGACAGGCGGTGTACATCGACCTGTACGTCGACAACGACCTGAACGGAACGCAGGACGACACGCTCACGTTCGAGCCGGTCTACAACGGCACGGTCTCGACGGGCGTGTGGCAGCACTGGAACGCCCTGACCGGTCAGTGGTGGGCTGATAGCTCCGGCGGGCCACCGCCGCTGTTCACGCTCGCGAGCTACATCGCGAGCCACCCGAACGCCCGCATCGTCGGTGCCGGCGGATTCGTCCTCGCGGCCGGCTGCGGCGCTGGTGCGTGGACGAACTTCATCGGCTTCGCCGACCGCCTCACGATCGGTGTCGGCGGCCGCTCGCAGACGTTCGACTTCCAGACCGGGCGGCAGGGTCACGGCAACGGCCAAGGCAACGGCCAGGGCCATGACAACAAGATCCTCGTGTGTCACAAGGGGAACACGATCGGCATCGATCGGAACGCCCTTCCGGCCCACATGCGCCACGGCGACAAGATCGGCGCGTGCGATCGGGACAAGCACAAGGAGAAGCACCACGGGAAGGGTCACGACAAGGATCGCCATCACGGCGACCACGAAGATCACGACGACTAGGAGAGGCCCCTCTCCCCGGTCGTGACGCTGCGCCGAGCCCCGCCTGCA
>DATENZ010000021.1:0-15084 GCA_035274625.1 Gaiellaceae bacterium
CGCGAGCGACGGCGCGCCGCGGCCGATCCGCTTCGCGATCTCCATGAACGGCCCCGACCCGAACGGATGGCGCCCGGCGAGGGCCTCCCAGAGCAGGACGCCGGTCGCCCAGACGTCGGTGGCAGGCCCGGCGGGCCGTCCGGCCAGCCGCTCGGGCGAGATGTACGCGAGCGTCCCCGGGACGTCCCCCGCGGCGGTCAGCGTCTCCTCCTCGGTGACGAGCGCGAGCCCGAAGTCGAGCAGCCGGACGGAGACCTCCGGGCCGTCGACGAGGAGGACGTTCGCCGGCTTGATGTCGCGGTGGACGACGCCGTTGGCGTGCGCGTGGGCCAGACCCTCCAGGATCTGAGCCGCCGCCTCGATCGCGCCGGCGTCGTCGAGCTCGCGGCGCTCGAGGGCCTGGCGGAGCGTTCGCCCGGGTACGTACTGGTAGGCGATGTAGACGTGCTCCTCGTCCTTCGCCAGTGCGTAGGCGCGCAGGCAGGCGGGATGCCGGAGCTGAGCGGCGGCCGACGCCTCCCGCTCGGCGCGCGGGCCCGCGGTCCCCGTTCGCGGGACGATCTTGAGCGCGACTTCCCGCGTGTGCTTCTCGTCGAAGGCGTGCCAGACGGACCCCATTCCGCCGCTGCCGAGGGGTCGGAGAAGCCGGTAGCGGCCGAGGACGAGACCCTTCCGGGTCGCGGCGGCGGAGACCTCTCCCATCCCCGTGACACGTTTTCCTCGCGCCCCGGAAATCCTGCGCAGGCCGGGGGATGGGCTAGAGTGGCCGGGGTTCGCGCTGCGGATGAGCGAATACGACGACGACCTCGATTTCGACTTCTTCGACGACACCGCTCCGCGTGAGCAGGTCCTCGAAGAGACACAGCCGCGACAGCCGCTTCGACGGCCGGGGCCGCGGCGCCCCCCGGGCGCCGGCCGTCCACCGCTCGGGCTGACACCGCTCCTCCGCCTGGCGGGGCTGATCGCCTTCGCGATCCTGATCGTCGTGCTGCTCGTCTTCTGGATCTCGAGCTGCCAGGGCGCCAGCAAGAAGAGCTCCTACCGCAGCTACATGGAGAAGGTCTCCGTCGTCGCGAAGCAGTCGGAGCAGATCGGCCGCGAGCTGAACGACGCGCTCACGACCCAGGGGATCAAGTTCGGCGAGCTGAACACGAGGCTGTCCGGGCTTGCCGAGCAGGAGCAGCAGGACGTCACCGCCGCCAGGCAGATGAGCTCGCCGGGGCCGCTCCGGCTGCGTCACCAGGAGGCGATCGAAGCGCTCGAGTTCCGCGTCAGCGGGCTCCGCGGGCTCGCCGATGCCTTCAAGGGCGCTGCCGCGACCCCGAAGAACGTGACGCGGAATGCGCTGCTGCTCGTCGGCCAGGCGGAGCGGCTCGTCTCGAGCGACGTCGTCTGGGACGACCTGTTCAAGGACCCTGCGATCACGGAGCTCCGCCGCCAGGGGATCACCGGCGTCGCCGTTCCCGACTCGAACTTCGTTCCCAACCCCGACTATGCGAGCACGCGCTTCTGGGAGATCCTGCTCCAGCGGCTTCAGGGCGCGGCGACGAGCGGCGGCGGCGCCACGAGCGGCGGTCTGCACGGAACGGGCCTGAACGAGGTCGCGGCGCTGCGCGGGAACGAGAAGCAGGTGCTGCAGACCGACACCGAAAATACCGTCGTCGCCACGTCCGACCTCCGGTTCTCGGCGCAGGTCGAGGACACCGGCGACTCGCAGGAAGTGCAGGTGAAGGTGACGCTCACGATCCAGCAGACGCCGTCGCCGATCGTGCAGACCAAGACGATCGACCTGATCAACCCCGGCGAGCAGAAGACGGTGATCTTCAGCAACCTCGGCCAGGTGCAGTTCGCCACCCGGACGACCGTGAAGGTGGACATCCAGCCCGTGCCGGAGGAGAAGAACACGGGCAACAACTCGGCCCAGTACTCGGTCATCTTCTCGCTCGGCTAGAGCGTGGGCGTCGCGGGCTGGATCGCCGTCGTTGCCGTTGCGGTGGCGGCAGCGGCGGTCGGAGTCGCCCTTCATGGCCTCTCGAAGCTGTCCGCGCTGCGGCGGTCCCACGACGTCCTGCTCGGCGGCGAGGCGAAGACCGACATCGTCGACTTCGCGGTGTCGCTCCAGGGGCGGATCGACGACCTGCACCGTGCCGTCGACGAGGTTGCGGCGGCGCTGGCCCGGGTCGACCGCCGCGTCGACCGAGCGGTCGCGCGGACGGCACTCGTCCGCTACGACGCCTACGAGGAGACCGGCGGCCACCAGTCCGCTTCGGTCGCCCTGCTCGACTCCTCGCGGACCGGCGTCGTGCTCACGGTGATCCAGGGACGGGACTACGCGCGTGTCTACGCGAAGCAACTCGAGCGCGGGCGGGCGGCGATTGCACTGTCTCCGGAAGAGCAGGAGGCGGTCGAGCGAGCCATGGCCGAAACCTAGACTCCCGCGCCAGATCGCTTCGCTACGCTAAATCCGAGTTGGGACAAGTACTCGTACTGAATGCGAGTTATGAGCCGCTGAACGTGTGTTCCGTCCGCAGGGCACACGTGCTCGTGTTCAAGGGAAAGGCGGAGGTGCTCGAGGAGCACGAGACGCCGCTTCATTCCGCGACCGACACCTTTCCGCGCCCGCACGTGATCAGGCTCGTCACCTACGTGCGCGTGCCGCGCTCGGCGCAACGGAAGATCTCACGTCGCGCGCTCTTCGCCCGCGACGAGTGGAGCTGCGTCTACTGCGGGACGAGTGGAGGACGTCTCACCCTCGATCACGTCGTCCCGAGGAGCCGCGGCGGCGACTCGGTGTGGGAGAACGTCGTCACGGCCTGCGCACCCTGCAACCTCCGCAAGGGCGACCGCCTGCCCGAGGAGGCGTCGATGACGATGCGGCGACCGCCGCGCCCGCCCGCGCCGGTGCTGTTCATCAGGCTCGCCGCGCCTGCCGGGCTGCCGACGAGCTGGCGGCAGTACCTGACGCCGACGCTCGCGACGACGTAGCCCGCCTGTGACAAACCGTCCGGCCGGCGGCGTATAGAGGGCACATGCGCGCCTTCGCCGCCCTCGCCATCCTCGGGACCGTCGTCGGACTCTCTCTCCAGGGCGCTGCGGGCGCTGCGCCGGCGGCGGTCCCCACGCATTCGATCGTCGTCACCGGCTCCGGCTCCGTGCGGACGACGCCGAACCGCGCACAGGTCTCGTTCGGCGTGACGACGAACGCGAATACTGCGTCCGCGGCGCTCCGCGCCAACGGAACCGAGATGGCGAAGGTGATCGCCGCGGTGAAGGCACAGGGGATCGCGGCAGCGGACATCCGGACCGAGTCCGTCTCGCTCTCGCCGCGCTACTCGCAGAACGGGGACGAGATCGTCGGCTACACCGCCGCGAACTCGGTGAGCGCGACCCTTCGCGAGCTCGGCAAGACGGGCGCCGTGATCGACGCGGCCGTCGACGCCGGCGCGAACCAGGTGAACGGCCCGAACCTCGGGCGTTCCGACGCGCAGGCGCTCTACCGGCAGGCGCTGAAGGCCGCGATCGCCAACGCGCGCGCGAAGGCGCAGACGATCGCGCGGGCGGCGGGACTGAAGCTCCGCCGCATCACCGACGTGGCCGAGAGCGGCGGACCGGTGCCGCTGCCGGTGGCGGCGAAGACGGCCGACGCGTCGACGCCGATCGAGCCGGGCACGCAGCTCGTCGAGGCGACGGTGACCGTAACGTTCTCCGTCGTCTAGCGCTCAGGCCGGAAGGGCCGTCGTATCGACGAGGGCGCCTCGGCTTCCCTCGAAGGCGGCGATCTCCGGCTCGTGCTCGAGCGTGAGCGCGATGTCGTCGAGGCCGTCCAGCAGGCAGTGCTTGCGGAAGGGGTCGAACTCGAACGCAATCGATCGGCCTTCCGGGCCGGTGATCGTCTGCGCCTCGAGGTCGACGGTCAGCTCGCGCGCCGCCGCCAGCGCCCGCACCTCGTCCGCCGGCAGCACGATCAGGACGAGCCCGATCTGCGCGGCGTTCGCCGTGAAGATGTCCGAGAACGACGGCGCGATCACGACCTCGAAGCCGTAGTCCTGGATCGCCCAGGCCGCGTGCTCGCGCGACGAGCCGCTGCCGAAGTTCCGGCCGGTGACGAGGATCGTCGCGCCCGCCGCCTCCGGGCGGTTCAGCTCGAAGTCGGGGTCCTGCCGCCAGTCGTAGAAGAGGAACTCGCCGTACCCGGTCCGCTCGATCCGCTTCAGAAACTGCTTCGGGACGATCTGGTCGGTGTCGACGTCGGCGCGGTCGAGGACGGCGACGCGCCCGGTGGTGCGGCGAAACGGCTTCATGCGGGGACCGGCTCGCGGTCGAGGTCGCGGACGTCGACGAAGTGGCCGGCCAGCGCAGCCGCTGCGGCCATCGCGGGGCTGACCAGGTGCGTCCGGCCGCCGCGGCCCTGGCGGCCCTCGAAGTTGCGATTGGACGTCGAGGCGCACCGCTCGCCCGGCGCGAGCACGTCCGGGTTCATCCCGAGGCACATCGAGCAGCCAGCGCGGCGCCATTCGAAGCCCGCGCGGCGGAAGATCTCGTCCAGTCCCTCCTCCTCGGCCCGGCGCCGGACCGCCGCGGAGCCGGGGACGACCATCGCCCGCACCTGCGGATGGACGTGCCGTCCGGCCACGATCGCGGCCGCGACGCGGAGGTCTTCGATCCGAGCGTTCGTGCACGAGCCGACGAAGACGCGGTCGATGCCGATCTCGCCGATCGGCGTCCCCGGCTCGAGCGCCATGTAGGCGAGCGCCCGCTCCGCGGCCGCCCGGTCGTCGGGATCCTCGAACTCTCCGGGGTCCGGCACGCGCCCGTCGACCGGAACGACCATGCCGGGATTCGTCCCCCACGTCACCTGCGGCGCCAGCTCGCGCGCGTCGATCTCGACCTCGCGGTCGAAGGTCGCGTCGGGGTCGGAGGGAAGCCGCCGCCACTCGTCGAGCCGCCGCTCCCACTCGGCGCCGGCGGGTGCGCCCGGACGGCCTTCGAGGTAGGCGAACGTCGTGTCGTCCGGGGCGATCATCCCGGCGCGGGCGCCGCCCTCGATCGACATGTTGCAGATCGTCATGCGGCCTTCCATCGACAGACCGCGGACGACCGGGCCGGCGTACTCGATCACGTGGCCGGCTCCGCCCGCGATGCCGATCCTTCCGATCGCGCCGAGGATCGCATCCTTGGCGGTGACGCCGAGCGGCAGCTCGCCCTCGAGCGAGACGCGCATCGTCCGCGGGCGCCGCTGGGGGAGCGTCTGGGTCGCGAGGACGTGCTCGACCTCCGACGTCCCGATCCCGAACGCGAGCGCACCGAACGCGCCGTGCGTCGAGGTGTGGCTGTCGCCGCAGACGATCGTCATCCCCGGCTGAGTGACGCCGAGCTCCGGGCCGATCACGTGCACGATCCCCTCCCGGCCGCTGCCGGTCGCGTACAGCGGGACGCCGAACTCCTCGCAGTTGCGCCGGAGCGCGTCGAGCTGGGCGCGGGCGAGCGGATCGGAGATCGGCCCGTCCACGGTCGGCACGTTGTGGTCCATCGTCGCCAGCGAGAGATCGCGCCGGCGCACGCGCCGTCCCGCGAGCCGCAGCCCCTCGAACGCCTGCGGCGAGGTGACCTCGTGGATCAGGTGCAGGTCGACATAGAGGAGCGCGGGTCTGCCCGGCTCCTCGCGCACGACGTGCGTCTCCCACACGCGCTCGAACAGCGTCTTTGCCACGGCCTAGGCTTCCGCGGGCTGCGCGGTCTCCCGCTTCGTCAGGTCGAGAATCTGGGCGTAGATCTCCGCCAGCCCGTCGGTCGAGAGCGGGCCGCGGTTCGCACGCGACAGGTAGCTGAGCATCCATTCCTCCCGCGCCGGGTCGTGCAGCGGCAGCCCGTGCCGCTCCTTGTACCGCCAGAGCTGCTGGACGAGCTTGATCCGCTTGTTGAGCGCCTCGATCAACGCCCGGTCGGTGTCGGTGATCTGCTCCCGGATCTGGTCGACGACTGGATCGGTCATTCGACCGCCTCCGCAGCCGGATACGAGCCGAAGACCTTCAGCCGGCGCGTGTTGGCGCGCACCTCCGCGAGCGACGCGCGGATCACGGGGTCGAGCGGGTGGCCGGCGAGGACCGCATGGAAGCAGTATCGCCACGGCGTGTCCGGGATCGGGCGGGAAACGAGCTGTACGAGGTCGATGCGATGGCGGGCAAACGGCTCGATCGCCCGGACGAGAGCGCCGGGTCGGTGGTCGGTGACGAAGGAGAAGGCAGTACGCCATTCGCCGTCGGTGCGGTCGAGGCGCGTGTGCGTCGTCACCGAGACGAACCGCGTGTACGCCTCGGGATGGTCGCCGACGTCTCCTGCGATCACGTCGAGGCCGTAGAGGACGGCCGCTCGCTCGCCCGCGATCGCCGCCTCGGTCGGGTCGCCGCGCTCGGCGACGTCGGCCGCCGCTTCGGCCGTCGTCCCGGCGGCGATCGCGGTTGCCCACGGCATCGCGGCGAGGAGCCGCCGGCACTGATCGAGCGCTGCCGGGTGCGAGCGGACGACGCGGATCTGGTCGAGCGGCACCTTCGCGACGCCGACGAGGCAGTGCCGGATGCGGAGCACGGTTTCGCTGCCGATCGAGAGCGGCGAGGCCTGGAGCAGGTCGTGGGTCTCCGCGACGGGGCCGCTCAGCGAGCTCTCGATCGGGAGCACGCCGTAATCGACCGCGCCGGAGACCGCCGCCTCGGCGACGGCGGTGAAGCTCGGGAGCGGCACGATCTCCGCTTCGCTCGGGAACAGGCGGTCGCACGCCGAGGCCGCGTGGGCGCCGTCGCGGCCTGCGTAGGCGACGCTCAACGCGCTCACCAACGACTCCAGCGGACGGGAATCGGGAGCTCGCAGCGGGCGCAGACGCGGTAGGCCGCGCCGTGCCGCTCGGCACGCTCGACCGCGAGCGGAATGGCGCACGCGCAGTAGTGGCCTTCGGGCGAAGGCGGGGGCTTGGGGGCTTTCAGCGGCTCGATTGGCGACTCGGGGGGCACGGTCACGCCCTTTCTCGGGGAGGGACGAAGGACTACGAGGAACCGCCTGAGTGAGCTAGCCGACGAGGGCGGTGGGACGCCGGCTAGCGCGTAAAGACGCGCGCGCCGAAGATCGCAAAGAGGTAGTTCGAGCGGTGAGCGCCGGCGCGCGACATCGGTCGATCAAGACTAGGGCGAGCGGCGGGATTCGTCAACGGCTTCAAGCAGTGGCGAGCGTTGCCAGCACCGACGCAGTCAGCTCCGCGGTCGTGGCGGTGCCGCCGAGATCCGGCGTCGGTGTGTGGCTCAGCGCCTCGTCGACCGCCGCGTCCAGCCGCCGTGCCGGCTCCGGTCGGCCGAGCCCGTGCTCGAGCATCAGGGCGACCGAGCGCAGCATCGCCGCCGGATTCGCGACGCCGCGGCCCGCGATGTCGGGCGCCGATCCGTGGACGGGCTCGAAGATGCCGGGGCCGCTGTCGCCGAGGCTCGCGGAGGCGGCGAGGCCGAGGCCGCCGGTCACCGCCGCCGCCTCGTCCGAGAGGATGTCGCCGAACGTGTTCTCGGTGACGAGCACGTCGAAGCGATCCGGTGCCTGGACGAGCTGCATCGCCGCCGTGTCGACCAGCACGTGCTCGAGCTCGACGTCCTCGTAGTCCGCGGCGACGTCCGAGACCACGCGCCGCCACATCCGCGAAGTCTCGAGCACGTTGGCCTTGTCGATCGATGCCAGCCGGCCGCTCCGCGCCCTGGCCAGCTCGAACGCGCGCCGCGCGATCCGCTCGACCTGCCGCGGGTGGTACTCGCACGTGTCGAAGACCGTCCCGTCCTCACGCGTCCCCTTCGCCCCGTAGTAGAGCCCGCCTACGAGCTCCCGGACGACGAGGAGGTCGACCTCGCCGCCGCGTGCCGGGCGCAGGTTCGCGTAGACGTCGAGCTCGCGCCGCAGCCCGATCAGGCCCTGCTCGGGACGCACGTCGGCGCCGTCGAACTGCGGCAGCCCCACGGCCGCCAGCAGCACCGCGTCCGCCTCCTTGCACGCCGCCAGCGTCTCGTCGGGCAGCGGCGTTCCCGTCTCGAGGATCGCCCCGCCTCCGAACGGCCGGTCCTCGAGCTCGGCGTCGGGGGCGAGCGCTGCGAGGACCTCCTGCGCCGCTGCCATCACCTCCGGCCCGATCCCGTCACCGGGCAGGCAGACGACCCTCACGCCACAGGTCGCCTTCGGCTCACGCCGGGCAGAGCCGGGCTCCGCCGAGGGCTGCCGCCGCTCGCGTGCCTCCTTTGCGAGCGACGCCCCTGTGACGTGAGGAACCTCACGCGATGCGCTTGATCCGCTCGACGACCTTCCATGCGCCGGGCAAGAGGCCGGCCGCCACGTAGAGCTTGAAGATGTCACCGGGGACGAACGGATAGAGGCCGTACTCGAGCGTCTTCTCCAGGTTCGTGTCGAGGACGACTGCCAGCCACGGGAGGCCGACCAGATAGATGATCACGTTGCCCGTCAGCATCGAGCCGATCGCCGACGACAGGCGGCGATCCCAGCGGTGCTCGGCGAGGTAGCCGATCACCGCGGACGCGAGGACGAAGCCGACGATGTACCCGCCGCTCGCGGAGGTGATCACCGACCAGCCGTGGGCGTGGTCCGCGTAGATCGGCGCGCCGGCGACGCCGAGCCAGAGGTAGAGGAAGAGGCTGCTGAAACCACGGACCGTGCCGAGCGACGCGCCGACCAGTACGACGGCGAAGGTCTGCCCCGTGATCGGCACCGGCGTGAACGGGAGCGAGAACGAGATCTGCGCCGCACCGGCGACGAGCCCGGTGCCGGCCAGCACCAGGAGCGCGTCGGCGAGGACGCCGAGGCGGGGGACGATCGTCGGTGAGGCGGCCTGTGTGCTCAAGCGTGTGCCGCAAGCATCTCAACCCACGCGTCGGCATGCGGCGAGAGCGAGACCACCTCGCCGACGACGACGAGGGCGGGCGGCGGGAACCCCGCGGCGGCGTCGGCGATGTCCACGAGCGGAGCGACGGCGACCTCCTGAGCGCTCGTCGTCCCGCTCGCGATCACGGCGGCCGGCGTGTCCGCGCTCATCCCGTGCGCGACCAGCCCGGCGGCGATCTCCGGCAGCCGGCCGAGCGCCATGAAGAACACGACAGTCCCCGGCGTCTGCGCCAGGCCCCGGAAGTCGATCGGCCCATGGCCCTGGACGACTGTCACCTGCGACGAGATCCCACGGTGGGTGATCGGGATGCCGGCCGCCGCCGGGACGGCGCTGAGCGACGACACTCCCGGCACGACCTCGTACAGAATGCCGGCCCCTTCGAGGACGAGTGCTTCCTCCCCGCCGCGGCCGAAGACGAACGGGTCGCCCCCTTTCAGCCGGACGACGTCCAGGCCGCGCCGCCCGTGGAGGACGAGCAGCCTGTTGATCTCCTGCTGCTCGAGGCGCTCGCGGCCGATCCGGATCGCATTGGCGGGTGCCTCGGCGACGAGCTCGTCCGCGACGAGGCGGTCGTGGATGAGGACGTCGCAGGTCCGGACGAGCTCGAGCCCCCGCGCCGTGATCAGGCCGGGATCGCCCGGGCCCGCGCCGACCAGGTAAACCGTCACCGCAACGACTCCTCGACGAGCGCCTCGAAGAAGTCCCGGCGCTCGCGGTAGGAGTGGTAGTGAAGCCGCACCCAGGGCCGCAGCTCACGCAGTCGCCGCGCCAGGTCGACGTGCTCCTGGCGGATGCGTTCGCCGAGCTCGTCCCGCAGTCGCTTCGCCAGCGCCGGCGATGCGCCGCCCGTCGAGACGGCGAGCGCGATCGGGTCGCGCCGGTAGACGGCCGGGAGGATGAAGCTGCAGAGCTCGGGCGTGTCGACGACGTTGCAGAGCATCGACTGCTCCTCCGCGTCGAGAAAGATGCGGCGGTTCAGCGAGCGGTTCGACGTCGCCGCGACGACGACGAAGTTGCCGTTCAGGTCGGCGGCGTCGTACCGCTTCCGCCGCCAGCGCACGTGCAGGAGCTGGAGGTCCGGTTCGATCTGCGGCGCCACCACCGTGACCGTCGCTCCGCACTCCAGCAGCCCTTTCGCCTTCTCGAGCCCGACGGAGCCGCCGCCGACGACGAGGCAGGCGCGGCCCTCGAGGTCGAGGCACGCCATGTAGTACCGCCGGTCGGACACCTCACACCCCCACGCTCTGGAGGCGGGCACCCTGGCGGTCGAGGCGCAGCGAGAGCTCGAGCTCCCCGGCGGTCAGCGAGAGCGTGAAGGCTCCGGGCCCCACCGCTTTCAGCTCGATCGCGCCGAGCTCGCGTCCCTCGAGCGCGCGCAGAGCGTCACTCACCTCGCGGGCGCTCTCGACGAGCTCGGCCCCGCGCGGAAGGCGGCGGTAGAGCGACAGCGCGGCCTGCTCGCCGCCCGGGCCGTAGAGCGCGCGGATCCGCCCGCTCTGGAGGCCGAGCTCCAGCACCTCCTCGAGCGTCTCCGCGTCCTCGGCCTCGAGCTCGCCCTCTGTGGCGGCACCGACCAGCGCGGCGAGCCGCTCCCGGTAGCCCTCGTCGGAGGCGAGCGCACGCACTGCCTGCGCCTCGGCGAGCGCGACCTCCTGGGCCTCGCCGCTCACGCGGACGGCACTAGTCATGGTGCTCGCCGATCAGCGCCCGCAGCTCGTGCTCCAGGCCGCCGGTCTCGATCGCGCAGTGGATGCCGCACTCCTTGGGAGCGTTCTCCTCCCACCACCAGCGCCCGTCGCGGCCGCTCTCCCCGGGGCGGATCGCCCGCGTGCACGGCGCGCAGCCGATCGACGTGTACCCGCGGTCGTAGAGCGGGTGGTACGGAACGCCGCGCTCGCGGACGTACTCCCAGACCTCGTCCTCCGTCCACTCCGCGAGCGGGTTGAGCTTCACGATCGCACCGTGGTCGTGGTCGATCTCGATCTTCCGGATGTCCGTCCTCGTCGCCCACTGGTCGCGGCGAAGTCCGGTGATCCACGCGTCGAGCGTCGCGAGGTGGCGCGTGAGCGGCTGGACCTTCCGGACGTTGCAGCAGAGCAGCCGCTTCTCGACCTGGCGGTAGAAGAGGTTCGGGCCGTGCCGCGCGACCATCGCCTGCACCTGGCGCGGTTCGGGGGCGAGCAGCTGGAGGTTCAGCCCGGGGTAACGGTCGCGGAGCTGCTCGACCAGCTCGTACGTCTCCTCGGGCATCCGGCCGGTGTCGACGCCGAAGACCTCCATCGCCGGGTCGAGCTCGTACGCCATGTCGATCAGCGCGACGCCGTCGATCTGGAATGCGGTCGAGAGGCCGATCCGGGGCGAGAACCGCTCGAGCGCCCACTCGAGCAGCTCCTGCGGCTCGCGGCCCTCGAACTCGACCGACAGCTCCCCGGCTTCCAGCTCGTCGATCAGGTCGACACTCATCAACCGGCCTCCGGCCGATGAGTGGGGGGAGGGGTCCCAGGGGAACCGGGAGGTTCCCCTTGCGAGATCGGCCTCTGGAAGAAGGGGGTCCGTGGGGGAAACATGGTTTCCCCCACGAGAGCGAACGCAAAGTGAGCGATCATGCGGCCTCCCTTTCCTGTCGCCCTCGCGCCGGCTCCCGCCCCACGAGGATCCCCAGCTCGTCGTCGCTCGTCCGGTCGCAGAACGCCCGGAAGTCCTCACCGTCGGCGCGCGCTCCCAGCCACCCCTCGACGAGCCGGTCGACGGCCTCGTCCAGCTCCTCGGTCGGCACCCGGCGGAAGACGGGCCGCGCGATTGCCGCACGCGGGCCGAGGCCGCCGCGCAGGAAGATGTCGTACGCCTGCCGGCGCCGCCCTTCCTCGTCGCGCGCCGTGGTGCCCTGGAACCCGATGTCGCCGACCCAGTGCTGCGCGCAGGCGTGCGGGCACCCATCGAGGTGGAGCCGGAGGCCGGCGATCTCGTCGCCGAAGCGCGCCTCGAGATGCTGGACGAGCGAATCGAGCCGCGTCTTCGTCTCCGTCACCGAGAAGTTGCAGTGGGGCTCGCCCGTGCAGCCGATGGCGGAGGCACGGACGGGGTTGACCTCGAGCGGGAAGCCGATCGCCGCGAGCGACGCGACCGTGTCGTCGACGCGCGCCTCGGGCACGTTCGTGACGACGAGGTTCTGCTGCCGGGTGAGGCGGACGTCGCCGCCGACACTCTCGGCGAGGTCGGCCAGCGCGATCAGCTGGTCGCCGCTGACGAGCCCGACGTGCACCGGGGCGCCGACGTAGTACAGGCCGGGCTGCTTCTGCTCGTGGACGCCGACGTGGTCGCCGAACTCGCCCGGCGGCGGGAGCTGGAAGTCCGCGAGCCGCCGCCCGAGGCGGCGCTCGACCTCGGCGCGCATTCCCTCGGCGCCGTAGTCGTCGACCATGAACTTCATCCGCGCCTTGACGCGCGAGACGCGGTAGCGGAGGTCCTCCTTCCAGGCGTCCAGGAGCGCGCCGAGCACCTCGACCGCCTCGTTCTTCGGGACGAAGACGCCCAGGTCGCGCGCGATTCGCGGCACCGAGGAGAGTCCGCCCCCGACCTGGACGGCGAACCCGTCGGCGCCTTCGTGGACGGCGCCGACGAGCGCGATGCAGTTGATCTCGGGCGCGTTGCAGCGGTCGGCGCACGCCGCGATCGTGATCTTGTGCTTGCGCGGGAGGTTCGAGTAGTCGGGGTTCCCGTAGAAGAACGCGGCCGCCTCGTCGACCACCGGCTGCGCGTCGAAGAGCTCGTCTGCGCCGATCCCGGCGACCGGGCAGCCCGTGATGTTGCGGACGGCGTCGCCGCAGCCGCCCGCGGAGGTCAGCCCGCCGGCGTGCAGGCGGTCGAAGACCTCCGGCAGGGCGCCGAGCTCCAGCCAGTGCAGCTGCACGTTCTGGCGCGTCGAGATCTCCCCGTCGCCGCGACCGAACCGATTCGAGATCTCGCCGATCGCGCGCAGGCCGGTGGGCGAGACCCGTCCCCCGGGCAGCTTGATCCGGAGCATGAACGTGCCCACCTTCGGCTTGTCGTGGTAGAGCCCCCACCACTTCAGCCGGACCAAATCCTCTTCTGGCACCCGCTCGTAGCCGGCCGCGATCAGCGCCGGAAGCTCGTCGAGGATGCCGAGCGGGCTCTTGTCGCGCTTGATCCGCTCGACCGGGTTGCGCTTGTAGACGAGCTCCCAGTCGGGCGCGGGCTTAACGGGACGCGCGGAAATCGGAGGAGTCGCCATCGCTTCCTTCAAAAAGGAAAGCTACTACAAAATCTAAAGCCGTGGACTACGCGACGGCGACGAGGCGCTCCAGGAAAACATCTGCGTCGGCATCGATCGACACCGGCTGCAGCCGCTCGGCGACCGGGGCGAGCGTCTTCAGGCCGTCGCCGGTGACGAGCAGTACGACGCGGTCCTCGGCACCGATCTGGCCTGCCGAGATCGCGGCGCGGAGCGCCGCGAGCGTCACGCCGGCAGCCGTCTCGCCGAATACTCCCGTCGTCTCGGCGAGCAACGCCATGCTCTCGCCGACCGTTTCCTCGGCGACCGCGTGGATCGCACCGCCGCTCGCATGAGCCGTCTCGACGGCGAGGTTCCCGTCCGCGGGGCTCCCGATCGCGAGCGAGCGGGCCACCGTCGCCGGCCGGACCGGGCGGACCTGAGCGTCCTCGGCGAAGGCGGTCGCGACCGGCGAGCAGCCCTCGGCCTGGCCGCCGACGAGCCGCGGCTGCGGGCCCTCGGCGAGCCCGAGCTCGAGCAGGTCGGAGAAGCCCTGATGCAGCTTCGTGTACAGGGAGCCGGAAGCGATCGGCGAGACGACGACGTCGGGCGTCTGCCACCCGAGCTGCTCCGCGATCTCGTACGCGAGCGTCTTGGACCCCTCCGCGTAGTAGCTGCGCAGGCCGACGTTCACGAACGCCCAGGGCAGCTCGAACGACAGCTCGGTGGTCAGCCGGCTGCAGTCGTCGTAGGTCCCGGAGACGGCGTAGAGCGTCGCTCCGTACACGGCGGTTGCGGTCAGCTTCTCCCGCTCCAGGTCCGCCGGGCAGAAGACCGCCGCCTCGAGGCCCTCCGCGGCTGCCCGGGCGGCGACCGCGTTCGCGAGGTTTCCGGTCGACGAGCACGCGAGTGTCGTCAGGCCCAGCTCCTGCGCCTTGGCAGCGGCGACGGCGACGACGCGGTCCTTGAACGAGTGGGTCGGGTTCGCGGTGTCGAGCTTCAGGTGGAGCTCGCGCAGCCCGACCTCCTCGGCCAGGCGGGGTGCGCGCACCAGTGGCGTGAGCCCGGGCGCGAGCCGCTGCTCGGCCGGCGCCTCGACCGGCAGGAAGGGCGCGTAGCGCCAGATCGACGGCGGCCCGGCCGCGATCGCATCATGCGTCGCGCGGGCGGCGAGCTGGGCACGGTCGTACACGGGGTCCAGCGGGCCCCAGCAGTGTGAGCAGACGCCGATCGCCTCGAGGGCGTGGTCGGTCTGGCAGTTGCGGCAACGGAGTGCTGTGGCGGGCAACGAACTTCTCCTTTCCTCTCGCTCGCATCCTCCGAGCCGGGTGGCTCGGCCGGGCTTGGCACCTTGTCCCTGCTCTGGGTCAACAGAGCGCCGGGGCAGGTTGCCGAGGCGTCTTCGGGCCGGTTCCCTCAGCCTCTCTCGATGTGAGCGGGGATCGCCCGCTCTCGGCAGCGACTATACATACGAAAGTGGCCGTACGCGAGCAGATCGAGCAGGAGGCGGCCGCCGCGCGGGCTGCTGCGGCCCGTCTGAGCGACGACGCGGTTGCCGACGCGCTCGGGGCGGCGGCCGCGATCCTGAACGAGCGGCGGGCGGACGTGCTCGCCGCGAATCGCGCCGACGTCGAAGCTGCGTCGCCCCACCTCGACGAGGGAATGCTCGACCGGCTGCGCCTCGACGAGCGGCGGCTCGAGGGCCTCGTGTCGCAGGTCGGGGCGACGGCGGCCCTCGAGCCGCTCGAGCGGGAGATCGGCTCCCGCACCCTCGCGAACGGGCTCGTCGTCGCCGAGCGGCGGATCCCGATCGGCACGGTCGGCGCGAACTTCGAGGCCAGGCCGAACGTCGCGCTCGACGTCGCCGGGCAGCTTTTGAAGGGTCTGAACGCGGCCGTCCTCCGGACCGGCTCTGCGGCGCTGAGGACCGTGA